>JAOBWJ010000085.1 GCA_025463335.1 Acidimicrobiales bacterium
TGGCCAAGTCGGGCGGCTCGTACTGGTCGAGCCGGCTGGCCCGGGAGTACGGCTTCGCCGAGGACGACGGCCACCTGCCGCCCGAGATCGACGGCATCCAAACGATCATGAGCGCCGATGACGTGCCCGACTACTGGCGGGGCGTCGAGCGCTTCGTCGAGAGCTAGGAGATCCGATGTCCGAACGTCTCATCCTGATCTCGGCCGACGGCCACGCCGGCCCCCCGGTCGCCGACTTCCGGCCCTACGTCGAGGCCGACCGGCTCGACGAGTTCGACGGCTTCGTCGTCGCCCGCGAGGCGTGGCGGGTGGAGCGCAACCGCTCGATGGACCTGCCCGACGACGGCGAGCTGGTGCACGCCCTCTTCGGCGAGGCCATGGTCGACGCCTACACCGGCCAGGAGGCCATCGCCCGCGGCGGCCTCCTCGGCGTCCACGACTCCGACGTCCGCAACCGCGAGCTCGAGGGCGAGGGCATCGTGGCCGAGGTGCTGTTCGCGGACTTCCAGAACAGCAACGAGCCCCCGTGGGGCGCTGCCTTCCCGTTCCCCGACTCGACCCCCGAGCTGCGCCAGGCCGGTGCCCGGATCTTCAACCGGTGGCTGGCCGACTTCTGCGGCCGGCTCCCGGGCCGGCGGGCCGGCGTGGCCATCGTCCAGCCCCACGACATCGACGCCGCCGTGCGCGACGTGCACTGGATCAAGCAGGCCGGGCTGGCCAGCGTGATGCTGCCGACCGGCGACCTGGGCCTGGCCTCCTACCACGACCCGCGGTTCGACCCGCTGTGGGCGGCGTGCGTGGAGACCGGGCTGCCGGTCACCTTCCACTCCGGCGGCACCCCGTGGGAGGGCTACGGCCCCCACGCCATGTGGGTCACCAAGGTCGAGTTCATGTGGTGGGCCCGGCGCCCGCTGTGGGAGCTGATCTTCGGCGGCGTGTTCGAGCGCTTCCCCGACCTGCGGGTGGTGTTCACCGAGCAGGGCGCCGACTGGATCCCCTCCATGCTCGAGCGGCTCGACGAGCAGTACCACTCGCCGTTCGAGCGGGGCATCACCGACCATCTGTCGCTCTCGCCCAGCGGCTACTGGGCCCGAAACTGCTACGTGGGCGCCTCGTTCATGAGCCGGGCCGAGTGCGCCATCCGCGACCGCATCGGCGTCGACCGGATCCTGTGGGGCGCCGACTACCCCCACATCGAGGGCACGTGGCCCCACTCGCAGGCCGCCCTCCTCGACGCGTGCAACGGCTGCACGGCCGACGAGATCCGGCTCATGACCAGCGAGACGACGGCCGCCGTCTACGGCTTCGACCTCGCCGCGCTGCGGCCCCACGCCGAGCGGGTCGGGCCCGAGCTGGCCTCGCTGGTCACCCCCGAGACGCCGGCGCCGGTCACCTACCCGGAGGTCGACTACGCCCTCGGCAAGGTGAGCGGCATGGAGTCGGGCCGCCGGCTCATGGCCTCCATGTTGGGCGGCTGAGGTGCTCGATCTCTCCGGGCGGGTGGCGCTGGTGACCGGCGCCGGCCAGGGCGTGGGCGCCGGCATCGCCACCGTGCTGGCCGAGCAGGGCGCCACGGTGTGGGTCAACGACCTGTTCGAGGACCGGGCCGAGGCCGTCGCCGCCCAGGTGGGCGGCAAGGCGGTGCCGTTCGACGTGACCGACCTCGACGCCGTGCGCGCCGGGGTGGCGACCGTGGGCCCGGTCGACGTGCTGGTCAACAACGCCGGCATCCCGACCGCCGGGTTCCCCCAGGTCGACTTCAAGGACTCCGACCCCGAGCTGTGGCGACGCTTCGTCGACCTCAACCTCTACGGGGTCATGAACTGCACCCACGCCACCGTCTCCGGCATGTGCGAGCGGGGCTGGGGCCGGGTGATCACGATCAGCTCGGAGGCCGGCCGGGTCGGCGCGCCGATCCGGGTGTCGCTCTACGGGGCGGCCAAGGCCGGCGCCATCGGTCTCATGAAGCACCTGGCGCACGAGGTCGGGCCGCTGGGGGTGACGTGTAACGCCCTGGCCCTGGGCCCCATGGAGGGCGTGCCGGCCGACCCCTCGCAGAACGCCATCCCCCGGTGGGGCAAGCCCCGCGACATCGGGGCCATGACGGCGTTCCTCGCGTCCGACGAGGCCGAGTGGATCACCGGCCAGGTCATCCCCGTCAACGGGGGCGTCATCACCTGACGTGCGCGAGTTCGTCGTCTACTCCATCAGCGGCCTCACGACGGCTGGCATCTACGCCATCACCGCCAGCGGCCTCACGCTGACCTACACGACCACGGGCGTCTTCAACTTCGCCCACGGTGCGGTCGGCATGATCGCCGCCTTCGCCTACTGGCAGCTCCGCACCCAGTGGGACGTGCCCACCGTCCTGGCGTTCGCCGTGGTCGTGCTCGTGCTCGCCCCGCTGCTCGGGCTGGGGCTCGAGCGCGCCGTCATGCGCCGGCTGCACGGCACGACCGAGGTCACCAAGCTCGTGGTCACCGTGGCCGTGGCCCTCGGCCTGGTGGCGCTGGCCCTGTGGGCGTGGGACCCGGGCCAGTTCCGGACGGTGACACCGCTGTGGTCGGGCCGGGTCCTGGTGTGGGGCGTCGTTCGGGTCTCCTGGAACGACCTCACCGTGCTGGTGCTGGCCGGGCTCGTCGCCGCCGGCCTCCGCATCCTCCTCTACCGGACGCGCGTGGGCGTGGCCATGCGGGCCACGGTCGACGACCCGGCCCTCGCCGTCCGCAACGGGTCGCGCGCGGTGGTGAACGCCCGGGTGGCGTGGCTCACCGGCTCGGCGCTGGCGGCCCTGGCCGGCATCCTCGTGGCGCCCAAGCTCAGCCTCAGCCCGCTGCCGCTCACCCTGCTCATCGTCAACGCCTACGCCGCCGCCGTGATCGGCCGCCTGCGCAGCCTGCCGATGACGTTCGTGGGCGCCCTCGTGCTCGGGCTGGCCAACGACTACGGGGTGGGCTACCTGCCGAGGATCGGGGTGGGCCAGCAGTACCTCCGGGGCTTCGTCGCCGCCATCCCGGTCGTCATCCTGTTCGCCGCCCTGCTCGCCCTGCCCACCGCCCGGCTCCGGGGTGCCCGCCTGCTGCGCACCCGCGAGCTGTCGAGCTGCCCCACGTGGCGGGGCGCCCTGGTCCTGGCCGCGGCCGTCGTGGTCGGCACGGCGATGCTGTCGGAGGTCCTCGCCGCCGGCGACCTGTTCAACAGCACCAAGGTGTGGGGCCTCGCCCTCATCGGCCTCTCGTTCGTGCCCCTCGTGGGCTACGCCGGGCGCATCTCGCTGTGCCAGCTCGGGTTCGGCGGCATCGGTGCCGTGGTCGTGGCCCACCTCGGCGCCGGCGGCAACCCGCTCGCCCTGGTGGCCGCCGCCGTGGTGACCGCCGGCGTCGGGGTGGTGGTGGCCCTGCCCGCCCTCCGCCTCTCCGGCATCTACCTCGCCCTGTCGACCGCCGCGTTCGCCGTCGCCCTCGACCGGTGGATCTTCAACCTCCCGGCGTTCACCGTGCTCGGACACCAGGTCAGCCTCTTCCGCGACGGCTCGCTCGACATCGCCCGGCCGCGGCTCGGCCCCGTCGACCTCGCCGGCGACCAGGCGTTCTTCATCGCCGGGGCGGTCGTGTTCGCCCTCGGCCTCCTGCTCGTCGTCGGCGTGCGGCGCAGCGATGCCGGCCGGGGTCTGCTGGCCATGCGGGACAGCCCGGCGGCGTGCGCCACCCTGGGCATGAACGTGCGGGCCGCGACCCTCGGGGTGTTCGCGCTGTCGGCGGGCCTCGCCGGGCTGGGGGGTGCCCTCTACGGCATGGGCCTGCAGTCGGTGGCGGCCAGCCGCTTCGAGCTGTTCAGCGGCATCACCATCCTCCTGGCCATGGTGGTCGCCGGCGTCGGCACCGTCGGGGCCCCGGTGTTCGCCGGCTTCTTCCTGGGCGGCCCGTCGCTGGCCAACCTGTTCCCGACCCTCACCCAGCTCACCTCGATCACGGTGGCGTTCGCCGCCATCGGCGTGGGCCGCGACCCCAACGGCTTCATCGTTTCCCACCTCCGCCCCCGGTGGGAGCCGGTGGCGCGGCGGCCGCGGCTCCTCGCCGGCCTCCTCGCGTCTGTCGCCGTGCTCTACGGCCTGCGGTTGGGCGACGTGCTCGACAACTGGAGCTGGGTCGTGCTCACCCTGGTGGTGGTCGTGGCCGCACCGGCGCTGGCCCGCCTGCCACGGTCGCGCCCCGAGGAACCCCGCCCGACCCTCGAGTGGCTGGGCCTCGACGGGCCCTACCGGCCCGAGGACATCGCCGAGCTCGACCGCGCCCTCGGGCTCCCCAAGGTGGCCCATGGCGCTCCTTGAGGTCCGCGACGTCACCGTGCGCTTTGGCGGCCACGTCGCCGTCGACGAGCTGCGCCTCGGCGTCGAGGCCGGGCGCATCACCGGGCTCATCGGCCCCAACGGCGCCGGCAAGACGACGCTGTTCAACGTCATCACCGGCCTCCAGGCGCCGACCGGCGGCCACGTCGTGCTCGACGGTCGCGACATCTCCGGCCTCCGGCCCTACGAGCGGGCTCGGCTCGGCCTGGCCCGCACGTTCCAGCGGCTGGAGCTGTTCGGCTCGCTGACGGTGCGGGAGAACATCCAGATGGCGGCGTCGGTCCACCGCCGCCACGGGCGCGGCAGCGCGCCCTGGCCGGTCGACCGGATCATCGACGAGCTCGGGCTCGGCGTCGTGGCCGACGTG
>JAOBWJ010000120.1 GCA_025463335.1 Acidimicrobiales bacterium
AGCGGCTTTGCCTTTCGCCCCCCACAAGAGGGGGCGATCCCTGGGCCGCACGTGCCGCCGATCCGCTCGCCCTCTCTAGTTGACCTGGCGCTCCCGGCCCTCCCAGTAGGGGGCGCGGAGCTTGAACTTCTGCAGCTTGCCGGTGGCGGTTCGGGCCAGCTCGTCACGCACCTCGACCGCGGTGGGGCACTTGTAGTGCGCCAGCCGCTCGCGGCACCAGGCGATGAGCTCCGCCTCGCCGGCTGTGGCGCCGGGCGTCAGCACCACCAGCGCCATCACCGTCTCGCCCCACTTCTCGTGGGGCACGCCGATCACCGCCACCTCGGCCACGTCGGGGTGGGAGAACAGGGCGTCCTCCACCTCGATCGACGACACGTTCTCGCCGCCCGAGATGATCACGTCCTTCTTGCGGTCGTTGATGGTGAGCCGGGCCTGGTCGTCGAGGCCGCCGCCGTCGCCGGTGTGGAACCAGCCGTCGCTCAGGGCCGCGGCCGTGGCCTCGGGCTGGGCCCAGTAGCCCTCCAGCACCACGTTCGACCGGGCCAGGACCTCGCCGTGCTCGTCGACCTTGAGCTGCACGCCGATCGCGGGCGTGCCGGCCTTGCCGAGGAGCGCGGCCCGATCGGCACTCGACAGCTCGTCGTACTCGGGCCGGCTCCGATGGATGGTGAGCAAGGGTGACGTCTCGGTGAGCCCGTAGATCTGGATGAACTCCCAGCCCAGCACGGTCTCGACCTGCTCGATGGTGCGGGTCGGCGGCGGCGCCCCGGCCACCACCACCCGGGTGCGGCCGGCACCCGGGATCGGCCCGTCCCAGGTGGCGGCGGCGTCGAGCACGGCCTGCACCACCGCCGGGGCACCACACAGCAGGGTGACGCCGTGCTCGTCGACCCGACGCAGGATCTCGGCGCCGTCGACCTTGCGCAAGACGACCTGGGGGACGCCCATGCCGGCCACGGCGAACGGCATGCCCCAGCCGTTGGCATGGAACATCGGCAGGGTGTGGAGGTACACGTCGCGCTCGCCGATCCCCACGTGCCAGCCGAACGTCGCCGCGTTCAGCCACAGGCTGCGGTGGGTGAGCTGCACGCCCTTGGGCCGGGCCGTCGTCCCGCTGGTGTAGTTGATGGTGGCGGTGGCGTTCTCGTCGGGCTCCCAATGCGCCGGCTCGACCCCCTCGAGGTAGAGCTCACCGTCCGACTCGGTGCCGAGCACGATCTGGTGGGGCACGTCCACGCCCTTGCAGGCGTCCGCCACCTCGGGATCCATGAGCAGCATCGAGGCGCCGCTGTGCTCGACGATGTAGCCGACCTCGTCGGGGCTCAGGCGGAAGTTGATCGGCACCAGCACCCGGCCGAAGCCGCCCACGCCGTAGAACGAGGTGAGCAGCCGGGCCGAGTTCTGGCTCACCACCGCCACACGCGCGCCCCGGGGGAGGCCCAGCTCGTCGAGCCGGGCCGCCTGTGCTCGGGCCAGGTCGTGCATGCGCTGGTACGTGACCGTGCCGAGCCCACCGCCGGGCGGGTCGGGCTCGTCGATTACGCCCGGCCGGTCGCCGTGGACGGCAGCGGCTCGGCGCAGGAAGTCGCCGATGGTCAACGGTACGAACACGTCAGGCCCCCCGTTCCGTGTCAGGGCCGAGGCTAGGCCAACAGAGGTACCAGGTCTGGGAAGTCACGTGAACGCTCGGTTACTGTCCGGCCGTGCCCGTGCTCCATTCGTCGATCGACACGGCGAGCGACACGTACCAGTCGAACCGACGCGCCCTGCTCGACCTCCTGGCCGAGCACGACGAGCAGCTCGCCCTGGCCTGCGCCGGGGGCGGCGAGCGCTACGTGGCTCGACACCGGGCGCGGGGCAAGCTGCTGGTGCGCGAGCGCATCGAGCTGCTCCTCGATCCAGACACCGCCTTCCTCGAGCTTTCGCCCGTCGCCGCGTGGGGCACCGGCTACCACGTGGGGGCCTCGATCGTCACCGGCGTGGGTGTGGTGTCCGGCGTCGAGTGCCTGATCATCGGCCACGAGCCGACCGTGCGGGGCGGCACGATGAACCCGGTCACGCTCAAGAAGAACCTGCGGGCCTTCGAGATCGCCAGGGCCAACCGCTTGCCGGTCATCAACCTGGTCGAGTCCGGCGGCGCCGACCTGCCCACCCAGGCCGACCTGTTCATCCCCGCCGGCAACATCTTCCGGGAGCTGACCCAGCTCTCGGCGCTCGGCATCCCGACCATCGCCCTGGTGTTCGGCAGCTCGACGGCCGGCGGCGCCTACGTGCCCGGCATGTGCGACCACGCCGTGCTCGTCGACCAGCGGGCCAAGGTGTTCCTGGGTGGCCCGCCGCTGGTGAAGATGGCCACCGGCGAGGAGTCCGACGACGAGGAGCTCGGTGGCGCCGAGATGCACTCGAGGATCTCGGGTGTGTCCGACTACTTCGCCGTCGACGAGATCGACTGCATCCGCATCGGCCGCCAGATCGTGGCCGACCTCAATTGGCGCAAGCTCGGCCCCGGTCCCTCGAAGCCGGCCGACGAGCCGGTGCACGACCCCGACGAGCTGCTCGGCATCGCCTCGGCCGACCTGCGCATCCCGTTCGATCCCCGGGAGGTCATCGCCCGGGTCGCCGACGGGTCGCGCTTCGACGAGTACAAGCCGCTCTACGGCACCAGCCTGGTGACCGGCTGGGCGTCGATCCACGGCTACCCGGTCGGCATCCTGGCCAACGCCCAGGGCGTGCTGTTCAACGACGAGTCGAAGAAGGCCACCGAGTTCATCCTCCTGGCCAACCAGACCGACACCCCGCTGGTGTTCCTCCAGAACACCACCGGCTACATGGTCGGCAAGGACTACGAGCAGGCGGGCATGGTCAAGGACGGCGCCAAGATGATCAACGCCGTGGCCAACTCGGCGGTCCCCCACTTCACGGTGATCATGGGAGCCTCCTACGGCGCCGGCAACTACGGCATGTGCGGTCGGGCCTTCGGTCCCCGCTTCCTGTTCACCTGGCCCAACGCCCGCGTCGCCGTCATGGGCCCCCAGCAACTGGCCGGCGTGCTCTCGATCGTGGCCCGCCAGGGCGCTGAGGCGGCCGGCACGCTGTTCGACGAGGAGGCCGACGCCGCGCAACGCCAGGGGGTCGAGGAGCAGATCGAGCGGGAGTCGAAGGCTTTGTTCATGACCGGCAAGCTCTACGACGACGGGATCATCGATCCCCGCGACACGCGCACCGTGCTCGGCATCGCCCTGTCGGCGGCCCACGGCCAGACCATCGAGGGCCGCCGGGGCTTCGGCGTGTTCCGCATGTGAAACGCCTACTCGTTGCCAACCGGGGGGAGATCGCCCGTCGGGTCTTCCGCACCGCCCGGGCCATGGGCATCGGCACGGTGGCCGTGTTCTCCGACGCCGACGAGCACGCGCCCCACGTCGGCGACGCCGATCTCGCCGTGCGGCTGCCCGGCACCACGCCCGCGGAGACCTACCTCGACATCGGCGCCGTCCTGGCCGCGGCGAGGTCCACCGGGTCCGACGCCATCCACCCCGGCTACGGCTTCCTGTCCGAGAACGCCGCCTTCGCCCGGGCCTGCGCGGCGGCCGGCATCACGTTCGTCGGCCCCTCTCCCGAGGCCATCGAGGCCATGGGCTCGAAGATCGCGGCCAAGGAGCTCATGGCGGCGGCCGGCGTCCCCATCCTTCCCGGCGCGACCGTCACCGACGGCGAAGCGCTGCCCGACGTCGGCTTCCCCGTGCTGGTGAAAGCCGCCTTCGGCGGTGGGGGGCGGGGCATGCGGGTGGTCCGCTCGCCGGGCGAGCTGGCCGACGCCGTGGCGTCGGCCCAGCGGGAGGCGGCGGCCGCCTTCGGCGACGGCACGGTGTTCCTCGAGCGCTACGTCGAAGATCCCCGCCACGTCGAGGTCCAGATCTTCGGGGACACGCACGGCACGGTGATCCACCTGTACGAGCGCGAGTGCTCGATCCAGCGCCGCTACCAGAAGATCATCGAGGAGGCCCCGTCCCCGGCGGTCGACGACGAGCGCCGGGCCGCCCTCGGCGCGGCGGCGGTGAAGGCGGCCGAAGCCCTCGGCTACGTCGGCGCCGGCACCGTCGAGTTCGTCATGGACCAGCAGGGGGAGTTCTTCTTCCTCGAGGTCAACACCCGTCTCCAGGTCGAGCACCCCGTCACCGAGCTGGTCACCGGGCTCGACCTGGTCGAGCTCCAGCTGCGGGTGGCCCGGGGTGAGCCCCTCCCCCTCCCGCCGCCGCTTCGCGGGCATGCCATCGAGGCTCGCCTCTACGCCGAGGACGTGGCCGCCGGCTTCGTCCCGGCCAGCGGGCGCATCCACCGGTTCGACGTGCCCGGCGACGTGCGGGTCGACACCGGCTACGAGGCCGGCTCGACGGTGTCGACCTTCTACGACGCCATGTTGGCCAAGGTCATCGCCTCGGGCGATACCCGGGAGCAGGCCGTCGGTCGACTGGCCGAGGCCCTCACCGACGCCCGGATCCACGGCGTGCCCACCAACCGCGAGCTGCTGGTGCGGGTGCTGCGCCACCCCGAGTTCCAGGCCGGCAACACCGACACCGGCTTCCTCGACCGCCACGACCTGGCGCACGTCGAGGTGCCCGACGACGTGCGGCTCCGGCATGCGGTCGCCGCCGCCCTGGCCGCCGCCGCCGAGCGCCGGCAGTCGGCGCCGGTGCAACCCCACGTCCCGGCCGGCTGGCGCAACGTGCCCGCCATCCCCCAGGTGGCCTCCTACGACGGCATCGAGATCCGCTACCGCTACACCGGCGACGGAGTCGAGGTGGAGGGGCTCGGCGGGGTGCGGGTGTGGTCGGCCGAGCCCAACGGTGTCGACGTCACCATCGAGGGGGTGCGGCGCCGCATCGCCGTCGAGCGGGTGGGCGACGACACCTACGTCGACGACGCCGACGGGGCCTCGACGCTGCGAGCCGTCCCGCGCTTCCCGCTCCCCGACGCCGCCGTGGCCGCCGGCTCGCTGCTGGCCCCGCTGCCCGGGTCGGTGGTCCGGGTCCTCGTCGAACCGGGCGAGTCGGTGCGCCGGGGCCAGACGCTCGTCGTGCTCGAGGCCATGAAGATGGAGCACAGCGTGCAGAGCCCGTCCGACGGCTCGGTGACCGACGTCCGAGTGGCGGTGGGCGACCAGGTCGAGTCCGGCCAGGTGTTGGCGGTGGTGGATGAGTGACGTCACCTACGAGGTCGTCGACGGTGTGGCCTGGCTCACCATCGACCGACCGGAAGCCCGTAACGCCCTGAACCAGGGCGTGCGCGACGGCCTGTGGGACGGCGTGCGCCGGTTCAACGACGACGACTCGGCCGGGGTGCTGGTGCTCACCGGCGCCGGGGACAAGGCCTTCTGCGCCGG
>JAOBWJ010000136.1 GCA_025463335.1 Acidimicrobiales bacterium
GCCGACAGGTCCTGCTTGGAGCTGCCCCGCAGGATGTTGCGGTCCTTCTCGTCGGCCAGGCCGAGCACGAAGAACGTGTTGAACTGCGACAGCAGCTCGTCGTCGAGCAGCTTGGGCTGCTGGGTGATGGCGCACAGCCCGACCTTGAACTTGCGCCCCTCGCGGGCGATGCGGGGGAACACGTTCGACTCTCGGTCGCTGCCCTTCGACAGCACCCGCTGGGCCTCTTCGAGGACCATGGCCACCACCGGGAGCTGCTCGTGGCGCTCGGGGTCGTCGAGGTAGGCGGCCGACCACCGCTCGAGGATCTTGCGGGCCAGGAACGACGCCACCAGCACCTCCTCGGTGGAGCCCAGCCCGCTGACGTCGACGAGGACGACGCGACCCTCCTCGAGGTCGCGCAGCACGGCGCCGCCGACCGACACGTTCGGGTCGGCCGAGACGCATTTGAGGTCGACGATGCGCCGGGCCCGCCGGTGCACGACCTGCAACGTGTTCAGCGCCACCCGCCCGTTCAGCTCGAGCTCCCGGAACTCGGGCAGCTGGTCGAGCTGGGCGAACTGCAGCAGCCACTGGAGCCCGTCGCCCCCGTAGTGGCGCTCGAGCTCGAACAGGGCCTCCTCCTGAGGTCGGCTCCAGTCGTAGGCGGTGCGCAGGTCGTCGACGGTGAGATCGGCCAGGCTGAGGCGCAACGTCGAGGTGTTGGGCAGCGGGCGGGCGGCGTAGGTGCGCAGCCGCTCACCGGCCCACGGGTGGCGGGGAAGCTCGGTGCGGTACTCACCGTGGGGGTCGACGATCAGCAAGCCATAGCGCCCGGCCGCCTGCATGACCCCGCCGGCCAGGACCTTCATGAGGTTCGACTTGCCCATGCCGGTGGTGGCGAAGATGCCCACGTGCATGGCCAGGCTGTGGCCGGGGATGCCGACCGTGAAGTCGACCACCGTCTCGCCCGAGCGCAGCTTCCCGACCGGCAGGTCGCCCATCTTGGTGCGCAGGAACTCGAAGTCGGCCGCCTCGGGCGCCAGCACCCGGGAGAACTGGGTAGGCAGGCTCTTGGGCTTGCGGAACTCCTGTCGGCCAGCCTCGTCGGGCGGGGTCAGGTAGCCCAGGCAGCGACAGTCGGCCACCCGGTAGGTGCGGCGGCCCTGCTCGTGCAGCGGGTGGGCGCCGGCCTCGCCCCGGGCGTCGTCGGCCAGCATGGTGCCGGCCACCCGCTCGGCCCAACCGGGCTCGCGGTGCTCGGAGCCGTAGGACACATCGACCACCCGGAACAGGTAGCGGCGCCCGGTCTGCTCGTCGACGGCGACCAGCAGCTCACCGAGGAACAGGTCCTCGTCGGGCGCGGCCCGGAACACGCCATCGAGCACGTTCTTGCCGAACAGCCGGCCCTTGGTGTCCAGGGTCATGGGATCACGCTCGTTCCATCAGGTCGTGGCGGTCGGCGAACGCCCGCTCCCGGACCTCGAGGGGGACCCCCGCGGTGTCGAACAGGTCGTCGAGCCGGTGGCGCAGGTCGGCCCGCAGCCAGCCCGGGCAGGCGGCCAGCCGGTCGGCCACCGAGAGGGGATAGGGGTAGCCCGGGAAGGCGGCGTCGTCGCACAGCGCCGACAGGGCCCCGAGCGTCGGCTCGGGATCGATGCCCAGTGGCAGGTCGACCCGGAACGAGTAGCGGGCATCGGGGTCGAGGCGGGCGGCCACCACCTGCACGCCGCCGACGTCGGACCGGGTGCGGGCGACCGGCGTCCACCACATGGCCCGGGGCCCGAGCAGCGTCTCCGCCTCGCGTTCGAGCCAGCCGAGCAGCGGGGCGCCGCCCCGGGCCAGCGACGAGTGTTTGGTGATGCCGGCCAGGACCACGCCTCGCTCGGCGGCCCGCTCGAGGAGACCGGCGAGGAAGGTCGACGGCACCCTCCAGTCGGGCTGGAGGTCGCCGTCGACCAGCACCAGGGCGCCGGGGTCGGCCTCCTCGACGCAGCGCTC
Source organism: Acidimicrobiales bacterium (assembly GCA_025463335.1). GTDB lineage: Bacteria > Actinomycetota > Acidimicrobiia > Acidimicrobiales > CADCSY01 > RYN-34. The sequence continues at coordinate 1,981 of JAOBWJ010000136.1, forward strand.
GACGGCCAGCCACTCGTCGTAGTCGCGCAGCAGGTTGACGTCGACCGAGCCGTCGGCATCGAGGCCGAGGGCGGTGAGGGCGGCGATGCGGTCGTCGACCCCGCCCAGCACCGTGGCCCGCAGCTCGCCCTCGTCCTCCAGCACGCAAGCGCCCCCGACGTAGCGGACGCGAGCGGCCCGGGTGGCCAGGAGCTGGATGCAGCGGGCGTCGGCCACCAGGCACTGGCCGCCGTCGACCGCCCACACGTCGGCCGGCGCCACCCCGCGCTCGAGCGACCGGACCGTCACCGCGCCCGTGAACTCCAGGTCGCTGTGCCCGGAAGGGTCCGCCAACGTGGTGGTCGAGCCGGTGAGGAGCGCTGCCAGCCGTTCAGCCGCTGCCTCGAGCGAACTCATGGCTCCATGATGCCGCAGGGGTGTGACAAATCACAGGCGTGTGATTCGATTGGGCGCATCACACCGCTGACCGCGCTCGGGATCCTGGCCGCCGGCACCGCCGCCGGGGGCATCAACACGATCGTCGGCTCCGGTTCGCTGATCACGTTCCCGACCCTGCTGGCCGCCGGCTATTCGCCGATCGTGGCGAACGTCACCAACACCCTCGGGCTGGTGCCCGGCTCGATCAGCGGGGCGGTCGGCTACCGCCAGGAGCTGGTTGGCCAGCGCGAGCGGATCAAGTTCCTGGGCGTGCCGTCCACCCTCGGAGGGATCACCGGCGCCGTCCTGCTGCTCACCCTGCCCGGCTCGGTGTTCGACAGCGTGGTGCCGATCCTCATCCTCGTGGCCTGCGTGCTGGTGGCCGTGCAACCCCGGCTCCGGCAATGGCTGGCCGCCCGCCGGGCCGGAGCCGAGGCGGGCCACGGCGGGCCCGGTCTCGTCGTCACCGTGTTCCTCACCGGCGTCTACGGCGGCTACTTCGGCGCTGCCCAGGGCGTGATCCTCATGGCCCTGCTGTCGATCTTCCTGGCCGGCGACCTCCAACGCCACAACGCCCTCAAGAACGTCCTCGCCGCCTTCGTCAACGGCGTGGCCGCGGTGCTGTTCATCCTCTTCGCCCACATCGCGTGGGGCGCGGCGGCCCTGCTCGCCGTGGGTTCGGTGGTCGGCGGGCAGCTCGGCGCCACCGTGGGCCGGCGGCTTCCGCCCGAGATCCTGCGGGCCGTGATCATCGTCGTCGGCCTGATCGTGGCCGTGAAGCTCCTCGTGACCTGATCACACGTTGTTCGGGACGTCGGCCAACCACGGCCGGTGGGTGGCCGGCGCGTAGGCCGAGACGAAGAAGTCCTTCAACTCCGGGTCGTCGCACGAGCGGCCCGGAGGCGGATCGGCAGGTCGCTGTCCTCCCGCACACGCGCGATGCCGGATCCCCCCCGTCGGAGGGATCCGGCACCGATCGCTCAGTTGCTACTCCACGCCCTGGAACTGGTGGTCCACGTTGCCGGGCGGGTCGGCGTGGCCGCCGCCGGGCAGGTTGGCGTCACCGGGCTCCGCCTTGTCGGGCGCCTCGGTCCCGGGGGCTTCGGGCGCGTCGGTGGCATCGGGCGCTTCGGTGGCATCGGCCGTCTCGGTCCCCGGCGCCTCGGCCGGGTCGCTCGGGGTCGAGGCCTGGGTCGGCGACGCCGCGGTGGTAGACGGGGCCTGAGCCACCACGGCGGGCGGGGCAGCCGGCTGCTGGGACGCTCCGGCGGTCCCGCCCATCGAGACCAGGCCGGCGGTCAGGCCGGTGAGGGCCATGGTGGCCGTGGAGGCCACGACGATCAGCTTCTGCTTGGCGTTCATCTACTGCTCCTTTGTGCGTGGTCCGGGCGGACCGCACAGGCCCACCATCGAGGATGGGAGCTGAGCCAGCCCTGAGCGATCCTGAGGGACGTTCAGGCCGCGCTCAGGTCGGCTTCAGGTTCGGACCGGCACGCTCGGAGCGCGATGCGGATCTTGGTGGTGGAAGACGAGAAGGGATTGGCGTCGGCCCTGCGGCGGGGCATCGAGGCCGAGGGCTTCGCGGTGGACGTCGCCCTCGATGGCATCACCGGGCTGTGGTACGCCAAGGAGCAGACCTATGACGCCATCGTCCTCGACATCATGTTGCCGGGCATGAACGGCTACCGCGTGTGCGCCGAGCTGCGGGACGCCGGGATCTGGACGCCGGTGCTGATGCTGACGGCCAAGGACGGCGAGCTCGACGAGGCCGAGGCGCTCGACACCGGGGCCGACGACTACCTGACCAAGCCGTTCTCGTTCGTGGTCCTGCTCGCCCACCTCCGAGCGCTTCTGCGCCGAGGGTCGCCGCAGCGCCCCGCCGTCCTCGAGGCCGGTGACCTCGTCGTCGACCCCGCGCTGCACCTGTGCCGCCGGGGGGACACGCCGATCGACCTCACGGCGCGGGAGTTCGCCGTTCTCGAGTACCTGATGCGGCGGGCCG
>JAOBWJ010000176.1 GCA_025463335.1 Acidimicrobiales bacterium
GCCTGTCGGTGCTCACCGACGTCGAGTTCTTCGGCGGCTCGGTGGCCGACCTCCAGGCCGCCCGCGCCGCCTGCTCGCTGCCGGTGCTGCGCAAGGACTTCACGGTCGACGCCCGGGACGTGGCCGATGCTCGCCTCATGGGTGCCGACGCCGTGCTGCTCATCGTGGCCGCCTTGTCGGACAACGAGCTGCGGTCGTTCCACCGATGGGCCACCGAGCTCGGGCTCGACGCGCTGGTCGAGGTCCACGACGCCGCCGAGCTCGACCGGGCCGTAGCTGCCGGCGCCACGCTCATCGGTGTGAACCAGCGCGACCTGGCCACGTTCACCGTCGACCGCGACCTGGCCGCCAAGCTGCGGCCGGCCATGCCCGACGGCGCCGTCACCGTGGCCGAGTCGGGTGTCCGCGACCGGGCCGACGCCGCCAGTCTGCACGCCGCCGGCTACGACGCCGTCCTGGTGGGCGAGTCGCTCGTCACCAGCGCCGATCCCGGCGCCGCCCTGGCCGAGCTCCGAGTCTGATGTTCGTCAAGGTGTGCGGCACGACCAGCGAGGAGGACGCCCTGCTCGCCGTGGCCATGGGGGCCGACGCCATCGGGTTCATCTTCGCTCCCTCGCCCCGGCAGGTCGCCCCCCGGCTGGTGAACGACATCGTCCGGCGGCTGCCGGCGGAGATCCTCACCGTCGGCGTGTTCCGCGACGAGGTGCCCGAGCGGGTCATCGAGATCGTGCAGAAGACCGGGCTACGGGCCGCTCAGCTCCATGGCCACGAGTCGCCCGAGCAGACCCACAAGATCAAGGAGCGGGTGTCGGTCGTGTTCAAGGCGTTCGCCGCCGGCGACATGGGCGTGCGCCAGGCCCGGGCCTACCGAGCCGACGCCGTGCTGGTCGACAATCCCAAGCCCGGGTCGGGCCAGGTCTTCGACTGGTCGCTGGCCGAAGACGTTCCCGGCGGCCTGCGACTGATGCTGGCCGGCGGCCTCGGGCCCGACAACGTGGCCGACGCCATCCACACGGTCCATCCCTGGGGCGTCGATGCCTGCAGCGGGCTGGAGGCGTCGCCCGGCAAGAAGGACCCGCGGAAGCTGCGGGCGTTCATCGCCAACGCCAAGGAGGCGGGCGGCGGCGACGACGAGGACGACGACGCACCGATGGCCGACGGCCCGGTGCCTTTCGACTGGATGGAGCACGGCGGATGACAACGCGACCCATGGCGACCCCCGGCGCCGATGGTCGGTTCGGTGAGTTCGGCGGCCGGTTCGTGCCCGAAGCGCTCATGCCGGCCTGCCTCGAGCTGGAGGCGGCGTTCACCGCGGCGTGGGCCGATCCCGGCTTCCGTTCGGAGTACGAGGGCCTGCTGCGCACCTACGCCAACCGGCCGTCCCCGCTCATGGAGGCCAAGAACCTCTCCGAGCGGCTCGGCGTGCGGGTCCTCCTCAAGCGGGAGGAGATGAACCACACCGGTTCACACAAGATCAACAACGTGCTGGGTCAGGCCCTGCTCACCCGGCACATGGGCAAGAAGCGGTTCATCGCCGAGACCGGTGCCGGCCAGCACGGCGTGGCCTCGGCCACCGCTGCCGCGTTCTTCGGGCTCGACTGCGTGGTGTTCATGGGCGAGGTCGACACCAAGCGCCAGGAGCTCAATGTGTTCCGCATGGAGCTGCTGGGCGCCGAGGTGATCCCGGTGACCTCGGGCAGCCGCACGCTCAAGGACGCCGTGAACGAGGCCCTTCGCGACTGGGTGGCGACGGTGGAGACCACCCACTACTGCATCGGTTCGGTGATGGGCCCCCACCCCTACCCGTGGATGGTCCGGGAGTTCCAGCGGGTGATCGGCGACGAGGCCCGGGCCCAGTGCCAGGAGCTGATCGGCGGCGTGCCCGACTACGTGGTGGCGTGCGTCGGCGGCGGCTCCAACGCGGCGGGCATCTTCGCCGGCTTCGACGACACCGATGCCAAGCTCGTCGGCGTGCAGCCCGAGGGGGGTGCCGCCATCGGGCGGGGCACGCCCGGCGTGGTCCACGGCCACCGGTCGATGCTCCTGCAGGACGAGCACGGCCAGGTCCTCGAAGCGGAGTCGATCTCGGCCGGCCTCGACTACCCGGGCGTCGGCCCCGAGCACTCGCACCTCCACGCCATCGGGCGTGCGACCTACCCGTGGGTGAACGACGCCGAGGTGCTGGAGGCGTTCAAGTTGCTGAGCCGGACCGAGGGCATCATCCCGGCCCTGGAGTCGGCCCACGCCATCGCCTGGGTGGCCAAGGAGGCGGGCCGGGAGATCCCCGAGGGGTCGACCGTGCTGCTGAACCTCTCGGGTCGGGGCGACAAGGACGTGGCCCAGGTGCGGGAGATCTTGGCGCGATGACCGGGTACCTGGAGTCGACGCTACGCAAGAACCGGGAGGGTGGCCGCAAGCTGCTCGTGCCCTACATCACCGGCGGGCTGTCGGCCGACTGGTGCGAGGTGCTGCGGGCCATGGCCGACGCCGGGGCCGACGCCATCGAGGTCGGCATCCCGTTCTCCGACCCGGTGATGGACGGCCCGACCATCCAGGCCGCATCGGCACGCGCCCTCGCTCGTGGCACCACGCCGGTGTCGCTGTTCGAGGACCTGACCGGCATCGACGCCGGGGTGCCGCTCGTGGCCATGACCTACGACAACATCGTGCACAAGGCCGGCGACGCCCGCTTCGCCGGTGAGTTGGCCGCTGCCGGCATCTGCGGGGCCATCATCCCCGACCTGCCGCTGGAGGAGTCGGCCAGCTGGGAGGCGGCCTCGGCTGCCGCGGGCGTCGAGGCCGTGCTGCTCGTTGCCCCGGTGACCCCTGACGAGCGCCTGGCCCGCATCTGCGAGCGGTCCCGGGGCTTCGTCTACGCCGTGAGTCGCATGGGCATCACCGGCGAGCGGGTCGACGTGGCCGCCTCCGCCGGCGTGATCGCCAAGCGGACCAAGGCCGTCACCGACAAGCCGGTGCTGGTCGGCTTCGGCATCTCCACGCCCGAGCAGGCGGTGGAGGCGGCGGCCGACGCCGACGGGGTCGTCGTGGCCTCCGCCCTGATGCGGATCCTGCTCGACGGCGGCGGCCCCGAAGAGGCGGCCGCCTTCGTGTCGAGCTTCCGGTCGGCGTTGGACGCCTAGAGGCCAGCCTCAGAGACCGACGTCGCCGCGGCCGGTGCGGAGTCGCTCCCGCTCCTCCTCGACGCTGGGCTCGCCATCCATCACGGTCTGCTCGTCGCGGACGTCGACCGTGGTGGGATCCGTGCCCAGCCGTTGCGCGGGGCGCACCGGCTGCTCGTCCGCCTTGGACCGCTCGAGGCGCCGCTCATTGGCGGCCGTGACGAACCGACCGTGCCAGCGCTCGCCCTTGATGCCACCGAGGATCGACCCGAGCAGCATGGCCACGCCCCAGGCGATCGCCGAGCCGATCCCGATGTCGGACCACGTGTCGGCGTTCGTGGGCACGCCGTTGTCGGAGAGGTTCTGACGCACCGAGGCCGGGTCACCGAGCCAGGAGGCCAGGCCGGCCACCACGGCGATGACGAGGGCGGCGAGGACGAAGACACCGAGCCCGTTGCGCAGGCCGGCCCGCCGGCCCATGCGCCCAGCCGTGTAGCCGCCGAAGAAGAACGCCAGGAAGAGCACGACCGTCGCGGCGATGCTGGCGACGATGCCGGCGTTGCGCCATTCGCTCGTGCTGATGCCGTCGGTCGTCAGACCGACCCCGTTGCCCACGGCCCCCGCCACGGCGAGTGCGACCGCCACGGTGCCGAAGGCAACAAGCGTGCCGGCAAGGATGCTGGGGAACGACGTCGAGCCGTGGCCCGCATCCCGTGCCAGCCGCCGCCGGTCCCTGCCTGTTTCTACGGTTGTCATGGGCATCGCGTGCCCGTCACCTATCGGTGTGAAACGCCGACCGGCGTCGTGCCGGCCCTGGCCGACGCTCAGGTCGCGATGAGCAGGACCCCGGCCAGGGCGCAGGCCAGGCCGATCCGCTGCCGGCGGTCGACCCGTTCGTGGAGGACGATGCGCGCCAGCACGACGGTCGTGGCCGGGTAGAGCGAGCTGATCACCGCAACCAGCGAGAGGAGCCCCTCGCGGGCAGCGACCACGAAGATGGCGTTGGCGGCCACGTCGAGGATGCCGGCGGCAGCCACGGTGGCGCGGGTGCCGGCCCGAGGGATGGCCGGGCGCACGCCTCGGGTCAGCAGCGCGAGCGTCATCACGCTGACCGAGGCGGCCCGGGCGGCGAACACCGGCCACAGCCCGGAGTCTGCGCCGCTGCTGCCGAGGAGGATGAACACCACGCCGAACGCGGCGCCCGACACGAGGGCCAGGGCCACCTCGCGGCCGCGGCCGGGAATGGTCATGCCGTCGGTGGCCGGGCTGGACACGAGCGTCACGGCGAGCAGCGCCAGGGCCACACCGACCAGGGCGAGGGCGGACGGCCGCTCGCCGTTCACGAGGCCCCAGGCAAGTGGCAGCACCGCCGCGCCCACGGCCGTGACGGGGGCGACGATGCTCATCGCCCCGGCGGCCAGACCCCGGTAGAGGAGGACCAGGCCCAGCAGACCGACGGTCCCGGCCACGGCGCCCCGGGCCACGTCGGTGCCGACGAAGCGCTGGTCAGGGAGCAGGAACAGCGCCGCCGTGAGGGCGAGCAGGCCCGCGAACTGGCTCATCTGGACGACCACGACGGGCGTCAGCCGACGTGAGGAAAGGCCGCCGAAGAAGTCTCCGGCACCGTAGGAGAGGGCGACGAGGAGCCCGAGGAGGACGGCCATGGGGTCGCCCATGTTGGCACTTTTCCGCCAGGGCAAAGGGGAGGGTCGTTGACATGGGCCTCTGGATGCGCTCGCGTGCCCCCCGTCCCGAATCCCAGGAGGAACCGTATGAACCGATCCGAGCTCGTCGACGCCATCGCTGAGCGCTCCGGTGTGACGAAGTCCGACGTCGACGCCTCGCTCAAGGGGCTGTTCGAGGTCGTGGCCGGTGTCGTTGCCAAGGGCGGCGACAAGATCACGATCCCGGGGTTCATCTCGTTCGAGCAGGGCGCCCGCTCTGCACGCACCGGTCGTAACCCCCAGACCGGCGAGACGATCCAGGTCCCGGCCAGCAAGACCGCCAAGGTCTCGGCCGGCTCGAAGCTCAAGAACATCGCCGCCGGCAAGGAGGCGCCCCCGGCCTGACCGAGGGAACCGAACGCCCTCGTCGGTCGTCACAAGGACGACCGACGAGGGGGTTCGTCCATGGCACTGACGTTCAACGTCCCGAGCAATCGGGACGAGTGGCGGCGGGCGGCACTCGTGTCGCTCGCCGTGCTCGTTTTGGCCGGCGTCGTTGTCGCCCTGGTGCGATCCGGCGACGGCCCGCCCGGCAGCACGTCGTCCTCCGGGTCGAGCGAAGCCTCCGGGTCCAGCAAGGCGTTCGAGTCGGCGCCGGCGACCACGGTGGCGCCGTCGGCTCGATCGACGGCTCGGTCGTCCGACTCGGCCGCGACTGGCGGCAGCGGCTCGGCACCGCCCGAGGCCTCGGCGTTGACGGGGCCGCGCATCGTCCACACCGCCGACCTGCGGGTCCGGGTGCAGCGGGGCACGTTCGCCTCGGCCATCGATCGGGCCACGGCGGTGGCCACCGGTGCCGGCGGCTTCGTG
>JAOBWJ010000199.1 GCA_025463335.1 Acidimicrobiales bacterium
TCGCGTCCAACGACTACCTGGGCCTGTCCCAGCACCCTGCGGTGGTGGCCGCAGCCCACGCCGCACTCGACCGGTGGGGTTCCGGGTCGGGCGCCGCCCGCCTCATCGTCGGCTCCCGGCCCATCCACTCGGCCCTCGAGCGCGACCTCGCCGACTGGAAGCGGACGGAGGCGGCCGTGCTCTTCCCGACTGGCTTCGCCGCCAACCTGGGCGTGCTCGCCACCCTTGGCCGGGGGGCGGTCATCCTCTCCGACGAGCTCAACCATGCCTCGATCATCGACGGCGCCCGCATGGCGCGGGCCGAGATCAAGGTCTACCGCCACGCCGACGCCGCCCACGTCGACGAGCTGCTGGCGGCCAACGGCGGCCCCGCGATCGTGGTGTCGGACACGGTCTTCTCCATGGATGGTGATCTGGCGCCGGTCGAGAAGCTGGTCGATACGTGCCGCAGCCGCGGCGCCCTCCTCGTGCTTGACGAAGCCCACGCCGTGCTCGGGCCCGACGTGGCCCTCGACGGCGCCGACGTCATCCGCATCGGCACGCTGTCGAAGACGCTCGGCGCCCTCGGCGGGTTCGCAGCCGGCACCCAGGCCATGGTCGACCTGCTGGTCAACCGGGCTCGGAGCTACATCTTCACCACGGCGTCGACGCCGGCCGACATGGCTGCGGCGGCCGCCGCCCTCGCCATCGTCCGCAGCCCCGAGGGCGATGCCCTCCGCGCCCGGCTCCGGCGGTCGATCGATCGCCTGGTGCCCGGGCATCCCTCCCCGGTCGTGCCCGTCGTGATCGGCGACGAGGTCGACGCCGTGGCCGCCGCCGCCGCGCTCTTCGAGCGGGGACTGCTGGTGCCGGCCATTCGGCCGCCCACCGTGCCGCCGGGTTCGTCGCGGTTGCGGGTGGCGCTGTCAGCGGCCCACACCGACGCGCAGGTCGACGCCCTGCTGGCCGGCCTCGACGCCTGTGTGCCGTCCTGGCGCCATGGCTGAGCGCCCCCGCCACCTCCTCGTCATCGCCGGCACGGGCACCGAGGTGGGCAAGACGTGGGTCGCCGCTCGGCTGGCCCAGGCTGCCCGAGCCACGGGGCTCACGGTGGCGGCCAGGAAGCCGGTCCAGTCGTTCGAACCGGGCACCGGGCCGACCGACGCCGAGGTGCTGGCCGCAGCCACCGGCGAACGACCCGAGGATGTCTGCTCCCCGCACCGGAGCTACGAGCTGGCGGTGGCGCCGTTCATGGCCGCCGCCCGGCTGGGGCGACCGTCGTTCACGCTTGCCGACCTGAGCGCCGAGCTGCGATGGCCGGCCGGAACCGACCTCGGGCTGCTGGAGCCGGCGGGCGGGGTCCGCTCCCCCATGTCGGCCGATGGGGCCGACACCGTCGACCTGCTGGAGGCGGTGCGGCCCGACGGCGTGGCGCTGGTGGCGGATGCCGGCCTCGGCACGATCAACGTGGTGCGCCTCTCGCTCGACGCCCTGAGCGCCTGGCCGGTGACCGTCGTCCTCAACCGCTACGACGACCGCGACGAGCTCCACCGCGACAACCTCACGTGGCTCGAGAGCCACCTCACCGCCGCCGTGGTCACCGACCCGACGGCGCTGCTCCCCGGCTGAGGTCGATGGCCGCGATCCGGTCGGCGAGCCAGGCGCCGGCGGCGGCCGCCCCCTCGTGGGTGAAGTGCACGCCATCCGTGTCGCGGTAGAAGCCACCGCTGGGCATCCGGTCCGGGCACCCCCGACGGGCGCCATCACAGAGCAGGTCGGCCATGCGGATGACGCCGACGACCTCGTTTGGGTGCTGGGCGGCCACGGCATGAAATGCCCGATCGAGCAGCGCCATCGACCGGCGGGCGCTGCCCCGAGGGGCATAGGCGTCGTGCCCGTCCCGGTTGGGGCCGGGCGCCACGAACAGAACCTTGGCTCCGTAGTGCGCGAACCAGGCGACGCGCTGGGCCAGCCGGTCCTCCATGCCTCGCCTGCTCCCGTCGACGCGACCGTCGGGCAACAGGGCCGGATAGGCGTCCTGCCGGGCGTACCAGACCACGAGGTCCGGGCGGGCGGTGGCCATGGCGGCCGGCAGCACCCGGCGCTGCGTGACCAGGCAGCGGTCCCAGCGGACGCCGTCGATGACGATGACCTGCTCGGTGACCGGGCAGCCGGTGATGGTCCCGCCGAACGCTTCGATCCCCCGGTCCCCGAGCTGGTCGAGCAGCTTGCCCACGCCGACCTGGAGGGTCTCGCCACCGGCATCGCCGGCCATGAGGGAGGTCGGGATGGAGTCGCCGACCACCAGGACGCGGTGCGGGTGCTCGGCCGGCAGGGCCACGGTGATGACTCGTCCCGGCGAGCGGGCCAGCACCCGGCCGTCGGCCCGGGCCCAGGCGGGGGCCGGACGAACGGCGTGGACGGCCAGGCCGGCCGCCACCAGGGTGAGGGTCACGGCGACGGGCAGAGCCAGGCGAGTGCGACGGAGCACGAGGTCGCGCCGAACGGGGTGCTCGACGAAGTGCCACGACAGGGCGGTGAGTGCGGCGACCAGGGTCAGGCGCACGAGCGTGGTCAGCGCCCATCCGGCCCCCAGTCGCTCGGGGGTGCACAGGACGAAGACCGGCCAGTGCCAGAGGTAGACGCCGTAGGAGACCCGACCCACCGCCACGAGTGGACGGGCCGCCAGCAGGCGAGCCGGCCGACTGACGGGCGCCAGCACCACGCCGGCCAGCACCGCGGCGGTGACCAGGGCGTGGGCCGGGAGCAGGAGGCTCAGGCCGGTGCGGGGCGGCCAACCGGCGGAGAGCCAGAGCGCGGCGGTGGCGGCCAAGCCTGCGGCGGCGGCGATGGCGGCCCACCGCCGACCGGTTGGTGTGCCGGCCCGACGGTCGAGCGGGAGAACGGCGGCCAGCGCCGCGCCCACGAGGATCGACCCCATCCGGGTGTCGGTGCGCAGGTAGCCGTGCTGCAGGGAGGTGGTGGCGAGGAGGGCCCACGACCCGATGGCACCGACCACCGCGATGAGGCCGACCGCTCGGCGACGGCCGCCCGCGAGGGCGACGCCGGCGAGGACGAGCGGCCAGGCCAGGTAGAACTGCTCCTCCACGGCGAGGGACCAGAAGTGCTCGAAGGCTGACGGGCTGGCCCCCGTCGCATAGGCGTGGTGCGACCACAGGGTCTGCCAGTTCGCCATGCCGGCGAGAGCGGCGACAGCCTGGCCGCGAACCGCCGTCCCGGTGCCCGCCGGGGACCACCAGGCGGCGGTGGCCAGGATGGCGACCACGGCCACCAGCGCGGCGGGCTGGAGGCGCCGTACCCGCCGCCGCCAGAAGGCGCGGAGGTCGACCCGGCCGCTGCCCGTCATCTCGACCAGGACGAGCGACGTGATCAGGAAGCCGGAGAGGGTGAAGAAGGCGTCGACGCCGAGCCAACCGCCAGGCAGCAACCCCCGTCGGTCGCCCCCGTCGAGGGCAGCGAGGTGGAAGGCCACCACGCCCAGCACGGCGGCACCCCGCAAGCCATCGAGGGCGCGGACGTGTGCCGGCGCGCCAGTGCTCTCCCCCACGGGATCGCACGGTAGTGCCGGCGACAGGTCGTCCCCGGGAACGCACCCGGGACTACGCTTTTCGCATGCCCGAGCTCAACGGCCAGGAAGCGACGTTCGAGACGGTCCCCGAGGAGCGCCTGTACCGCAAGCAGCAGCTCGCTGCGGCCTTCCGCATCTTCGCCCGCTTCGGCTACGACGAAGGGGTGGCCGGTCACATCACGGCCCGCGACCCGGAGCGGAACGACCACTTCTGGGTCAACCCCTTCGGGATGCATTTCAGCCAGATCAAGGTCTCCGACCTGATCCTCGTGAACGACGCCGGCGAGGTGGTCGAGGGCAACGCCTTCGTGAACACCGCGGCGTTCGCCATCCACTCGCAGGTCCACGCCGGCCGGCCAGACGTGGTGGCCGCCGCCCACTCCCACTCCATGCACGGCAAGGCGTGGTCGACGCTGGGCCGGCCCCTCGACGCGATCACCCAGGACTCGTGCGCGTTCTTCGAGGACCACGGGGTCTTCGACGACTACACGGGCGTCGTGCTCGACACCGAGGAGGGCAAGCGGATCGCCCACGCCCTCGGCGACAACAAGGCGGTCATCCTCCGCAACCACGGGCTGCTCACCGTCGGCCACTCGGTCGAGGAGGCGGCGTGGTGGTTCGTGTCCATGGATCGTTCGTGCCAGGCCCAGCTCCTCGCCGAGGCCGCCGGCACGCCGGTGAAGATCGACCCCGAGATGGCCCGACTGACCCACGGTCAGGTCGGGACCCACATCTCGGGCAAGTTCTCGTTCTCACCGATGTACGACTGGATCACCGCCCAGGAACCCGACCTGCTGGGTTAGGGGCGGGCGTCAAACGTCGGGATCAGCTGCCGGGCGGCGCGGGCCTCGTCGACCCGGCGGACGGGCGTGGTGCGGGGCGCCTCGCGATCGGCCTCGGAGGCGCCCTCGGCGATGCGGATGAGGGCCTCGACCAGGGCAGCGACGGTCTGAGGCGACTCGGTCTCGGTGGGCTCGATCATGAGCGCCTCCTCGACGATGAGCGGGAAGTAGACCGTCGGCGAGTGGAAGCCCTCCTCGAGCAGGCGCTTGGCCACGTCGAGGGCCTTCACGCCGTGGGCCTTCTTGAGGTTGCGGGCCGACACCACGCACTCGTGCATGTTGGGGCGGTCGAACGGGATGTCGTAGTGACCCCGGAGCTGCTCGCGCACCCAGTTGGCGTTGAGGACGGCCCCTTCGGCCACCCGGCGCAGGCCGTCGCCGCCGTTCAGCAGGATGTACGACCAGGCCCGGGCCAGGGCGAGCGTGTTGCCGTGCCAGCCGTGGACCCGGCCGATCGACCGCTCGGGCGTCGACCACGCGTACGTGCCGTCACCCGTGCGGACCGGCACGGGGCCGGGCAGGTAGGCCGCCAGCCGCTCGGACACGGCCACTGGCCCGGCACCCGGTCCCCCACCACCGTGAGGGACGGCGAACGTCTTGTGCAGGTTCATGTGCACGATGTCGAAGCCCATGTCGCCGGGGCGGGTGACACCGAGGATGGCGTTCAGGTTGGCGCCGTCGTAGTAGAGCAACCCGCCCACCTCGTGAACGGCTGCTGCGATCTCGACGATCTCCTCCTCGAACAGCCCGAGGGTGTTCGGGTTGGTGAGCATGATCCCGGCCACGTCCTCGTCGAGCACCGCCTTCAGGGCCTCGAGGTCGACCAGCCCGCGTTCGTCGGAGGGAACCGTCACGGTGTCGTATCCCCCGAGGGTCACCGACGCCGGGTTCGTGCCATGGGCCGAGTCCGGGATGATGACCTTGGTGCGCTGCCGGCCCTGCGCCTCGTGCCACGCCCGCATGAGCAGCAACCCGGTCAGCTCCCCCGCCGCCCCAGCGGGCGGCTGCAGGGTGATGGCCTTCATGCCGGTGACCTCGCACAGGGCATCGCCCAGGCCGACGAGGAGCTCGAGCCAGCCCTGGGTCAGGTGAGCCGGGGCCGCCGGATGCACGTTGGCCAGGCCCGGCAGGGACGCGACGTCGTCACAAAGCTTGGGGTTGTACTTCATGGTGCACGACCCGAGCGGGTAGGCTCCGAGGTCGACGGAGTACTGGCGGTGCGACAGCCTCGTGAAGTGGCCCACCACGTCGCGTTCGGACGCCTCGGACAGGTGGAGCGGCTCGCTGACCAGGTCGGCCGGCACCAGCTCGTGAGCCGACCACTCGGGCAGGTCCTGGTCGCGGAACCGGGCCGCCGAACGCCCGGGCGCCGACAGCTCGAAGATCGTGGGCTCCTCGTCGCGGCCCATCAGCGGGATGCTGGTGGCGCGCCCTCCGGCGATCGTCATTGCAGCACCTTCCTCATGGCGTCGGCGTAGGCGTCGATCTCGGATCGGGTGCGCTTCTCGGTGGCGGCCACGATCAGTCCGCCGTCGGTCGGGATGCCGGCGAGGAAGCCCTCCTCGGCCATGCGGTCGACGATCGTCTCCCCGTTGACCGGCAGGCGCACGGCGAACTCCCGGAACGTGGGCGCGCTGGCCAGCGGCTCGACTCCGTCGATGGCCAGCAGCGACTCCCGCGTGTAGCGGGAGGCCCGGGCGCAACGCAGGGCCAGCTCCCGCAGGCCGGCGGTGCCCAGGAACGAAAGCTGGATGGCGGCAACCACGGCGATCAACGTCTGGTTCGTGCAGACGTTCGACGACGCCTTCTCCCGCCGGATGTCCTGCTCCCGCGTGCGCAGGGTGGTGACGTAGGCCCGCCGTCCCTCGACGTCGACCGTCTCGCCGACCAGCCGACCGGGCAGGCGGCGTACGTGCTCCAGGCGGCAGGCGAACAGACCGAGGTACGGCCCGCCGAACGAGAGCGGCGTCCCGAACGGCTGCCCCTCCCCCACCACCACGTCGGCGCCGAACGAGCCCGGCGTCCGCAGGAGCCCCGAGGCCACCGGGTCGAACGCCACCAGCAGCAGCGCACCGGTGCGATCGGCCACCTTGCGGGCCTCGGCCAAGTCCTCGATGCACCCCAGGCGGTTCGGGAACTGGACGAGGAGGGCACCCGGCTCCCCCGTCTCCGGCCACGCCGTGCGGCCATCAGACAACGGCACGTCGACGATGTCGTGGCCGGTGCCGGCGGCAAAGGTGCGCACCGTGTCGCGCCACGTCGGGTGGACGCCGTCGCTGAGCCACACCGTCTGGCGGCCGGTGGCGGCCACGGCGAGGTTGATGGCCTCGACGCAGGCGGTGGCCCCGTCGTACAGCGAGGCGTTGGCCACCTCGAGCCCGCTGAGCCGGGCGATCATCGTCTGGTACTCGAACAGCGCCTGGAGGACGCCCTGGGCCACCTCGGGCTGGTAGGGCGTGTAGGCGGTCACGAACTCGGAGCGGAAGGCGACCCGCTTCACGGCCGACGGGATGTCGTGGTCGTAGGCGCCCCCGCCGGCGAAGCAGATCAGGTCGGTGCGGTTGCGACCAGCGACGGCCTCGAGCTCGTCGAGCACGTCGAACTCGCTCCGGCCGTCGGGCAGGTCCAGCCCGCTGGCCAACCGCAGGGCGGCGGGCACGACCTCGAACAGCTCGTCGAGCGACGAGAGGCCCATCGAGGCCAGCATGGTGGCCAGCTCCTCGTCGGTGTGCGGCACGTAGTGGCCCATGTCAGCCCTTCTCCACGAACGGGGGCTTCACCACGACACCCGATTCGAGCGTGCCGCGCTGGTCGATCTCGATGCCGGTGCCGGGCTGGACCGACGGGGGCAGGAAGGCGAGGGCGATCCCCAACTCCCGAATGGGCGAGAAGTTGCCGCTCGTGACCACGCCGACTGCCTCACCATCGACGAAGACGGTCTGGCCATCCCGGGGCGGACGGCGCCCATCCATCTCGATGCCCCGCAGCAGTCGGGTCACGCCCCGTTCCTTCTCAGCCTCGAGGGCCGGCCGGCCTCGGAACGCGCCCTTGTCCCAGCCGACCACCCACGCCAGACCGGCTTGGAGCGGGGTGATGCCGGGCCCCAGCTCGTGGCCATGGAGGGGCAGCCCGGCCTCCAGTCGGAGGGTGTCGCGGGCGCCCAGCCCGGCGGGCAGCACACCGGCCGACAGCACGGCGTCCCATACCCGTTCGGCGTGCTCGACCGGTACGGCCAACTCCACGCCGTCCTCACCGGTGTAGCCAGTGCCAGCCACGACGCAGGCCACGCCGAGCACATCCACCTCGGCGACCTCGAAGTGGCCGACTTCCGCGGCGGCAGGCGCCACCGACGCCAGCCGGCGCCGGGCATCGGGCCCCTGCACGGCCAGAATGGCCCGCTCCCGGGTCACATCGGTGCCGCCGATGGCGGCCACCACCCGGTCGGTGTTGGACGCGTTGGGCATGACGTCGAAGCGCTCGAGCGACACCCACCACACGATGATGTCGTCGAGCACCGAGCCGTCGTCGTCGAGCAGGTGGGTGTACTGGGCCCGCCCGGGTTGAATGCGCCGGAGGTCGTTGGTCAGCACCGCCTGCAGCAGCGCGAACGCGCCGGTCCCCTCGACCCGCACCGTCCCGAGGTGACTGACGTCGAACACCGTGGCCCCGGTGCGGCAGGCCCGATGCTCGGCCAACGTCCCCGTCGGGTAGCTCAGCGGCATGTCCCACCCGCCGAACGGGACCATCTTGGCGCCGAGCGCTCGGTGGGCGGCATCCAGGGGCGAGATCGAGAGCGTCACGAGGGAGGGCAGCCTACCGGGGGTCGGAAGAGCCCCCGCGGCTCGTACGCTTGTTCGCATGTCGCTGGCGTGGCAGGGCTCGCTGTTCACCGGGCAGGTGACGATGCCGGACGCCTCGTTCGCCGCCTGCGCCCGCAATGAGCTCGCCGGTGGGGCCTGGGTCGACCACGCTCCGGGCTGGCTGGCCGGCAGCGACGACCTGTTCACCGAGCTGGTGGAGACGGCGCCATGGCGGCAACGCCAGCGGCGCATGTACGAGAAGGTGCTCGACGAACCCCGCCTCACGGCCTGGTGGGGCGCCGGCGACGACGCCGGGCTGCCCGGCGTGGTGGCCGACATCCGCACGTTGCTGTCCGGGCGCTACGGCGTGGCCTTCGATTCGGTCGGGTGCAACCTCTACCGCGACGGGCGTGACAGCGTGGCGTGGCACGGGGACACCGTCCGCAAGCGCATGGCCGAGCCGTTGGTCGCCATCGTCTCCCTCGGGGAGCCCCGGCGGTTCCTGCTCCGGCCTCGGGGCGGCGGGCCGTCGCGCCGCTACGACCTCGGCGCCGGCGACCTGCTCGTCATGGGCGGCACGTGCCAGCACACGTGGGAGCACTGCGTGCCCAAGGTGCGCTCGGCCGGCGCTCGGCTCAGCGTGACCTTCCGGCACTCGGAGCCGGCGGTCAGTCCAGGCTGAAGGGCGGGTACTGGTCCGTGACGAACATGACGTAGCCGTTCACCCGGTAGGTCCCGCTCGGGCGGTCATGACGCCTCCCACTGCTGGGGCTCCGCCAGGCCGTACTTCGCGATCAGCCCGAGGTAGTCGCGCTGATAGAGGATCTTCACGTGGACGTCCGGGTGGAGCTCTCGCAGCCGGCGGAGCTTCCCGTTCTTCTTGGTGACCAGCTCCTGGCGCAGGGTGGTGACCTCGATGTAGAGGTCGTGCGCCGGGAGGTAGAAGTCGGGCGTGAACGCCCGAGTCACCTGACCGTCGTCGCCGTGGTCGAGCTCGAAGGTACGGGGCTCGTATTCCCAGGCCACGCCGTAGAAGTCGAGCAGCTTGGCCAGCTGCTCCTCGGCATTGTGCGCGAATCGGACCCGCTCGTGCGGCAGGTCCTGTTCGTCAGTTGGCGACGGAGACGGGCGACTCACCGGCGCCAGTCTCGGGGGTCACGGGGTGCAAGTCGCGGATGGCCGTGTCGACCTCGAGCTGCACGCCGGCCAGCGCCACGATGTTGAAGACGGTCTGGCCGTTGCGGAGGATGTCGATCAGCTCGTCGCCGTTCTTGGCCAGGATCGACCCGGTGCCGTTGATCACCAGGTTGGCGGTGGCAATGTCCTCGCCCAGGTGCTGGCGCAGGTACTCGACCGCGGTGCGGGCCTGCTTCAGCGAGACGCCAGCGTCGAGCAGGCTCTTGATGACCTTGAGCTCGACGAGGTCGCGGTACGAGTAGCGCCGCTGGGAGCCGCTGCCCTTGGCGTCGGCCAGGCTGGGGCGGATCAGGTCGGTGCGAGCCCAGTAGTCGAGCTGGCGATACGTGATGCCCACGATGGAGCAGACCTGCGGGCCCCGGTACCCCTCGACGGACATGCGTTCCTCACAACCTCGTAGTTACGGCCCTGTGATCCTACGACTGCCCCGCGCGCGGGTCAACGGCCGACTCGAACTGGCGACGGATTGACATCAGATCTGTTGTCGATCCACCGCCGGCGCAGCTCAGCTCGCGAAGTCCTCCGGGTTGACTTCGTCGATGAACTGGCGGAACTGGTCGACGATCTCCTCCTGCTCCTCCTCCTCGCCCTCCTCGGCGGCGGGCATGGCGGCTTCGGCCAGCACCTGCTCGGAGGCGAAGATGGGGGCGTCGACCCGAACGGCCAGCGCCACGGCATCGGAGGGCCGGCTCGAGACCCGCACGGTGCGTTCACCGGACTGGAGCTCGATCTCGGCGAAGAAGGTGGATTCCCGCAGGTCGGTCACGGTGATGCTGACGACCGTGACCTCGACAGCGCCGAGCATGTTGCTCAGCAGGTCATGGGTCATGGGCCGGGGGGTCGACACTCCCTCGAGGGCGAGAGCGATGGCGCGGGCCTCCTCGGGGCCGATGTAGATCGGGAGCACCCGGCGCTCGCCGGCCTGCTCGCGCAGCAGCACGACCGGAGCGTTCGCCGGCAGCTCAAGCCGGACCCCGAGCAGCTCCATCTCCACCACGCTTCGACCCTACCCCCGGTGGTACAGGGACGGCACCAGCCCATCGGGGTCGCCCGCGAGGATCAGCGGATCGGCGGCGGCCAACACCGGCACATTGCGGTAGCGCTCGGCGTGGTCGAGCCCGTAGCCAACGAGGTACGGCTCTTCGCGGGCGAAGCCGACGAAGCGGGCGTCGACCGGCACGACCCGGCGGCTCGTCTTGTCGACGAGGACACAAACCTCCAACGAGCGCGGCCCCCGGCCGGCGAGTTCGTTGAGCAGGTACGACACGGTCAGGCCAGTGTCGAGCACGGCGTCGACGAGCACGACGTCGCGACCGGCGATGTCGTGGTCGAGGTCCTTGACGATGCGGACCCGTCCGGTGCCCTCGGCGAAGGAGGTGACCTGCAGGAAATCAACGATCGGGTTCGCGGTCATCGCCCGCACCAGGTCGGCGAGGAAGACCACGCTCCCCTTCAGCAGACCGACCAACACCACGTCATCGTCGTACGCCACCGACAGCTCACGCCCGAGTCGGCGGACGGTCTCCTGGATCTCTGTGGCATCCAGGACGATGTTGGTTCGCTCGCTGCGCTCGCTCACCCGTCGGTGAATTCGCGGAGGGCGGCTCGGAGGAACGCTGCCCGCATGCCTTCGCCGAGCTGGGAGAGGTCCTCGAGCGTCTCGACCGCGTGGCGGCGGGCGGTGGGGTTGCGCTGCTTCACCAGCGGCAGCACGACCTGCTCGTAGAAGCCGGCTTCCCGCTCGGCGGCCGTCTTGTACATGCGCAGGTGCCGGGCCTCGACGCCGTGGCGGGCGAACGCGGCGGCCAGCCGAGCGACGACCAGGGCCTCCTCGTCGTAGTACACCTGACCGGCTACCGGACGCCCGGACAGCAGGCCGAACCGCTCCAGCTCCTGAATGGCGGCCACGTCGAGCCCGGTGGCATGGGCCAGCTCGCTGATCGTCAGCGACACGGCCGAGAGCCCGGCGACCAGCGGCGAGTCGGCCGTGTGGCGCCGGGGCGGCACGATCGGGTCCTGCTCGAGCGGCGCCGTCGCTGCGGGCTCGGGCTCGGGCACCGGCTCGACCGCCGTGTCGGTGCCGGCCAGCAGACGGTCCTTGATCACCTTGAGCGGGAGGAAATGGTCGCGCTGCTGTTCGAGGATCCAACGCAGGCGCGCCACGTCCGGCTCGTAGAACTTCCGGTAGCCCGACGGCGTGCGCTCCGGATCGAGGAGTCCCTGGCTCTCGAGGAACCGGATCTTGGAGATGGTGATGTCCTGGAACTCCTCCTTGAGGAGCTCGAGCACCTCGCCGATCGACAGGAACGCTCGATCAGTCACCGAGTCACTCACGAGCTAGCCGTGAGGAACACCAGCTTGAACCGGCCGACCTGGACCTCGTCGCCGTTGGACAACGGCATCTCGCGCTCGATCCGCTCGCGGTTGAGGTAGGTCCCGTTGAGCGAGCCCACGTCGCGCAGCACGTAGCCGTCGGCCGTCCGGACCACCTCGGCATGGCGGCGGGACACCGTGACGTCATCGAGGAAGATGGCGCTCTGCGGGTGGCGCCCGGCAGTGGTCACGTCGTGCTCCAGGACGTACCGGGAACCGGCGCCCGGGCCCCGCTTCACGAGGAGCACGCCCCCACCCTCGGGGATGTCGTCGAGCCCGACGCTGATGTCCTCGCTCGGGTCGGCCGACTCCTCGACAGGCCCCAGCGTGATCGTGTGATCCTCGCCCCGCACGTCGAGCGGCGAACCGCAGGACGAGCAGAAGTTGCTGTTGCCCGGGTTGCGGTGACCGCAGTTGTTGCAGAAGACGTCGGGCACGGTGACCGTCCTACCCGTCGATCAGGGCGCGGTAGGCGGTGGCGTCGAGCAGGCCGTCGAGCTCGGCGGCGTCGCCGACCGACAGCACGCAGATCCAACCTTCGCCGTACGGGTCTTCGTTGAGCCGCTCGGGAGTGTCGGTCAGGTCGTCGTTGACCTCGACCACCTCACCGGTGACGGGGGCGTAGATGTCGGACACCGACTTGGTGGACTCGACCTCGCTGAAGGAGGCGCCGGCCGTGACGGGGGCGCCGACGGTCGGCACCTGGACGAAGACCACGTCACCGAGGGCGTCCTGGGCGTAGTCGGTGATCCCGATCCGTACGCGGTCCCCCTCCTGCCGCACCCACTCGTGGTCCGTCGTGTAGCGCAGGTCATCGGGCACGTTCACGGCGGCGACGTTACCGGAACCCTCCACCAGAGGTGGAGGGTCATTTCACCATGCGGCGGATGCGACCGACGACGCCCTGGGCTCGGCGGCGGGCGTCGGTGTCGCTCGGGGCCTCGGCCCACACGTGGCTGACAGGGTCCTCAGGGTCGGGCAGCACCAGCACCCAACCGTCGTCATAGAGCATCTTCACCCCGTCGATCAGCTGGAGCTCGCCATCGGCGGACTCCACCAGCGATCGCATGATCGTGCCCTTGTGCTCCGAGGGCGTGCTCACCGTCTCGTGCACGACGTGGGTGCGGGGCAACTCACTGACGAGCTTCGACAGTCGGGTGCCGGTGCGGGCCAGCAGCTCGAGCATGGTGGCGAACGCGGCCGTGGCGTCGAACGCCGGCAGGTAGCGCGGCAGGATGAAGCCGCCGTCGAGGCTGGCGGCCATGACGATGTCGTCCGACAAAGCCGACTGCATCAGGGCCGGCGTGGAGAGCTTGGTCCAGAGGACCTCCAGGCCGAAGCTTTCGGCCACGGTGGCTACCTGGGAGGGGGCGGCGACCGGGACGGCGATGCGGCCGCCCGGCGGCGTCGTCTCGCCGATGAGGTGCACGAAGGCGAGGAGGGCCTCGGTGTCAGTGAGCACGTGGGCCTCGTCGTCGATGAAGCGCACGTGCTCGCCGTCGGGATCGATCACCGCACCGAGGTGGGCGCCAGAGGACCGGACCAGGTTGGCCACGTTGGCGGCATGGGCACCCATCTGGAAGGCCAGGGCGCCCGGCGTCGACGCGTACGGGTTCACGGCCAGCACGTCGGCCCCCAACTTGGAGAGCACGTTGGGCATCACGAACGAACTGGTGCCGTAGGCGTAGTCGATGACGACCTTGAAGGCGGCGCCGCGGATCATCTGGGTGTCGATGGCGTCGACGATCGACTGCGTGTAGTACTCGACGGCCCGGGGCGGATACCCGATGTCGCCGATGTCGCCGGGGAACACCCGACGGAAGTCCTCCCGGTAGAACGTCCGCTCGATCTTTCGGGCCGTCGCCTCGGAGATGTCGGTGCCGAGGTCGTCGAAGAAGCGGATGACCACCGACTGGGCGTCACCCTCCACCAGCCGGATGGTGATGCCGCCCTGCGCTCGCTGCGACCGGACCTGGAACCGGGTCACGGGGACCGGCGCCACCTCGAGGTCGTCGACGTTGATGCCGCCGGCGTTGAGCCCGGCCATGATCGACCGCTTGAGCATGCGCGCCGAGCGGCTCGAGTCCCGCGAGGTGGTGACCGTCGACCCCTTCTTGAGCGTGGTGGCGTAGGCCATGGCCACCCGGGTGGCCAGCTCGGGCGTGATGTCGACGTTGGCCAGGCCGGAGACGCCGTCCTTCCCGAACAACGTGCGGGAGCCCTTGCTCTCCCAGACGAGCGACTGGTTGACGACGGCGCCGGCCTCGACCGTCTTGAACGGGTACACCTTGACGTTGGGGCCGATGTGGGCGCCCGCCCCGATGAAGGACTCGTCGCCGAGCACCACGCCGTCATCGGTCCGGGCTCCGGCGCGGAGATCACTGTTGCGGCCGACGACGGTGCCGAGCAGGCGCACTCCCTGGCCGATGTATGCCCCGTCGTGCACAACGGTGCGGTCGAGCTGCGCCTCGGACTGCACCATGACGTTGTTGCCGAGGACGCTGTAGGCGCCCAACCGGGCCCCCGCCTCGACGCGGCTGTGGTCGCCGATGACGGCCGGCCCCTCGACACGGGCACCGGGGTCGATCTCGGCCCCCTCTCCCAGCCAGATGCCACCGTCGAGGCGGAAACCGGGTACGTCGACCGCCACCCGCTCGTCGAGGATGTCCTTGTGGGCGCTGACGTACGCGGCCAGCGTGCCGACGTCCTCCCAGTAGCCCTCGCACGTGAAGCCGTACAGGGGCTTCTGGTCCTCGAGGAGCTTCGGGAAGACCTCGCTCGAGAAGTCGACCGGTCGGCCCGCCGGGATGTACTCGAAGATCTCGGGCTCGAGCACGAAGATGCCGTTGTTCACCGTGTCGGAGAACACCTGGCCCCAGCCCGGCTTCTCGAGGAAGCGCTCGATCGTGCCGTCCTCGTTGGTGATGACGATGCCGAACTCGAGCGGGTTCTCAACGGCTGTGAGGCCGATGGTGGCGAGCGATCCCTTCTCCTCGTGGAAGGCCACGATGCGGGAGAGGTCGATGTCGGTGAGGACGTCGCCGGAGATGACGAGGAAGCGCTCGTCGAGCTCGTCCATGGCGTTGCGGACGGAGCCGGCCGTGCCGAGCGGCGTCTCCTCCGTGGCGTAGACCATGCGCACGCCGAACTCCGAGCCGTCGCCGAAGTACGAGCGGATGTTGTTGGCCATGAAGGCCACGGTCACCACGATGTCCTCGAACCCGTGCCGCTGGAGCAGCTGCACGATGTGCTCCATCATCGGCCGGTTGGCCAGGTGGATCATCGGCTTGGGTTGGTTGGAGGTCAGCGGCCGAAGGCGGGTGCCCTCGCCACCGGCCATGATCACCGCTTTCACGCTGCCGAACCTACCCGCCCCTCACGCAGGGCCTTCCTGGCCAGGGGCACGTATTGGGCGGCGGACCAGTAGCTGAACACCAGCGCCGGCACGATCACGATCCACGCCAGGACCCCGGCGATGTCGGACCAGTTCACACCGGCGTGGCTCACGAGGAAGAGGGGGTAGGCGACCATCTGCCCGAACGTTCCCGCTTTCCCCGCCCAAGTCACATCGATGCGCCGAGCCCCCATGGCGGCGAGAGCGAGAACGGCGACCGCGACGGTGATCTCCCGCACGATCGTGAGCACGCCGATCGCCACGGGCACGCTGCCGTCCACGAGGATGGCGACCACACCGACCGCGAGCATGAGCCGGTCGGCGGTCGGGTCGAGCACCTTGCCGACGGTGGACACCTGGTGCCACCGCCGGGCGATCCAGCCGTCGACCCAGTCGGTGCACCCGAGCACGGCCAGCAGCCAGGCGGCGGCGTGGCGGTTGTCCTGGGCGAAGAGCAACCAAAGGAACCACGGGATGCAGCACAGCCGGACGAAGCTGATCAGGTTCGGGACGGTGAGGATCCGGTCGGGCTGCTCGTCGTCCACCAGCCGAACCCTAGGCCTCCGCTGGGTCGAGCAGGTGGGGGCCGTCGTTGCGGACGTTGCTCACGGCGTCGGTCACGGGCGTGAGCTCGAACAGCTCCGGTGGCGCAGGCACCAACAGGGACTGGAGCGACTCCACGTCGTCGTTGGCCGGGTCGAGCCACTCGGCCCACGCCGAGGGCGGGAGCACCACCGGCATGCGGTCGTGGACGGGTCGCACGGCGTCGTTGGCCTCGGTGGTGATGATCGAGCAGGACACGATCCTGCCGTCGTCGCTGCCCTTGGTCGGGCGCCAGGATGACCAGAGGCCGGCGAAGGCCAGCACGTCGCCGTCACGACGGCGGATGTACCAGGGCTGCTTCTTCTTCCGGTCGGGCACGACCTGCCACTCGTAGAAGCCGTCGACCGGGATGACGCACCGGTACCGCTCGAGCGGGCGTCGGAACGCCGGCTTGTCGAGCAGGGATTCGGCGCGGGCGTTGATCATGCGGCTGCCGACGGAGGCGTCCTTGGCCCAAAACGGAACCAGGCCCCAGCGGAACGTGCCGAGGCGGATCGGCCCGGTCGACGACTTCGCCACCGCGTAGACCTCGTCCGTGGGCGCCACGTTGTACCGGGCACCGAGGCTCGTGGCCACCACCTCGTCGACATCGAAGTAGGCGGCCAGGTCGGCTGGTTCGGTGGTCGAGGTGTAGCGCCCGCACACCTCGTTGAAGCTACCGTCGTAAGTCATGAGCATTACCGGGGAAGTTCACAAGTACACGTGCCCGCTGTGCGAGTGCATGTGCGGCCTCGACGTGAAGGTGGAGGACGAGCGGGTCACGCTCATCCGGGGCAACAAGGACGACGTCTGGACCAAGGGCTACTTGTGCCCGAAGGGCAGCGCCCTCGGCCACCTGCACCACGACCCCGACCGGCTCACGACGCCGATGATCCGCGACGGCGAGGAGTGGCGGGAGGTCACCTGGGAGGAGGCCTTCCAGCGCTGCGAGGAGCTGATCCACCCGATCGTCGAGCAGCACGGTCCGAGCGCCCTGACCGCGTTCGTGGGCAACCCGGCGGGCCACAGCTACTCGCTCTCGCGCTACCTCTCCCAGATGATCGGCCCGTCGGGGATGCCCCACATCTACTCCGCCGGCACCGTCGACCAGTGGCCCAAGAACGTCACGTCGATCCTCCTCTACGGCAACCAGTGGCTCATCCCCGCGCCCGACATCGCCCGCACCGACTACTGGCTCCTCATGGGCGGCAACCCCCACGCCTCCGGCGGCTCACTCATGTCCACTCCCGATGCGCTCGGCCAGATCGAGGCCATCCGGGCCCGTGGCGGCAAGGTGGTCGTCGTCGACCCCCGCCGCACCAAGACCGCCGACGTGGCCGACGAGTGGATCGGCATCCAGCCCGGCACCGACGCGGCGTGGCTGCTCGCCATCATCAACGTGCTGTTCGAGGAGGGTCACGTCACACTGGGCCACCTCGAGGGCATGGTCGAGGACCTCGACGCCATCGAGATCGCCTGCAAGGACTTCACGCCCGAGTCGGTCGCCTCCCTCACCCGGGTGCCGGCCGAGACCACCCGGCGCATCGCCGGCGAGATCGCCGCCGCCTCGGCGGCCTCGATCTACGGCCGCATCGGGCTGTGCAACCAGGAGTTCGGCACGCTCGCGTCGTGGCTCATCGACGTGCTCGGCATCGTCAGCGGCCACTTCGACCGGCCGGGCACGCTCATGTTCGCCAACCCGGTGCCGTTCCCGCTCGGGTGGCTGGCCAGCACGAAGGTCAACGGCATGCCGGAGTTCGGCAAGTGGCAGTCGCGGGTGCGGGGCGCCCCCGAGGTGCTGGGCCAGGTGCCGGCCTCGTGCCTGGCCGAGGAGATCATGGCCCCCGGGCCCGGCCAGATCCGGTGCCTCATCAACGTGGCCGCCAACCCCGCCATCTCGGTGCCCGACTCGGCTCGCCTCGAGGCCGCGCTCCCCCACCTCGACGCGTTCATCGCCATCGACAACTACCTGAACGAGACCACCAAGTTCGCTCACGTGATCCTGCCCGGGCCCTCGCCGCTGGAGGTCCCCCACTTCGACGACCTGCTGTGGGCCTTCGCCACCCGGTCGGTGGGCAAGTGGTCGGAGCCGATCTTCCCGCTCGACCGACCCGACGAGTGGGAGATCCTCATCCGCCTCGGCCAGATCCTGGCCGGGAAGCACGACGCCGACACCGACGTGGCTGCCATCGACGACGCCTGGTTCTCGATGCTGTGCCAGGCCACGGGCATCGACCCTGCGAAGGCCCTGCCCCTCTACGACCACGGCGGCCCGGAGCGGATGATCGACTGGTCGATCCGCGTCGGCGCGTTCGGCGACCGCTACGGCGAGCGTGATGGCGTCACCCTCGAGGACTTCAAGGCGGCGCCCGACGGGCTCGACTTCGGCCCCGCCGTCCCCCGCGCCGAGGAGGCCGTGTGCACGCCCGACGGCAAGATCCACCTGGCGCACGAGTACCTGCTGTCCGACCTGCCCCGACTGCGGGCCAGGCTCGACGCTTCGGTCGACGGCATGGTGCTCGTGAGCCGCCGCCACCTGCGCTCGAAGAACTCGTGGCTCCACAACGTGCGGGTGCTGGTGAAGGGCAAGGACCGGTGCACCCTGCTCATGCACCCCGAGGACGGTGCCCGCCTGGCCATCGCCGACGGTTCTACCGCCCGCATCAGCTCGGAGGCCGGCTCGATCCTCGCGCCAGTCGAGCTGAGCGACGAGATGCTTCCGGGCGTCGTATGCCTGCCCCACGGCTGGGGCCACGACAAGGAGGGCACCCGCCTGTCGGTCGCCCGCGAGCACGCGGGGGTCAACAACAACCTCCTGGCCCCCGGCGACTTCGTCGACACCCTGTCGGGCAACGCCGCCGTCAACGGCATCCCCGTCGAGGTCGTCCCGGCCTAGCTGCCCTGGCGTAGATCCGTGGTCCGGAGCACCACGGATCTACGCCAGCAGGGCCGCTACTCCGTGTAGAAGCCGCCGTCCACATGGAAGATCTCGCCGGTCGTGTAGGACGACTCGTCGGACGCGAGGAACAGCGCGGTGTTGGCGATCTCGGCCGTGGTGCCCATGCGAGCCATGGGGATGTGCGGCAGGAACCGTTCCCACAGCTGCGGGATGGCGGACACCACCGCCGTCATGTTGGTTTCGATGAACCCGGGGCCGATGGCGTTCACCCGGATCCCGGCGCCGGCCAACGACTTGGCCGCGAACTTGGTGAGCATCCAGACGCCGGCCTTCGACACGCTGTACGAGGGCGTACCGGCCTCGGGCTGCTTGCCGGCGATCGATGCCAGCGTGATGATCGAGCCGCCGTTCGGCATGCGGCGGGCCGCTGACTGGATGGCCAGCAGCGTTCCCGTCAGGTTGACGTCGAGCACGGCCTGCCAGTCGTCGAGCGGGAACTCGGTGAACGACCGGATCGGGTCCATGGCGACCTCGGCGTTCCCGGCCATGCGACCGACAGCGGCCTGCGTGTCCCCGTCGCTCACGTAGCCCTTGCCGGAGATGCCGGCCGATGTGACGACGATGTCGAGCCCCCCGAGCTCGTCGAGCGCCCGTTGCATGGCCGCCTCGTTGTCGTCAGGGCTGGTGGCGTCGAGCTGGTGGAACACCGCCCGCTGCCCGATGGCCTCGACCTTGGCCACCACATCTCGACCCGGACCTTCCATGACGTCAGCGACCACGATGGCGGCTCCCTCGCTGGCGAACCGTTCGCAGCACGCCCGCCCGATGCCGTTGCCCCCGCCCGTGACCACGGCCACCTTGCTGTCGAGTCTCCCCATGGGTCGGACCGTAGTCAGACCTGCGGGTCCGCCGTGGCTGTGACCGATGACCATCCACCAGCTCGTGGGCGGTTCGCGCCATTCTCAGGGCGTCATGGGCCGCGGTCGCCCCCACCTCCTGGTCATCGGAGTCGCGGTGGTGATGGCCGTCCTGTGGGACGACGGCACGGCGGCCTCCCAGCCGGTCCGCCCGACCGTCGTGCACGGCGAGGTCGGCCCGGACGGTCAGAGGTCGCAGGCCGACGCTTGGCGAGTCGCGCGCCGGTCGACCGGGATCTACCGGATCCACCTACCCGGAGATCGGGTGCGGCTCGACGTGGCGTCGTGGGACGCCGTGGCCGACGTGACGATCGTGCCGCTGGGGCACGGGACCAACGAGGTGCGCTTCAGCTTCGACGGGCAGGCGGTCGACACCGCGTTCTCCTTCGTCGCCATCGCCGCCCGCTGACCATGGCTTTTCCTCAGATTCGATTGCTGTCGCGCCGACGGGTATCCGTGGAGGCGCGCCAGGTGACGAACCGATCGACGGTTCGCCTCTTCCTGACCTACGCCGCCATCAGCCTGGTCCCCGTCCTCGTGCTTGGTCTGGTCCTGGCCGCTACCTACCGCAGCGAGGCTCGACGTCGCGGGCTGGCCGCAGGTCGCGCAGAGGCCGCCCTCGTTGCCCGCACCGCCGTCGAGCCGCTGCTCGACGGCACGCCCCTCGGCAGCGGTCTCAGCGACGAGGAGCAGTCCCACATGGGGCAGCTCACCACCCGAGCCTTGCGCGACGGCGATCTCCTCCGCCTGCGGCTGCGCAGCCTCACCGGCCGGGTCGTCTTCGCCGAAGAGGCCGATCAGGTGGGGCTGCCCGGAACCCACGAATCCCTCGACGCGGCCGAGGGGCGGGTGGTCGCCAAGCTGACGCACCTCGAGACCGACCAGCTGAGCAGCGTGGCCAGCCCGGCCGCAGTCGAGGTCTACCTGCCCCTCGTCGCCGGTGAGCCGGCCCGACGGGTCGGCGTGCTCGAGATCTATCTCCCGTACGCACCGATCAACGCCGACGTTTCGGCGGGCCTCCAATCGCTCTACAAGTCCCTCGCCGCTGGATTGCTCCTGCTGTGGCTCGCCCTCTTCGCCATCTCGGCCTCGGTGAGTCGGCGACTCCGGCGCGAAGTCGCGGTGAACGCCTTCCTGGCCGAGCACGATGCCCTCACGTCGCTCCCCAACCGCTCGCGATTCCGGACCTGCGCCTCGGAAGGACTGGCCCAGATGCGCCGCACCGGTGTCCCGATCGCTGTGGCCATCGTCGACCTCGACCGTTTCAAGGAGGTCAATGACACCCTCGGCCACCGGAGCGGCGACGAGGTCCTCGTGGAGATCGGTCGCCGCCTGCGCGACACGGTGGGCCCCGCAGACACCGTGGCCCGGCTGGGCGGTGACGAGTTCGGCATCGTTCTCGCCGACGGCACAAACGCGAACGCCGCCCTCCTCGCAATCCGCGAGGTCATCGGGGCCGAGCTCACCGTCGGCGCCCTCCCTCTTTCGGTGGAGAGCAGCATCGGCTTCGTCCTGGCTCCCGAGGACGGCCACGACGTCGACGCCCTCCTCCAACGGGCCGACGTGGCGATGTACCTGGCCAAGGCCCGTCACACCGGGGTGGCCCACTACGACGCCCTGGAGGACCACTACGACGCCAGCAACCTCGGCCTCATCGGCGAGCTGCGGCCGGCGATCGCCAGCGAGCAGCTCGTGCTGCACTACCAGCCCAAGGCGACGGTGCTCGACGGCGGCGTGGAGTCCGTGGAGGCGCTCGTGCGGTGGCAGCACCCGGCCCACGGGCTCATGCTTCCCGCCCGGTTCCTCCCCCGCGTCGAGCAGACCGACCTCATCCACGAGCTCACGGCGTGGGTCCTCCGGCGGGCACTCCTCGACGTGGTCGACTTGGGAGTGGGCGTCGCCGTCAACGTCTCGGCGCGCGATCTCAGCCGGCGGGACTTCGCCGACCGCGTGCGCGGCATCCTCCACGACGTCGGGGTGGCGCCGGAACTGCTGACCCTGGAGATCACCGAGACGGCCATCCTCGTCGATCCGGCCCGCGCCGCCGAGGTCCTCGGCGAGCTGGAGGACGCCGGGGTGCGGGTCAGCATCGATGACTTCGGCCAGGGCCAGACATCGCTCGGCTACCTGTCGGTCCTGCCGGTGCACGAGCTCAAGGTCGACCGTCAGTTCGTGGACGACATGCTCACCAACCACGCCCACGGGGCCATCGTCCGCTCGATCATCGATCTCGGACACAACCTCGGAATGCAGGTGGTGGCCGAAGGCGTGGAGCGCCAGGACGTGCTCGACGCCCTGCGCCTGGCCGGGTGCGACACCGCCCAGGGCTTCCTGTTGGCCCGACCCATGTCGATCGCCGCTCTCCCGTCGTGGTTGGCGGCCTCACGAGCCCGGGTCTAGGGGCTTCCCGCCAGACCGGAAGAAGCCGCTCAAGTCGGCGTCCGGTGGTGTCGATACGGCGTGGTGAGGTTCGCGCCTGCTCAGGGATCCGTGCGCTACAGCGTCGACCTGCTCTCCCCGGTCGACCTGTGCCTGCTGCGCCATGCCGCCGTCATGCGTGGAGAGACGGCCGACCACGAGACCGTGATCGCCGACTGGGAGTGCGCCGAACTTCCCAGCTGACCGTCACCAGTAGGGTGCCGGCGTGGTCTCCCCCATGCAGCAGCCGCTCGATCCCGCGACGGTGAGCCAGGTGCTGCTCGGCGGCCAGTGGCTCGCCATCGAGGTCGGCTCGTTCCGGATCGGCACCCTGCGGGTGGGCGCCGGCAGCAGTGGCGAGTCCATCCGCAACGACATCTGGTTCAGCGCCACCCTGGCCGATGCCGACGGCCGCTTCAGCGGGCCGTTCTCCTCGATCCAAGCGGTGCGCCACTAGTTCATCCCGGCGACTCCGCTGGTCAGCGCATCCGCGGCGGCGTCCCGGGGAGGTTGAGCAGTCGGTTGCCACCTAGTCCGAGCGCACTGGCCCAGTCCCGTCTGTCGATGAGCGCCTTGCGTTCCTCGTCGGCCTGGATCTCGTGAAGCACCTCACGCAACGAGGTGCGCTCTTCCTCGGACAGCATTGGCGACCCCCCACCACGGGCTCGAGCGTTCCTCCTGTCCTACACCGCATCGAGACCTCCGACAAGAGGTCGGGCGCGTGGTTCTGCGGACGCTTTTTCGGTTCGTGTCCAAGCTCCCACGGGTAGTGGTCGCGAAGAGAGAGGGGGGCGCTATGGAAGCGTGGCAGTGGGTACTTCTTGCCGTCGTCGTCATCGTGATCATTGCCCTCGGGTGGTGGTCGTGGGAGCGCCGGCGACAGCGGGCTCGAACGCTTCAGCGGTTCGGACCGGAGTACGACCGGGCCGTCGAGCAGCACGGCGACCGTCGGGAAGCGGAAGCCGATCTGATCTCTCGTGCCCGCCAGCGCGACGAGATCGATCTCCGTCCGGTGACGGCCGAGGCACGGGGCCGGTACCGGGAGGAGTGGCAAGTCATCCAGTCGCGGTTCGTGGATCAGCCAGAGGCGGCGATCACCGATGCCGACCGGCTTCTCGACCAGGTGATGCGGGAACGGGGCTACCCGATCGACGAATGGGAGAGCAAGGCCGATCTCGTCTCGGTTGACCACCCTGACGTCGTCGAGAACTACCGGGCGGCGCGCGCGGTACAGGAGAGCAACGCCACCCGCATGGCCAGCACCGACGATCTGCGCCGGGCCCTGCTCCACTACCGGTCGCTCTTCGACGAGTTGCTGGAGCCGGACACCGTCGCCGACGAACCACGAGGAAGGTGAGCGAGATGGAGGAAGAAGGCCGGGCTGGCACCGACTGGGATACCACTCAGGAAGCACACCCAATGCCCGAGGCGGACGGTTCGCCGACTGAGGAGGTGAGCGGGCGCAGCGACAGTGTCGTGATCGACGTCTCGGACGACGCTCAATCCAGCTGGACGACGCTCCTCGGCGACACGCGAGACCTCGCTTCGCGGTGGGACGCGGTCCAGGCGGGGTTCGTCGACGAGCCCCGACGTGCCGTCGAGGAGGCCGATGCCCTCGTCCGCCAGGTCATGGAACGCCTGGACGACTCGTTCGGCCGCGAGAGGTCGCGACTCGAGGCGCAGTGGAGCCGTGGCGACGACGTGGGCACGGAGGATCTGCGGGTGGCGCTGCGCCACTACCGCACGTTCTTCAACGTCCTCCTCACCGGACCTCAGCAGGGGTCACGGGACCAGGAGATGCCGTTCACCGCGGCGACGCCTGATCGCTGACGGACGAGCACGGCCGCGGAAGAGCCGGCCCAGCGGGGCCGGCTCTAACGGCAGTTCTGGGTGGAGATCGGCTACCGACCTTGGCTGAGCTGCTGGAACCCCTTCTGGAGGTCCTCCTGGTTCATCACCGGGAACATCATGACCTTCGCCTTCAGCTGGCTGAAGAGCGGCTCGGAGATCGACGGGAGCTGGGACGGATCCTCGAGGTCGAACACGATGAACGCGGTTCGGACCCCATCTTCAGGCCCGAAGTAGGCGGCCTCGGCCTGGAGTCTCCCGAGCGTCTCCTCCAACAGCTTCCCCATGGATCCGTCCTGGATGCCACGGCTCCCGGCCTCGGTGTCCATCTTCACCTTCATCATCATCCGCATGTCGGCTCCCTCCCCTGGGCTCGCAGAACGACTTCCCCCGATCTGCAGGTCCAACACCCAGCTCCGGCCTGAACCTCTGACCCCAGCGCGCGGCGGCGGATCGGCCTGCACACACGGGTCCGGAACGAGAA
>JAOBWJ010000240.1 GCA_025463335.1 Acidimicrobiales bacterium
TTGGTGACCTTGATCTCGTCCTCGCCGAACGGGTTGCCGTGGGCCTGTTCGGTGTCGGTGAACTTGGGCGACGGGTAGCCGATGTGGCTGCGCAGGACGATCAGCGTGGGCTTGTCGTCGACGGCCATGCCCCGGCGCACGGCGGCCTCGAGGGCGTCGCAGTCGTTGGCGATCTCGCCCACCTCGTCGACGTCCCAGCCGTAGGCCCGGAACCGCTCGGGGATGTTCTCGTTGAACGAGAGGGCCGTGTCGCCGTCGATCGTGATGTGGTTGTCGTCGTAGACGTACACCAGGCGGCCGAGGCCGAGGTGGCCGGCGAGGGAGGCGCCTTCGTGGCTGAGGCCCTCCATGAGGTCGCCGTCGCTGCAGATCACGAACGTGTGGTGGTCGCACAGCTCGGAGGTGAACCGCGCCCGGAGCCAGCGCTCGGCGATACCGAAACCGACGCCCATGCCGACGCCCTGGCCGAGGGGTCCGGTGGTGACCTCCACGCCCTTGGTGTGGTTGCGCTCGGGGTGACCCGGCGTCTTGGAGTGCCACTGGCGGAAGGCCTTGAGGTCGTCCAGCTCGAGGCCGTACCCGGTCAGGTAGAGCATCGAGTAGAGGAGGATCGAGGCGTGCCCCGCCGAGAGGATGAAGCGGTCGCGGTCGGGCCAGTCGGGCTCCGCCGGATCGTGCTTCATCACCCGGGTGAAGAGCACGTGCGCCAATGGCGCAAGGGCCATGGCCGTGCCGGGGTGGCCCGAGTTCGCCGCCTGGGGGGCGTCCATCGCCAGCCCCCGGATGACGTTGATCCCGCGTTGCTCCAGGTCCGAGGTAGTCACCTTGTCCACCCTACCGAGCACGGCACTGGGCACTCGCCTGGATCAGTTCCCGCAATCGCGTAGTTTTGCTACCGATCGCAGAGCAGGAGCATGGACGCCGTGAAGCCGTGCAGGAAGCTGCGCCCACCGACGGGCCCGAGCTCGCCGGCGCACGACATGCCGGCCAGCGGGATCCGTCCGAGGTAGTCGCTCACGACCTGGGCGTCGTGGTCTTCCTGGCCGAACAGGTGCGTGCCGCGGCCGTTGCACGTGAACAGCAGGACACCATCGGCCGAGCGGGCGTACAGGAGGTCGCGCAGGTCCTCGTCGGCTGAATCGGCGTCGCGGACTTGGAGCTGCACGGTGGCGCCGACTTCGACCTCGTCGCCGACCGCCACCGCGCCGGTGTTCGGGTCGGCGCCGAGCACGTTGCGGATGAGGAAGTCGCCCCGAGCGAACGTTGCCTTGCGCTCGTCGATGACGCAGCCGAGGTGGAGGCCTTGCTGGGCGAGCACCACGTCGTCGGGCGGCAGTGCCCGGAGGACCTCCTGCACCCGCTCGAGGGCGTTGCGGCCGGCCAGTTCCTTGATCATGGTTCCGTCGCTGCTCGTCACGACCATGGGGTCGCCGATGGGCCGGCAGCCTTGGGACACCACGGTGGCCACGCCGACGCCACCGATCACGACCGCGATGGCGCCGTCGGTCACGACATGTCCGTCGAGGACCAGGCGGTTCCCGCCCGGACCCCTCGCCGCGGATGCCAACCCGCCGACGACCGGCAGGTCGACACCCACCTGCTCGCGCAAGCCGTCGAGCAGCTCGCCGGCCGGGAACGAGAACGGGTCGGCCAGCACGATGATGGCTTCGGCATCGTCAGGCAGGGCGGCGGGGAACCCGGTGATGACTGCCCCGTCCGCCGTCCGCTCGGCGGCCAGACGATGCGCCTCGACGGTCGGGATGCGGCCGGCCCACAACGAGATGGCGGGGTGGTCCTCCACCTCACGGTCGACGCCGACGATGGTGCCCGCCGTGCACCCGATCATGACCTTGGGCCGGAGCAGTTGACGAACGGCGGAGGCGATGTCCTCGATGGCACCGGTGTGGGGGGCCGCCACGAAGAGGACGGCCAGATCGGGCGCTTCGCCGAGCCGCTCGAGCACCTCGCCGACCACTTCGCCGACGGCGTGGGTCGCGAGCGGGTGCTCGGAGAGAGCGGCGGCGAACGGCATGCCATGGAGCCTACGGAGGCGGTTCGGCGTCGCCCCGCTCGAAGCGGAACGCGGCGGCGTCGGCCTCCTCGTCGGGGTCGAGGGGCGCCATGGCCAGGTGCAGCGCGGCCCAGGTGGTCTTCGAGAACGGGTAGCCGATGAGGGGCATGACGATGGAGATGACAAGGCCCCCCACGACGATCGTGGCCACCGGCGGGTCGGGCAGGGTGAGGGCGAAGGCGACGAGGATCCAGAGTGCGAGGACGGCCTCGGTCACACAGAAGTTCACGAAGTAGGCACCGAGGAAGAAGCCGGGCTCTCGCTCCAACCTCTCGCAGCACCGAGGGCATCGCTCAGCCATGCGGAACCACGTCTCGAACAGCCCGCCCGCCCCGCAATACGGGCAGCGGCGGGTCAGCCCCCGCAGCAGGAGGCGACCGAACGACGGTCCCGGCTCCACCCCATCGACGGTACGCCTCTGGGCGACGGTCCGGGGATGTGAGGGGAACCATCGGTACGCTGAGGAGTGATGCCAACGGCCGAGACGCTCTCGACCCGTGAGGCGATCCTCACCGCCGCCACCCGAGCCTTTGGTGAGCACGGCTACGACGGCACCTCGCTCAACGACATCGCCGACGCAGTCGGCATCCGGCGCCAGAGCCTGCTCCACCACTTCGCGTCGAAGGCCATCCTCTACCAGGAGGTCTTCGCCCGGGCCGTCGGCGACTTCGGCACCCGAGTCGAGGAGGCCCTCCGGGGCCCGCGAGAGGGGTGGAGCCTCGTCGACCACGTCCTCGACGCCGGTTTCGACTTCTTCGTCGAGAACCCCGACTTCGTTCGCCTCGTGCGGCGGGAGGCGCTGGAGGGCGGCGACCATCACGGCATCGACCTCGGCCTGCTCCTGCGGCCGTTCTTCCTCCGGGCCACGGCGTTCTTCGACCGGGAGATGGAGGCCGGGCGGTTCCGCCGCCAGGACCCCGAGCAGATGCTGATCACCGGGTATGGGGCGCTGCTCAGCTACTTCAGTGACGCCCCGTTCCTTGGGGTCCTCCTCGATGCCGACCCATTGGGGGACAAGGCGCTCGACCGGCGCCTCGAGCACGTCCGGGCGTTTTTCCGTGCCGCGCTGACCCCTGTCTGAGGGCTTTCTCCACCCTCCTCGCTCCTCCATACTCGATTCGTGCGTTCTCGCCCGGTTGCGACCGGTTTCGTCGCGGCGCTCCTGACCCTGACCGGCTGTGCGCTGCCCTCCTCCGAGGCGAACCAGGGCTCGACGACCACGTCGTCCAGGACCACGTCGTCCACCACCACGACGAGCACCACCAGCTCGACCTCCACCACCGTCACCGTCCCGGTCACGACCACGACAGTGGCGCCCCAGATCCCCTCTCTGGCCTGGATGCTCGGGGTCACGTGGTCGAAGACCCCGGCCTCGTCGTGCCTGATGGTGACCGACGGGGCCAAGGTGGTCTTCGAGCGCAACCCCGACCGGTCGGTGACCCCGGCGTCGACGATGAAGCTCCTGACCGCGACCGCCGTGCTGGATCGCATCGACCCCAACGCTCGGTTGTCGACCCCCGTGATGGCCGCCACCCGGCCCGATGCCAACGGGGTGGTGGCCGGTGACCTGTGGCTGGTGGGCGGCGGCGACCCGGTGCTGGGCACCGCGGCCTACCGCACGCACTTCACCCGCCAGCCCCAACTGGTGACCTCGATGGAAGGGCTCGCCGACCAGGTCGTGGCTGCAGGCGTGCGCCACGTGACGGGACGGGTGGTTGGCGACGACGGCCGCTACGAGCGCCTCCGGTACCTGCGGTCCTGGCCGGCGACGTACGTCCGAGCCAACGAGACCGGCCCCCTCAGCGCCCTCTCGGTGAACGACGCCTTTGCCCGATGGGACCCCGACGTGCCGTTCGGGGACCCGGCGGCCGGCGCTGCCGGCGTGTTCAACGAGCTGCTCCGGCAGCGGGGCGTGGCAGTCGATGGCGGGCCGGCCAGCGGCTCGGTGCCGCCGGGCGCGCTCACCCTGGCCGCCCTGCCCTCGCCGACGGTCGCCGAGCTGGTCGGGGCGATGCTGCTCGACAGCGACAACTCCACGGCGGAGCTGCTCCTGCGGGAGCTCGGACGGCGGGTCCTGGGCCAGGGCACCAGCGAGGCCGGCCTCCGGGTGGCGGTCGACACGCTGACCCGCCTGGGCCTGCCGATGAAGGGCGTACGCATGCTCGACGGTTCAGGGCTGGCCCCGGGCAACCGGGTGACGTGCCGACTCTTGGCCGCGATCCTCAACAGCTCACCGTCGCGAGCGACGGTCGAGCGGGCCCTCCCCGTGGCGGCCCGCAGCGGCACCCTCTACAAGCGGTTCCTTGCCACGGCTGTCGCCGGCCGTCTTCGAGCCAAGACGGGCTCCATTCGATACGTCGCCGGCCTGGCCGGCTACGCCGACGGCCCCAACCGGCGGACGCTCACCTTTGCCTATGTCCAGAACGGTGTCGGGTTCGAGCAGGGTCAGCAGCTCCAGGACGAGCTCGGCCGGAGCCTCGTCCTCACCACGCTGTAGGTAGCGTCACGCCCGTGGTGGCGCTGCCGATGTTCCCGCTCGGAACCGTGCTGTTGCCCGGCATGTTCCTCCCGCTGCACGTCTTCGAACCCCGCTACCGCGTTCTCGTGCACGACTGCCTCGCCGGGACACCCGAGTTCGGCGTGGCCCTGATCGAGCGGGGTCAGGAGGTCGGGGGCGGCGACAGCCGCTTCAGCGTCGGCTGCGTTGCCAGGATCCTCGAAGCCGGCGAGCTCCCCGACGGCCGGTTCGCCCTGGCCACGTTGGGCGTGCGTCGCATCCGGGTGAGGACGTGGCTGCCCGACGACCCCTACCCGTTCGCCGAGGTGGAGGAGTGGCCCGACCCGCCGGCGGTCGACGGGGACCGGGAGCAACTAGATGCAGTGACGTCCGACCTCCGGCGCGTCCTCGCTCTGGCAGCGGAGCTGGGCGACATCGTCTCTTCGGCGGCGGGAGTCAACCTGGCCGACGACGTCGAGGTGGCGTCCTACCAGCTGGCCGGTCTGACGCCCGTCGGACCCCTCGACCGGCTCACCCTGCTGGCCGCACCCACCGTGCGCGAGCGGCTCGACCGCGTGGGTGCCCTGCTGGTCGACGTTGAGGCCGTGCTTGCCACCCGACTCGACGGGGGATAGGAAGGTCGCCCGCCGGCGAACAATCGAAGGAGCTCCGTGTCCGAGAAGTCGCTGCCCACGCTCGCGTCCGAGCTTTGGGACCTCGTGCGCGCCTACGCCAAGCAGGAGACGGTCGAGCCGCTCAAGGGCATCCTCCGGTTCGTCGGGTTCGGTCTTGCCGGCGGCGTCTCCCTGAGCATCGGCCTGGTGCTGCTGGCCCTCGCCGGCCTCCGGGGACTGCAAACGATCGACACGTTCGACGAAAACCTCTCGTGGGCCCCGTACGGCATCGTCGTGCTGGTCGCGATGCTGATCGTCGGCCTGCTCGTTTCCCGTACCGGCAAGCGGAAGGCGGCCTACTGATGGGCTCGGTGACCCAACAGGTGGGCAACGGCAAGACCGTGACTCGCGACGACATCGAGGCGAAGCTCCGCGAGATCCGGGGCGACGTCGAAACGGTCGGCGAGAGCGCCAAGCAGTACGCGATCATCGCTGGCGCGGTGGTGGTCGTCGCCGTGGTCGCGCTCGCCTTCACCTTCGGCAAGCGCAAGGGCAAGAAGAAGCGCACCATCGTCGAGGTCCGGCGCGTCTGATGGCCAAGAAGGGCCTCCTCTACCGCCAGGCCCAGATGCGTGGCCTCCTCGGTGGGTCGCGCCCGTGGACGATCCTGTGGGCGGTCCTGACCCTCCGGCGGCTGCTCAAGCGGGTGCTCGGAGACCAGCCCGAGGTCGTCTACCGGGAGGAGCTCCAGCCGGGTGAGACCCTCGTGATCAGCGCCGAGGGCCGGGAACCACGCGTGCTCGGAGGCTGAGGTATCGCCCCCACGCTGTCATCATGGGCAGCGTGCAGGTGACGTTGCGGAACCCGAAGCGGGTGGTGGAGGTACCTGGCCCGGTGCGCGTCCACGCCCTGCTCGACCGACTCGAGCTGAACCGCGAGTCGGTGCTGGTGATCCGAGGCGACACCCTCGTGCCTGGCGACGTCCTGCTCGAGGACACCGACGAGATCGAGATCCGGCCCGTCATCTCGGGCGGTGCGACATGAAGTGCACGGTGTGCAGGAAGCCGGCCGTCATCGACGTGCGGCGCCACAACGCCAACTTCTGCCCCGACCACTTCGTCGCCCACGTGCAGGAGCAGACGAAGCGGGCCATCGAGCACTTCAAGATGCTGCGCCGCGGTGAGCGCGTCCTCGTCGCCGTGTCCGGGGGCAAGGACTCGCTCGCCCTGTGGGACATCCTCGTGGGGCTGGGCTACGAGGCCGACGGGCTCTACCTCGGCCTCGGCATCGGCGAGTACAGCGACATCTCTGGTGACCACGCCCGGGCCTTTGCGTCGGAGCGGGGCCTGAAGCTCGTCGAGGTCGACCTGCGCGACGACTACGGCTTCGACGTGCCCACCGGGGCCAAGGCGGCCAAGCGGGTGCCGTGCTCGGCGTGCGGGCTCTCGAAGCGGCACCTGTTCAACCGGGCGGCCCTCGACGGCGGTTATGACGTGGTCGCCACCGGTCACAACCTCGACGACGAGGCGGCCGTGCTGTTCGGCAACGTGCTGCGCTGGAACGTCGAGTACCTGGGCCGTCAGGTGCCGGTGCTGCCGAGCCGGCCCGGCTTCCCCCGCAAGGTCAAGCCCCTCGTGCGGCTGGCCGAGCGGGAGATGGCGGCCTACTGCGTCATCCGAGGGATCGACTACCAGGTCGAGGAGTGCCCGATGGCGGCTGGCAACCGGCATCTCGGCTACAAGGAGGCGCTCAACTCGATCGAGCAGACCTCGCCCGGGACCAAGGCAGCGTTCTACCTCGAGTTCCTCGACAAGGCGGCCCACTTGTTCAACACCGACTTCGAGGAGGACCAGGTGGGCCTGCTCGTCTGTCAGTCATGCGGCGCGCCCACCACCGCTGAGGTGTGCGCCTTCTGTCGGCTGGTCGACAAGGCGACCGGCGCCGTCCCGGTCGTGCTCGGGCCCACGCGATGACCGACGACAGCGAGCCGGCCACGTACGAGCCGACCAAGTACCGGCCGTTCGAGCCCGGCGAGCAGATCATCGTCGTCGACTCCAAGGGTCGGCAGTACCTGGTGGTCCTGGCCGTGGACGGGGAGTTCCACACCCACACCGGCGTGGTGCCCCACACCGAGTTCCTGGGCCAGGAGGAGGGCGTGACCGTGCGCTCCACCACCGGCGCCCGCTACACGGCCATGCGTCCGACGCTGTCGGACTTCATCCTCCGCATGCCCCGCGGCGCTCAGGTCATCTATCCCAAGGACCTCGGACCGATCCTGATGATCGCCGACATCCACCCCGGCGCCAAGGTGCTCGAGGCGGGCGTCGGTTCCGGTGCCCTGTCGATGACGATGCTTCGGGCGGGCGCCGAGATCGTGGGCTACGAGCTTCGCGAGGACTTCGCCCAGCGGGCCCAGGAGAACGTGCGGACGTTCCTCGGCGAGGAGGCGTCATCGCGCTACCGGGTCGAGATCCGCGACGTCTACGACGGCATCGACGAGCGGGGCCTCGACCGCATCGTGCTCGATCTGCCCGAGCCCTGGCAGGTCGTGAAGCACGCCAAGGTGGCACTGCGTCCGGGCGGCATCCTGGTCGCCTACAACCCGTCGATCATGCAGGTTGCCCATCTCCGCGAGACGCTGGCCGAGAGCGACTTCGAGTTGCCCGAGACGGTCGAGATCATGTTGCGGACCTGGCACGTGGAGGGCCAGGCCGTGCGCCCCGAGCACCGGATGGTCGCCCATACCGGGTTCCTGACGTCGGCCCGCCTGCTGGGCCCGGTGCCTGGGGGCCTGAAGGCGACGCGGTCGTTCTGAGTTGAACCTCTTCGATCTCGTCATCGTGGCACTGGCCCTGTCGGCCGGACTCGGTGGCTATCGCCTGGGGTTGGTGGCGAGGGCCCTGTCGTGGACGGGCATGGCGATCGGGATCGTGGTCGCGGCCCGGTTCCTGCCCGACATCATCAACACCATCAACGGCCCGGACC
The DNA here is from genome assembly GCA_025463335.1 of Acidimicrobiales bacterium. Taxonomy (GTDB): domain Bacteria; phylum Actinomycetota; class Acidimicrobiia; order Acidimicrobiales; family CADCSY01; genus RYN-34. The sequence goes on from JAOBWJ010000240.1 coordinate 8,168, forward strand.
CGACGGGCCGGCTCCTCATCGCCGTCGGTGTCCTCCTGGGCGGGGCGTTCGTCGGCCAGGCCCTCGGCCTGCTGATGGGCTCGAAGCTCCACCTGGTCCTGCCGCCGCAGTTCCGTCCGCTCGACAGCGCCGGCGGCGCCATCGCCGGGGTGCTGGGCGTGCTCATCGGCGTGTGGCTGCTGCTACCGACCATGGGCGAGGTCCCCGGGCAGATGGCCCGTCAGGCGCGGAACTCCTCGATCGCCCGGGTCATCGCCGACTCCGCGCCCGCGCCGCCCGACACCCTCCAGACCCTGCGGCGCCTGGTCGGAGACACGCAGTTTCCCCGCGTGTTCTCGGCCCTCCGCCCGGCACCCGACATCGGGCCGCCGCCGGCGGTCAGCGGCGTGCCCGCGGCCATCCTCGACCGGGGGACCGCCTCGACCGTGCGGGTGGAGGGGCCGGCGTGCGGTCGGGTCCAGGAGGGCAGCGGCTTCGTCGTCGGCCCGGGGCTGGTCGTGACCAACGCCCACGTGGTGGCGGGGGAGGACCGCACCACGGTGTTCGAGCGCAGCGGCCGGCAGGTGCCGGCGACCGTGGTCCACTTCGACCCCGACCGGGACCTGGCGGTGCTGAGCGCCGACGTCCGTTCGCCCGCGCTGTTGATCGCCGGGGCCTCGGTGAACGACCGTGGTGCCGTCCTCGGCTACCCGGGTGGCGGCCCCCTGAAGGTCAACCCCTATGAGGTGCGCGAGATCGTCACCGCCGTGGGTCGCGACCTCTACGACCGCAAGCCGACCCGGCGCGAGGTGCTGGTGCTGGCCAGCGACCTCCATCCCGGGGACTCCGGGGCGGCCCTCATCGACGCGGTCGGCCGGGTCGCCGGCGTGGCGTTCGCCATCGCCCCCGACCGCCCGGGCACGGCCTACGCCCTGGCCACCTCCGAGCTGCGGGCCGCCCTCTCGGCCGCCCGCCAGCCGAAGGCCGACACCGGGCCCTGTCTGCGATAGACCCAAAACGAGGAACGGACCCCCGTAGGGGTCCGCCCGACGATCGTGGTGAGCTCAGCTCACTCGGGCTCGATGAAGATGCACTCGCCCGGGCACTCCTCGGCGGATTCGATCACGGCGTCGAGCTGGCCGTCGGGGATGGGTGCGAGGCCTTCGGCGCCACCGGGATCGGAGAGCACCTTGGCACCGTCCTTCACATAGGCCAGCCCGTCGTCGAGAAGCGTGAAGACGGCAGGGGCGATCTCCTCGCACAGGCCGTCGCCCGTGCAGAGATCCTGGTCGATCCAGACCTTCATCGGCATCGTGTCGCCTACTCCTGGTTGCGGTGGCGTGTTGCCCATGCAATGTATCTCGGCGCTCCCAGGTAGAGGGAACCATCCACGTGTGTTGAGCCGGGCCGGCTCGGCGCTAGGGTCGCCGCGAGCCTCTGGAGGTGGTCCCGTTGGCCGAGAACGACGACGCCGAGCTCGAAGAGCTGCGGGTACAAGCGATGACGTTGGAGGAGGAAGTCGCCTTCCTTCGCCGCAAGCTGCAGGACGCCCCGAAGCGGGTGCGCACGCTCGAGGAGCGGCTGCTGGAGACCAAGGGGCAGCTGGCCCAGGCCGTCTCCCAGAACGAGAAGCTGACCTACACCCTGCGCGAGGCGCGTGAGCACATCGCCGCTCTGCGAGAAGAGGTCGAGAAGCTCACGCAACCGCCCTCCGCCTACGGGACGCTGATCGGCCGCAACGACGACGGCACGGTCGACGTGTACTCGGGCGGCCGCAAGATGCGCGTCGCCCTCCACCCGGACCTCGACGACGAGGAGCTCGAGCGGGGCGCCGAGGTCGTCCTCAACGAGTCACTCAACGTGGTCATGGCCCGCGGCCAGGAGATCGCCGGCGAGGTCGTGGTCCTCAAGGAGATCTTCGAGGATCGCAAGCGGGCCCTCATCGTGGGCCGGGCCGACGAGGAGCGGGTGGTCGAGATCGCCGACGCCCTGCTCAGCGGCCCGTTGCGTTCCGGCGACAGCGTCCTCATGGATCCCCGGTCGGGCCTGCTGCTCGAGCGCATCCCGAAGGCGGAGGTCGAGGAGCTGATCCTCGAGGAGGTGCCCGACATCTCCTACGAGGACGTCGGCGGCCTGGGCGACCAGATCGAGGCGATCATGGACGCCGTCGAGCTGCCGTTCCTGCACCGGGAGCTGTTCGAGGAGTACAAGCTGCCGGCCCCCAAGGGGATCCTGCTCTACGGCCCGCCTGGGTGCGGCAAGACCATGATCGCCAAGGCGGTGGCCAACTCGCTGTCCAAGAAGGTCAGCCAGGTCACCGGCCAGCCGGCGGCCCGCAGCTACTTCCTGAACATCAAGGGCCCGGAGCTGCTCAACAAGTACGTGGGCGAGACCGAGCGCCAGATCCGCCTCGTGTTCCAGCGGGCCCGGGAGAAGTCGGAGGAGGGCGTGCCCGTCATCGTCTTCTTCGACGAGATGGACTCGCTGTTCCGCACCCGCGGCACCGGCATCAGCTCCGACATGGAGTCGACGATCGTGCCCCAGCTCCTCGCCGAGATCGACGGTGTGGAGACGCTCAAGAACGTGATCGTGATCGGTGCCTCGAACCGCGAGGACCTGATCGACCCGGCCA
>JAOBWJ010000260.1 GCA_025463335.1 Acidimicrobiales bacterium
TCGCCATGGTCCTCGGCTTCCTGTCCATGACGCTCGTGTGTGCCTGGCTCACCATCCACCGCCTGCGGGTCGCGCAGTTGGAGGAGGACGTGGTGGGCGACGACCTCGATGCCGCCTTGGCCGCCCGGCGACGCGAGGCTCTACCGGCATGAGCTACGTCTTGGCGGGCTATGGCGTGACGCTGGCGGGCATCGTCGGCTACGCCGCATGGGTCCTGCGCAGAGGTCGCAAACTGATCAAGGGACGCGACTCGTGACCGACATCGAGGTTCGGCCCCGTCGCTCGTTCGACCGCTCCCGGTTGCGCCTCGGCATCGTCTTCGCCGTGGTGCTCGGCGCAATGGTCTTCCTGCTGGCGCAGGGCCTCGGCAACGCCACGTCCTTCTATCGAAACGCGGACGAGGCGGTGGCCACGCGCGACCAGCTCGCCACCAAGCGCTTCCGTCTGCAGGGCGTCGTGGTTCCCGGGTCGATCAAGGACGTGGGCGCCGACGTCACCTTCGGGGTGGAGTACAACTGCGTCACCGTGCTCGTGCACCACAGCGGCACCCGCCCGCCGCTGTTCAAGAACGGCATCCCGGTCGTGCTGGAAGGCGCCTTCGCCAAGGGCACCAACACGTTCGAGAGCGACACCATCCTCGTGCGCCACACGTCGGAGTACCGCACCAAGGCGTCGCAGAAGGCGGAGGCCACGGAGAAGGAGCGGTGCAGCACGTGAACGTGAACGCCTCGCTCGGCACCGCCGCCATCACCGCCGGACTGGCGGCGTCGGTGCTCGGTATGGCGACGCTGGCCGTGGGCCTGCGCCGCCGCCAGGACACCCTCCTCCGCATGGGCCGGGTCTACGCCGGGGTGGCGCTGGCCGGCGCGTTCGGCGCCTTCGTCATCATGGAGCGGGCCCTGCTGGGTCACGACTTCTCGCTGAAGTACGTGGCCGACCACGGCAACCGGGCCGTGCCCACGCTCTACACGTTCGCCTCCCTGTGGGGCGCCCTCGAGGGATCGATCCTCCTCTGGACCCTGGTGCTCACCGGCTACACGGTGGCCGTGGTCATCCGCTTCCGCGACCGGGTGGTGGACCCGCTCGTCGGGTGGGCCACCCTCACGATGCTCGGCGTCTCCACCTTCTTCTTCGCCCTGATGCTGGGCCCGGCCAACCCGTTCCGGGTGGTCGCCGGCGCCATCCCCGCCGACGGTCCCGGCCCCAACCCCCTCCTGCAGGACCACGTGCTGATGGCCATCCATCCGCCGTTCCTGTATCTCGGCTACGTCGGGTTCACCGTGCCGTTCGCCTTCTGCGTCGCCGCCCTGGTGACGGGTCGCGTGGGCGAGGGCTGGCTGGCCGCGACCCGCCGGTGGACCCTGGTGTCGTGGGGTCTCCTCACCGTCGGCATCGTGCTCGGTGCCTGGTGGTCGTACGAGGTGCTCGGCTGGGGCGGGTTCTGGGCCTGGGACCCGGTGGAGAACGCCTCCTTCCTGCCCTGGCTCACCGGCACCGCCTACATCCACTCGGTGATGGTGCAGGAGCGCCGCGGCATGCTCCGGGTCTGGAACCTGTCGCTGCTGCTGGCCACGTTCTCGCTCACCATCCTCGGCACGTTCCTGACCCGCTCGGGCGTGCTCGACTCGGTCCACTCGTTCTCGGAGTCGCCGATCGGCCCATGGCTGCTGTCGTTCTTCGGGCTCATCGTGGCCGTATCGCTCGGGCTCATCGCCTGGCGGGGCGACCGCCTGCGCTCGCCCGGCCGCATCGACTCGCCGCTGTCGCGCGAGGGAGCGTTCCTCGCCAACAACGTGCTGTTCGCAGCCTTTGCCTTCGTGGTGCTGCTGGGCACGGTGTTCCCGCTGATCTACGAGGCGCTGAAGGGCGACCCCATCACGGTGGGCCGGCCCTACTTCGACCGCATGACGATGCCGCTGGGCCTGGCGCTGCTGTTCCTCATGGCCATCGCCCCCGTGCTGCCGTGGCGCAAGGCCTCGACCGAGCTCCTCCGCCACCGGCTCCTGTGGCCGGCGTGGGGCGGGGCCGCCGCCCTCGTGCTGTCGGTCGTCGTCGGCGCCCGGGGTCTCGCCCCGCTGTTGGCCTTCGGGCTGGGCGGGTTCGCGGCCGGGGCCGCCGGTCGCCAGCTGCTGCTCGCGGCCCGGGCCGCTCGCCGTAGCGGCAGTTCCCTCTTCGGGGCCGTGGTCGGCCGGGCCAACGGCGGCATGATCGTGCACCTCGGCGTGATCATCGTGGCCGTGGCCTTCACCTCGGCCAGCGCCTTCTCCCACAGCGACTCGGTGCGCATGCAGCCCGGCGACACCAAGCAGATCGTCGGCCACTCGATCACCTACCTGGGGACCGACACGGTGAAGTCGGCCCGCAAGATCACCGTCCGGGCCCGGGTGCGGGTCGACGGCGGCCAGGTCTTCGCCCCCGCCCAGAGCGAGTACCCGAACGGCAACATGACGGTCCCCACGCCGTCGGTCGACGTCGGCCTCCGCCGCGACATCTACCTCACGCTCGACGAGGCGCCTCGGGCCAACGGCTCGGCCGTCATCGGCGTGGTCGTCGAACCGCTGGTGTCGTGGCTGTGGCTGGGCGGCCTCATCATGGCCATCGGCACGCTGCTGGCCATCGTTCCCGGCCGCCGGCGGTTGCCGACCGCGCCCGTGTCCGAGCAGCCGAAGGCCGACCCCGACACCATGCCCGACTCCGAGCTGGTGGCCACATGAGCGAGCGCGGCGTGCACCGATGACCGAGACGGTCGCGCCCCCCACTCACCGATCCCGCCCGGCGTTGTGGATCGCCGTGTCCCTGGCCGTGGTGCTGGCCCTGTTGATCGCCGTGCTGGCCACGCGCGACTCGGCGACTACCCGGCTGGTGAAGAGCCCGCTGGTGGGCAAGGCG
>JAOBWJ010000297.1 GCA_025463335.1 Acidimicrobiales bacterium
GCCGCCGGGTTGGCCGCCGACCTCGGCGTGGGCGTGCACGTCCACGTGGCCGAGGACATCGTCGACGCCGGGGCGGCCGACCGGCTGCGCCACCTCACGACCGACGACTGGCTGCTGGTGCACGGCGTCCACCTGGCCGACGACCACGGCCTCCGGGGCACGATCGTGCACTGCCCCAGGTCGAACGAGCACAACGGCGTGGGGTACGCCCGCCCGGCCCGGTTCACCAACCCGGTCGCCCTGGGCACCGATGGCTTCGACGCCGACGTGGTCACCGAGATGCACAAGGCCGCTGAGCTGGCCGGCGACGACCGACTGGCCCGCCAATGGCTGGCCACCGGCTACGAGCTCTTCCCCGAGGCGCGCGAGGACCGCGTGGTGGAGGGCGAGCTGGGCCTGAGCGTGATCGTCGACGGGGAGGTCGTGCTGCACGACGGCCGACCCACCCGCGTCGACGCCGACGAGATCCGGGCCAAGGCCGCCGAACGAGGCGCGGCACTCTCGCGTCGTTGGTGAGCAGAGTCCGCTGGTGACAGGAGCGCAATGACAGAGCAGGTGGCCATCTACCTCCAGGACGCCCACCCCATCCGGGACGGCATGAAGTACGCCCAGGCGTGCGAGGCGGCCGGGTTCGCGGCGGTGTGGCAGGCCGAGAGCCGGCTGGTGCGCGAGGCCACGGTGCCCATGGCGGCGTTCCTCGCGTCGACCGAGACGATCAAGGTCGGCTCGGGCGTGGTCAACAACTGGACCCGCAACCCGGCGCTGCTGGCCTCCACGTTCGCCACCCTCGACGACCTCGCCCCCGGCCGGGTGCTGCTCGGCATCGGCTCGTGGTGGGACCCGCTGGCCGCCCGCGTCGGCATCGACCGGTCGCGGCCGCTGAAGGCCATGCGGGAGACGGTCGAGGCGGTGCGGGCCCTGCTCGCCGACGAGCGGGTGACCTACCAGGGTGAGTTCGTGCACCTCGACGACGTCGAGCTCGACTACGTGCACCAGGAGCGCAAGCCCAAGGACGTGCCGATCTACATCGGTGCCACCGGCATGCAGATGATGGCCCTCACCGGTGAGATCGCCGACGGCGTGCTGCTCAACTACCTCGTGTCGCCCGACTACAACGCGGTGGCCATGGACAACCTGGCCAAGGGGTGCGCCAAGGCGGGCCGCTCGGTCGACGATCTCGACCGACCCCAGCTCGTGGTGTGCTCGGTCGACGACGACCGGGAGAAGGCGCTCGACGCCGCCCGCCTGCTCGTCACCCAGTACCTGGGCCAGCAGCCCCACCTGATGAAGGCGTCGGGTGTGGGCGAGGACGTGCTGGAGGAGATCCACAAGGTGCTCACCTGGCCGGCCACCCACGACCAGGTGGTTGCCGCGTCGAAGTTGGTGCCCGACGAGATCGTGCAGCTGGTGTGCGCGGCGGGCACAGCCGAGGAGTGTCGCGACAAGGTCGCCCAGTACCTTCGCTCGGGCGCCACGTGCGCGGTCCTCTATCCGTTGGGCGACGTCGAGGCCACCATCGAGGCCTTCACCGGGTTCAGGGCCTGATGCGAGCACGCGGGCTCGTCAACCGGAACCGTGGCGCGCTCCCGCCGTGCCCGGACGCGTCGGGTGTGGCCGAGTTCCACCGGTCGCTGCCCGGGTACGCGGCGACGCCGCTGCGGGAGGCGCCCGAGCTGGCCGCCGCCGCCGGCGTGGGCCGGGTGCTGGTGAAGGACGAGGCCGACCGCATGGGGTTGCCGGCGTTCAAGATCCTGGGCGCGTCGTGGGCCACCTACCGGGCCCTGCTCGAGCACCTCGACCTGCCGGTGGGCACGCCGCTCGACGACCTGGTCGGGGCCGACGTCACGTTGGCCACGGCCACCGACGGCAACCACGGTCGGGCCGTGGCCTTCATGGCCAAGCGCCTCGGCATCCCGGCGAAGATCTTCGTGCCGGCGGGCACGACCGACGCCCGCATCGACGCCATCCTCGGCGAGGGCGCCAGCTGCACCGTGGTCGAGGGCAGCTACGAGGATGCCGTGGCCACCGCTGCCGCCACCGGCGACCTCGTCGTGAGCGACACCTCGTGGCCCGGCTACGAAACGGTGCCGGCGTGGGTCATCGAGGGCTACGCCACGATCTTCGAGGAGATCGAGGCGCTCTCGAACGTCCCCGTCCCCGATGTGGTGCTCGTGCCCCTCGGCGTCGGTGCCCTCGGTGCCGCCGTCACCCAGTGGTACCGGTGTCGCGGCTACACCACCCGGCTGGTGGGCGTGGAGCCCGACGACGCCGACTGCGTGCTGGCGTCGGTGGCTGCCGGCGAGATGATCGAGGTGCCCGGCCCCCATCGGTCGATCATGGCCGGGCTCAACTGCGGCCGACCCTCCCCCGTGGCCTGGCCCTGGGTGTCGAACGGCTTCGACGGCTTCCTCGCCATCGACGACGACGCTGCCCGGGCCGGCATGCGCGCCCTGGCCGCCGAGGGCATCGTCTCGGGTGAGACCGGGGCGGCCGGCGCCGGCGCTCTGCTCACCGTGACCGCCGGCAAGGGCGACGACGAGGCCGTCGAAGCCCTCGGCGTCGGGCCCGACACCATCGTGCTCCTGCTCTCGACCGAGGGCGCCACCGATCCCGAGGCCTGGGAGGCCGTCGTCCATGGTTGACCTGCTCGTCCGCAACGCCGAGCTGCTCGTCACCTGCGACGAGCAGCGCCGCGAGATCCCCGGCGGCTGGGTCGCCATCACCGGTGGCATGGTCGAGGCCGTCGGCGCCCCGGGCGACGAGCCCGACGCCGACCGCACCATCCGGGC
>JAOBWJ010000310.1 GCA_025463335.1 Acidimicrobiales bacterium
GGACCAGATGCTCGACACGCTCAGCCCCGATGACCGCAAGCGGTTCATGCACCACTACAACATGCCGCCCTACTCCAACGGCGAGACCGGTCGGGTCGGTGGCACCAAGCGCCGCGAGGTCGGCCACGGCCTCCTCGCCGAGCGGGCCCTGCTCCCCGTCGTGCCGTCGCAGGAGAAGTTCCCCTACGCCCTCCGCCTGGTCTCCGAGGTGCTGTCGTCCAACGGCTCCACCTCCATGGGCTCGGTGTGCTCGGGCTCGCTGTCGCTCATGGACGCCGGCGTGCCCACCCGTGGCCACGTCTCCGGCATCGCCATGGGCCTCATCTACGAGGACGGCAAGTACACGACGCTGACCGACATCCTCGGCGCCGAGGATGCCTTCGGCGACATGGACTTCAAGGTGGCCGGCACGGTCGACGCCATCACCGCCCTCCAGCTCGACACCAAGATCGAGGGCCTCCCTGCCGACGTGCTCAAGGCCGCCCTGCTCCAGGCCCGTGAGGCCCGGCTGGCGATCCTCGAGGTCATGACCGCCACCATCGCCGAGCCCCGCCCGGACGTGGCGGCCTCGGCGCCGAAGATCATCAGCATCCAGATCCCGATCGACAAGATCGGTGAGGTCATCGGCCCCAAGGGCAAGGTCATCAACGCCCTCCAGCAGGAGACCGGCGCCGACATCAACGTCGACGACGACGGCATGGTCGGCACCGTGACCATCGGGTCGAAGGACGGCGAGGCCGTGGCTGAGGCCCGTCGCCGGATCGAGCTGATCCTCGACCCGCCGGCCGCCGTGGTGGGTCAGACGTACCAGGGTCGGGTCGTGAACGTCACCAAGTTCGGTGCGTTCGTGAACATCCTTCCGGGCCGCGACGGCCTGCTCCACATCTCCAAGCTGGGCGAGGGCAAGCGCATCGACCGGGTCGAGGACGTCCTCAACCTGGGCGACGCCGTCGAGGTCGTGGTCGAGGACATCGACCCCCAGGGCAAGGTGTCGCTCTCGCCGGTGGGCTACGAGGCTCCCGAGCGCAGCGAGCGCAGCAGCGAGGACCGTCCCCGCCGCGAGCGCAGCGACCGTCCCGAGCGGAGCGAGCGCCCCGAGCGCGGCGACCGCCCTGAGCGAGGCGAGCGCCGTCCCCGCGAGGAGCGCGCCGCCGAGCCGACCGGATCAGCTGCCGCCACCGTGTCGTTCGAGGACGCCTTCGACGCCGAGCTGAAGGACGAGTTCGGTGACCTCGGTCCCGCCTCGACGGCGACGCCTGCGCCCAGCAACGACCGCGACAGCAACCGCCGCCCGCGTGGCGGGGGTCGGGGTCGGCGCTGACGATCCGGCTCACCACCCTCCCCAATGGGGTTCGGGTGGTCACCGAAGCCCTGCCCGATTCCCGGTCGGTCACGACCGGGTTCTGGGTGGGGGTAGGAGCTCGTGACGAGGCGCCGGCCGTGGCCGGCGCCTCGCACTTCCTCGAGCACCTGCTGTTCAAGGGCACCGACTCGCGCTCGGCGGCCCAGATCGCCGAGGCGGTCGACGCCGTGGGTGGCGAGATGAACGCGTTCACCGCCCAGGAGTGCACCGCGTACTACACGCGCCTCCCGGCCGGGCAGCTCGTGCTCGGCCTCGACATCCTCTGCGACGTCCTGTGGGCGCCGGCATTCCGGCTCCCCGAGATCGAGGCCGAGCGCCAGGTGATCCTCGAGGAGATTGCCATGGAGGAGGACACGCCCGACGACCGGGTGATCACCCTCCTCGGAGAGGCTCTGTTCCCCGGACATCCGCTCGGTCGTGAGGTGCTCGGCACCCGCGAGTCGATCGGCGCCATGACGCGCGAGAACATCGTCGGCTTCCACGACGAGTGGTATCGGCCGGCCAACCTGGTGGTGGCCGTGGCCGGTGCCATCACCCACGACGAGGTGGTCGACGGCGTCAGTCGCCGATTGGCCGGCATCGAAGGCGGCGCCCCGCCGACGCGGGAGGCGCCGTCGGCGCCACCCCGGCCCCTCGATGCCCTCAAGCGCCGAACCGAGCAGGCCCACCTGGCCATCGGCGTCCGGGCCTTGGCCAAGGGCGACCCCGATCGTGCCGCCCTCGCCGTGGCCAACGTGGTTCTCGGAGGCGGCATGTCCAGCCGGCTGTTCCAGTCGATCCGCGAGGAGCGGGGGCTGGCCTACTCGGTCTACTCCTATCCGGCCTCGTACTCGGACTGCGGCGCCCTGGTCATCTATGCCGGTACCGCCCCAGCCCGCCTGGCCGAGGTCCACGGGCTCATCCAGCTCGAGCTCGACCGGTTGCTGGCCGACGGCATCACCGATTCCGAGCTGCGGGTGGCGAAGGGCTACCTCGAGGGCTCGACCGTGCTCGGCCTCGAGGATTCCGGCGGATGCATGAGCCGGATCGGCAAGGCCGTGCTGGTGCACGGCGACGTGATCGAGGTCGATGAGGTGCTGGCGCGGTACCGGGCGATCACCCGGGCCGACGTGCAACGGGCCATCGAGCGGGTGCTCGGACCGGGCGAGCGCACGGTCGCGGTGGTCAGCCCGCAGTCGAAGAAGCAGGTCGAAGCTACGTTGAGAGGGTGACGGTCAAGGTCGGGGTCTTCGGGGCAGCGGGCCGGATGGGTGGCACGGTGTGCGAGGCGGTCCTCCGCGACCCCGACACCGAGCTGGTCGCGGCGGTCGACCCCCACCACGAGGGGCTCGACGTGCGCACGGTCACCGGGGTCGACGCGCCCGGGCTGGTCGTCGGTGGCAGCTTCGAGGCCATGACCGATGCCGGCGTCGAGGTCGTCGTCGACTTCACCGGGGCGTCCGCCGCCCGGGAGAACCTGCGCTGGTGTGCTGCCAACGGCGTGCATGCCGTTGTCGGCACCACCGGACTCACCGAGGCCGACAACGACGAGTTCCGGGCCGCGTTCACGAAGAGCAACTGCGTGATCGCACCGAACTTCGCCATCGGCGCGGTGCTCATGATCCGGCTGTCGGAGATCGTGGCGCCCTACTTCGAGTCGGTCGAGGTCATCGAGCTCCACCACGAGAACAAGACCGATGCCCCGTCGGGGACGGCCATGCTCACCGTCGAGCGCATCGCCGCTGCGTCCTCCGACTGGCTGCCCGACCCGACGACGACCGAGGTCCTGCCCGGCGCCCGAGGCGCGAAGGGCCCGGCCGACATCCCCGTGCATTCGATTCGCTTGAAGGGGTTGGTGGCCCACCAGGAGGTCATGTTCGGCACGACCGGCCAGTCGCTGGTGATCCGCCACGACTCCTATGACCGCTCGTCGTTCATGCCCGGCGTTCTCCTCGCCGTGAAGCGGGTCGCCCACCGTCCCGGCCTCACCCTCGGCCTCGACGCCCTGCTCGATCTCTAGTCGCCTCAGAGCGCGGGCAGATAGGCGGATCGGACCCACGCGAGTACGGGCGTACTGCGGGGGCTGCGCAAAGACCAAACACGCACCCAGGGGACAGCCCGGGGTGCCTCACGTGGTGCTGCCCCGCACGCCGACTCCGCTGAGGCCTTCCTGCTTCTAGTCACGCTGAGCCCGGCTCTGACGGGCTGAGCGTGACCAGAACGGGGGGAACCCGCTGGTGGGCGGCACCGACTCCGGCGCGCAGGGCTCGCCCCGGTGGTTGCGCCCTTGTCTTGGGGCGGTCTCCTGGGCCTGCCCGTGCCGCCTATCCGCCCGCCCTGTCAGACCAGCGGTTCGGCCGGCACGGGGCCGGGTGCCTCATCCCCGAGGTGGGTGGTGACCCGTAGGGGGCGTTCGGGCAGCCGGAAGGCCGCCACCAGGGAGACCACGGCCACGGGCACGGCCGCCAGGAACACCGGGGGCAGGGCGTTGGCGAAGGCAGCCGCCGTGCGGGGCCCGTCGCCCAGGCCGGCATTGAGGATGCCGCCGAACACCGGCACGCCGATGAGGCTGCCCAGCATGCGGAAGAGGAGCTGGGTCGACGTGACCGTCCCGAGCTCGGTCGGCGCCGCCGCGTTCTGGGCGGCGAGCAGCGATGGCTGCATGGACAACCCGGCGCCAGTGCCGAGCAGGAGCGCGTACACCGCGGCCAGCGCGATAGGTGTGGTCTCGGTCAGCGTGGCCATCAGGGCGATGCCGGCCACCATGAGGGCAGCCCCGTAGATCGGCCACACCCTGATCTGCCCGTTGCGCTCGATCCGCCGGCCCGAGAAGCCGGT
>JAOBWJ010000333.1 GCA_025463335.1 Acidimicrobiales bacterium
GTCGAAGCCGCCCTGACGTGTGCCTTCGTGGCCGACGCCGTGCACGACCTGGCCACCAAGGTGCTGGGCCGGGAGGAGGTGTGGGGCGTCGACCACGGCGCCCTCCGCGAGGCCATGCCGTTCGTGACCGAGCACCGCGACCCGGCGTTCCTCGCCGGGCTGGCCGACCAGGAGGGCCCCCGGCACCTGGACGAGGACTTCGAGCTCGTCCGCCAGACGTTCAAGCGCTTCGCCGAGGAGCAGATCAAGCCCCACGCCGAGCACGTGCACCGCACCAACGCCGATGTGCCGGAGTCGATCATCTCCGGCCTCGGCGAGCTCGGCGCGTTCGGCCTGTCGATCCCGGAGGCCTACGGCGGCTACGCCTCGGGCGGGGCGTCGGACTACCTGGGCATGGTGGTGGCCACGGAGGAGCTCTCCCGCGGCTCGCTCGGCATCGGGGGCTCACTGGTGACACGGCCCGAGATCCTGGCCCGCGCCATCGTCGGCGGCGGCACCGAGGAGCAGAAGAAGCACTGGCTTCCCCAGCTGGCCGCCGCCGAGCTCCTCAACGCCGTGGCCGTCACCGAGCCCGACTACGGCTCCGACGTGGCCGGCCTCAAGGTCACCGCCACCAAGGTCGACGACGGGTGGTCGATCACCGGCGTGAAGACGTGGTGCACGTTCGCGGCCCGCGCCGACGTCCTCATGCTGCTCGCCCGCACCGGCGACAAGGCCTCTGGGCACCGCGGCCTGTCGATGTTCATCGTGCCCAAGCCCCGCGGCGAGGGCCACGGCTTCGCCTTCACCCAGGAGGGCACCGGGGGAAAGATGGAGGGCCGGGCCATCGACACCATCGGCTACCGGGGCATGCACTCCTACGAGGTGGCCTTCGATGGCTGGGTGGTCGCCGACGACTGCCTCATCGGCGGCGAGGCCGGCCTGGGCCGCGGCTTCTACCTCCAGATGGAGGGCTTCGAGAACGGCCGGCTGCAGACCGCGGCCCGGGCCGTCGGTGTGATGCAGGCCGCCTACGAGGAAGCCCGCCAGTACGCCAAGGACCGGGTCGTGTTCGGGAACCCCATCGCCGACTACCAGCTCACCCAGGTGAAGCTGACCCGCATGGCCGTGAGCATCCAGGCCGCCCGCCAGTTCTCCTACGTGGTCGCCCGACTCATGGCCAACGGCGAGGGCGCCCTCGAGGTGGCCATGCTCAAGGCCTACGTGTGCAAGGCCGCCGAGTGGGTCACCCGTGAAGCGATGCAGATCCACGGCGGCATGGGCTACGCCGAGGAGTTCCCGGTGAGCCGCTACTTCGTCGATGCCCGCGTGCTGTCGATCTTCGAAGGGGCCGACGAGACCCTGTGCTTGAAGATCATCGCCCGCCGCTTGCTCGAGCGATCCGCCTGAACCGCGGATTCGTCGGGTAGACCGGCGCTCATGGATCCCCCGGAGCCGCCCGCCGACGACGCGGCGCCCGACGCGGCCCCCGACTACCCCCCGCCGGCCGGTCGCCGGGAGGGTCGGCCCTACACCATCGCCGGCTTTGTCTGCGCCGCCATCGCCCTTCTCGTGGCTCCCGTCTACGGCGGGGTCGCCGGCACCGTCCTCGGGGTGGTCGGCCTCCGGAAGGGCGATCCGCTGGGCAAGCGTGCGGTGATCGCCTCCGTGGTCGCCATGGTCCTCGGGATCTTCGTGCTCATCGCCACCCAGGACAGCAACAACAACGCGCTCGGACTGCTCGCCCCGTGAACGAGACCAGGCTCCCGCCGGCCGGCTGGTACCGAGACCCCGCCGGCCAGTTCCCCCAGCGCTATTGGGACGGTGGGAGCTGGACGGACGGCGTGTCCGACAAGCAGGGGACGGTCAGCCAGTCGCCCCTACCGCCCGACGGCGCGAGCGCCGCCTGGGCCGCTCTCGAGGACCAGCGGCGGGGCTTCTCGGCCTGGATCGTCCTGGTGGCGGTGGGGGCGTTCTTGTTGAGCTCGATCGTCGGCGGCCTCGCCGGTTACCTCGCCAGCCAGGTGAACACGGCCGCCGGGCTCGTGGTCGGCGCCAGCGTGAACTACGGCGGCCTCTACCTCACGTGCGTGCTGGTGAGCCGGCGTCGGGGCACCGGCAACCTGGCCGACGACTTCGGCCTGCAGTACCGGCGCGGCGACTGGTGGCGGGGGGTCCTCATCTCGTTCGCAGCCCGCATCGCCGGCATCGTGGTCGTGGCCATCCTGGTGGCGATCTCCAAGGATCTGGCCGGGAGCAACACCGCCGCCTTCGACGAACACCGAGACAGCCTGGGCTTCGTCCTGTGCGCCGCCGTGGTGGCCGTCGTGATGGCGCCGTTCTTCGAGGAGCTGTTCTTCCGGGGGCTGATCCTGCAATCACTCGAGGGGTCGTTCCCCGCGCCGGTGGCCATCGGCCTCCAGGGGGCGCTGTTCGGGCTGGCCCACCTCGGGGGCGCCGAGGGCATCGGCAACATCGGCCTGGTGCTCGGGCTGGCGGCCGCCGGCGTGGTGTTCGGCATCTGCGCCCATCGCTTCCACCGGATCGTGCCCGGCATGATCGCCCACGCCTGCTTCAACCTGCCCCTGATCGTCGTCCTCCTCGTCAACCGCTGACGTTCCAGCGGCGGATCACCGCCTGCTCCCGGATGTGGTCGAGCACCGACACCGTGGCGGCATCGAGGTGGAGCACGGCGCCGGCCCGCGGGTCCAGCCCCGTCCAGCACGTGGCCAGCACTCGGAGCATGTGCCCGTGGCCCACGACCAACACGTCACCCTCGTGCTCGGCGGCCACCCGCAGCACCCGGCGGGCGCGGGCCGCCACCTGCTCGATCGTCTCGCCGCCCTGCGGCCCGTCGGCGAAGACCGTCCAGCCCGGTCGGTCGGCACGGATCTCCTTCGTGGTGCGGCCCTCGTCGTCGCCGTAGTCCCACTCCCGGAGGTCCTCGACGACGGTGACCGGTTCGTCGCGCCCGAGGAGCTCGAGGGTCTCCCGAGCCCGGCCGAGCGGGCTCACCAGGATGGCGTCGAAGTGCCAGCCCTCCAGGAGGGCCCGGACGGCCCGACCCTGCTCCCGACCCTCGTCGAGGAGGGGCACGTCAGTGCGTCCGGTGTGTTGCCCGGTGAGGCTCCACTCGGTCTCGCCGTGGCGCACGAGCACGAGCCGGCGGGGTCGAGAAGGCGGCGGGGCGACGAGGGAGGGCGCCGGCGTGCCGCGGGTCCGCACGCCGCGCACGACGTCGCCCCCGGCGGCGACGGCGAGGGCCAGCACCATGAGCCCCAAGAGCACGACAACGGCGGCGTCCACGACCGGACGCTAGTGAGCGTGGCTCAGCCGGCCGAGCGGGTGAAGCCGGCGCGCTCGCCGCGGGAGACGAACTTGATCGCCATCTTGCGCGACGCCTCGTCGATCATCTCGTCACCGAACATCACCGCGCCCCTGCGGTCGCCCTCGGTCGTGGCCTTCTCGTAGGCATCGAGGATGTCCCAGGCCCGATCGAACTGCTCCTGGGTGGGCGAGAACACCTCGTTGAGAACCTCGACCTGATCCGGGTGCAGCGACCACTTTCCGTCGAAGCCGAGCGTCTTGGTGCGCTGGCAGTAGTCACGGAAGGCGTCGAGCTCCCGGATCTTCAGGAACGGTCCGTCGATCACCTGGAGCCCGTTGGCGCGGCCGGCCATGAGGATCTTGGAGAACACGTAGTGGAAGTGGTCGCCCGGGTACTCGGGGATCTGCACGCCCCCGGTCAGCACCGGCATCTCCATGGAGGCCGCGAAGTCGGCCGGGCCGAAGATGATCGTCTCCAGCCGGGGCGACGCCGCGCAGATCTCCTCCACGTTGATGAGGCCGCGAGTGGTCTCGATCTGCGCCTCGATGCCGACGTGACCGACGGGCAGGCCGGCCTTCTTCTCCACCTGGGTGAGGAGCAGGTCGAGGGCGACCACCTGCGCGGCGGACTCGACCTTCGGCAGCATGACCTCGTCGAGCCGCTCGCCCTCGCCACCGACGACCTCGAGCACGTCGAACACGGTCCACTCGGTGTCCCACGCGTTGATGCGCACACAGACGACCTTGTCGCCCCAATCGCCCTCCCGGATGGCCTTCACGACCTTGCCGCGAGCCGCTTCCTTCTCCAGCGGGGCGACCGAATCCTCGAGGTCGAGGAACACCATGTCGGCCGGAATGCCCTGCGCCTTCTCCAGGAACCGTTCGTTCGATCCCGGTACGGCGTGGCAGGAGCGACGGGGGAGGTTGCGGGTGCGCTCGGACATGGCCGGGATGCTAACGACCGCTCGCTACCCGGCACCAAGCCGAGTCAGACCGTGAGGTCGCCGGGGGCAGGGAAGGAGAACGACCAGCGCAGGTCGGCCCCGGCGACGGCGTCGAGGAAGCGCTCGGCGTCGAATGCCTCGGCCGGCGCCATGGCGCCGACGGGCTGCCCGGGTTGGGTCACGGCCCGAGCGGCGGTCACCAGGACCCGAGCGCCGACCACCTCGGGATCGGTCCCCTCGCACATCACGAAGCTGCGGGGTCCCATGCCGGTGGCCTCGGCCACGATCTGGAACGCCGGGCCGTGGGCGGCGGTGACGGCGACAGTGGTGACCACCTCGGCGCCGGGGACGTGGCGGGGCACGAGCACACCCTCCACCAGCGCGGCGTCGACCACCCACCGGCCGCCACCCGGGAACGCCACGTGGCGGGACGGGCCGACCGGCGTCGGCGCGACCCGGGGCCGGTCGTGATGCACCCCGACGTGGTCGACCGGTCCGCCGAAGTGCTCGGCGGCCACCGCCGCCGCCAGGTCCCCAAGCAGGCCGTCGAAGCCACACGCCGGCACGACCGGCACCGGTGCTCCGGTGTGGCGCTCGAGCACGGCGGCCACGAACTCGCCGTCGCCGGAAGCGTCGACGTAGGCCACCCGGGCCGCCACCGCGGCGTCGACCAGGGTCGGGTCGCCGCCGGCGGCCAGCACGACGTCGAGCCCGTCGAGGGAGCCGGCATCGGCGGGGCGGAACGGCTCTCCTCGCCGGGCGAGCTCATCGAGCACCGCCGGGCCCAGCCCGACGACGCCGATCATGCGACCAGCTGGTCCGGTGTGAGCTGCTCGGTGACCAGCCGCTGGAACCGGGCCGGGTCGCCGGCCACGAACGACCGGCACAGCGGCAAGCCTTCGACGTAACACGTCATGTAGGCCCGCCACGTCTCGTCGGTGAGGAACTCCACGAGCTTCTCGGCCCGGTTGCGGGGCAGGAGGGCCCAGCGCTCGGCGTAGGCGATGACGTCGTCGACGTCGGCGCCCTCCTCGTGGAGCAGGAGGGCCACGTTGCCCCGGACCCGCGACAGGCCGTCACCAGCTCGGCCCACGGCGGCGACCACGTCCTCGTCGAACGGGATGCCGAGAGGCTTCAGGTGCGAGGCCGCCATGGCCGCCTGCTCGCCGGGATCGACCGAGACGACGACCTCCAGGCCGAGGTCGGCCAGGCCCTCGGCGAGCAGACATTGGGGCGTGCCCACGAGGAAGATCGTCTCCTCTGCCTGGCGGCGCTGGCGCACCAGGCCGGCCTCCTTGCGGGTGTGCTCGGTGTGGTGGCCGGGATAGGCCTCATGGGCCACCAGGTTGGCCAGGCCCGGGCTCAGCACCGGCAGGTCGGTGTTGATGGACACCCGCGACCGAAGGTCGCCGAGGTAGTAGTTGAATCCCGACCACGGCTTGTCGGTGGTCAGGTCGAAGTCGACGTGCTCGCCTTCCGGCAGGCCGAACAACCGCTGGGTGCGCTCCCGGAGGTCCTCGGCGAGGGAGGCGACCACGCCAGCCAGCTTGTCGACCGGGACGGCCTGCGACTCGCGCCAGGTGATCAGGCGCTCGGCCAGCGGGCCCGAGCCGGCGAGGGCGGCGTCGAGCCGGCGGTGGGCCTCGGCCAGCTCGTCCTCCTCCACCCAACGGGGCCGCACGCCGTAGCAGGCCTCGACCTCGTCCGCGTAGCCGATGGCCTCCCCGGCCAGGCGGGCGGCGGTGGTACGCAGGCCCCGCACCTGGGCGGCCAGCCAGTGGCGGCGGTTGGCATCGAAGTCGGATTGCTCGACGTCGGCCAGGAGCCGCCGCGCCTCCTCGGCCAGGCGACCGGGCGGGACCAGCGGCGCGGCGGCCACCCGGGCGGCCACGTCGGGCGGCCCGAAGTAGGCGTCGACGAGACCGTCGACGTGACGGCCGAGGGCCAGGCCGAGCTCCAGGTAGCGCTCGATCACCGACGCTTGCTCAACCGAGCTTCGAGCGCAGGAACTCGAGGGTGCGCACCCACGCCGTCGAGGCCGCCTGCTCGTCGTAGACCTCGGGGCGGGTGTCGTTGAAGAACGCGTGGTGGGCCCCGTCGTAGAAGTGGAGCTCGACGTCCTTGCCGAGGCCCTTCAGCGTGGCCTCCAGCTCCTTGGCCTTGTCCGGGCCGAAGAACTCGTCGAGCTCGCCGTAGTGGCCTAGGACCGAGGCCTGGAGCGTCGACCAGTCGGGCTGGGCCGACTCCCACGGGATGAACCCGTAGAACGGCACCGCCGCCTTCACGTCGTCGGGTCGTTGGACGGCGAGCATCAGGGCGAGGCCGCCGCCCATGCAGAACCCGACGACCCCGACGCCGTCACCGCGGACCCGGTCGCTCTGCTCCAGGAAGTCGATGGCGCCGCCCATGTCCTTGGCCGCCTGGTCGAGGTTGAGGGTCATCAGCAGCTTGCCGGCCTCGTCCGGCTCGGTGGTCTGCGCGCCGTGGTACAGGTCGGGGGCCAGGGCGGTGAAGCCCTCGGCCGCGAACCGGTCGCACACATCCTTGATGTGGGGCACCAGGCCCCACCACTCCTGGATGACGACGAGACCCAGCCCGGCGCCCACCTCGGGCGTCGCCAGGTAGCCCGTACCGGTGCCGCCGTTGCTCGGGAACTCGACCATCTCACCCATGGTCGCCGAGGCTAACCGGCAGTGGTCAGCGGCGTTCGAGGAGCTCGGCGACCGGGGCGCAGTCGGCCCGCTGGGCGAGGTCGGCCGCCGGGCGGCCGCCGTCGGGACCAACGGCTCGGTCGACGAGGTCGAGAGGGACGAGCTCCTCGGGATGCTCCCAGGGCTCGTCGCCGCCGAGGCCGGCGACGGCCGCGTCCCAAAGTCGGGTCGGCAGGGCCCGGCCCACGCCGGCCACCAACCACACGGGTACGCCCGCCTGGCGGGCCACGGCGGCCGCGGCCCTCGACCCGGTGGGGGCGACGAAGCCGGTCGGACCCAGGCACGAGGCCTCGAGCACGACCACCGTGCTCGACGCGGCGGCGGCGGCCACGCCGGCGTCGGGGACGTCGATGGCCTCCACATCTGCCCCACGGAGCCGGCGGGCGAGGTGGGTACCGTCGCCCGAGGCGTCGATGGCCAAGACCTCGATGTCGCCCCGTCGGGGCAGGGCGAGGGCGGTGAGCTCGGGGTAGCCGACGACCGTGATGCGAGCCTCTTCAGGAAGCAGTCGGGCCAAGTGGCCGGCCGTGCCGTCGTGCTCGAGGGCTTCGGTGGCAGCCCACGCCTCGGCCCGCACGTCGCCGGCCGTCAGCAGGCGGGCGCACAGGAACCACAGGGCGCCGGCCGTCGGGTGGCGGGCCAGGAGCCGCCGGCACGACATGATCAGCCCGCCGGTGTCGTCGCCCAGGCCACTGAGGGCGGCCGCCGCCTCGCGCACCAGCTCGCCCTGGTCGACACCGCCCGCCCGGGCGACATAGCGCAACCGCTCGATGGGGTGCATCGGGATGGACCGTACTCCGCGGATGGGCGAGCGCCGCAGGCATGAATACCGGTCTGCCCAAACGGGCTTGCTAGGTTGCGCCGCCGTGGTCACGGAGGCCCCCGCCGATCTGGAGCTCTCGCCCCTTGAAGGGCCGTCATACCCGCTCCGGGCATGGCTGACGACCTTTCACCTCGTGACGGCCGTACTCGACCCGTACACGTCCGAGAGTGCCTGGCTGCTGCCGACCGTGGCCCGGATCTTCCGGTCCTACGACGACGCCGACTGCCGGGTCGCCATCGCGGTGACGTGCACGGCGGAGGAGGCCGTGCAGTTCCTCGGCCCCTACGCCAAGGAGTTCCTGACCTTCGCCGATCCTGAGCGCAAGCTCGTCAAGGAGCTGGGTCTGGAGACCTTGCCGGCCCTGGTCCACATCCGTCAGGACCTGAGCATCGCCGCCGCCCCTCAGGGGTGGGACCCGCCCGCATGGCGGGCACTGACCGACGAGCTGTCGAAGGCCATGAAGTGGACCCGGCCGGTCATCCCCGCCGCGACCGACCCCCGCCCGTACCCGGGCACGCCTGCCCTCGACTCGCTCGCCTAGAGGCCCGGCTTCCAGATCATCAGGGCGATGATGACCACGACCAGCAGGTTGAGGGTCATCCCGCCGGCCGCCAGCTTCTGCTCCAGCGCGGCGGCCTGGTCCGGTCCCGAAGGGCCGGCCAGCATCTTCTTGCCGTTCGGGATCATCACCCCGTGCGAGATGCCGATCGCCGCGAGGTACAGGACAAGGGACAGCCACACCCAGGTCTGGCCGAAGTCGTAGACCTTGTCGCTCATCCCGATCAGGGCCAGGCCGAAGATCGGGATCGTGTAGATGACCTTCTCGGCCACCGAGCTCACATCGAAGTTGGCCTGCATGACGGAGCCGACGGCGGGCGCCCCCATCTTCTTGGCCTTTGCCGCGTAGACGCCGTTGAGCATGACCGTTCCGATGCCCACCACCACCGACAGGACGTGGAGGAGCAGGACCACCTTGAAGGCGCCGGAAGCAGTTCCCATGGTGGAAAAAGATGTCAGAGCGACCGCACGTGGCGGCGGATGGCGCTTCGCGAACCGCGGGCGTGCTCGACGTGGCCACGCGAGGATGCGGCGGTGGCAACGCAGACGTGGGGGTCGTGAGCTCGCCGTGTTCGAGAAGCTGACGTAGTCAGCGGTGCGTGTAAGTGGATCGGTGCGCCCAGGCGTAAGAGCGGTGTGAGGCAACCCGAGTTCACCGCCTTCTACGAGGCGAACCGCGACGCGTGCCTGCGCGCGGTCATGGTGAGCGTGGCGGATCCCGAGCTCGCGCAGGACCTCGTGGCCGAGGCGTTCACGCGGGCGTGGACGTCGTGGCCGACCGTTCGTCGCCATCCGGCGCCGGCGGCGTGGATCGTGCGGACCGCGATCAACACGAACATCTCGTGGTGGCGACGGCGCCGACGAGAGGTGCCGTGGGGCGCCGGTCACGAGCACGCAGCACGCGCGGACCGGAGCAGCGGCATCGACCCCGCGCTGCTCGCGGCACTGCGTGAGCTCTCGGCACGTCAACGCGAGGTGATCGCGCTGCGCGTGTTCCTCGACCTCGATGTCCGCGCCACCGCCGAGATCCTCGGCATCGCCGAGGGCACGGTCACCGCTCATCTGGCTCGAGCAACCGCCTCGCTCCGCGACACCCTCATCCGTGCAACACAACAGGAGGTAGCTCCGTGAACGATCACGATCATTCGACCCTCGTCCTCGATGCCGTCGAGGACGGCCTCGGCGGCGTCACGATGCGCACATCGGCGCGAGAGATCGTTGCGGCGGGCCGCGCCCGGCGGCGCAACCGTCGAGTGCTGGAGGCGACCGGTATCGCGGCCGTCGGCGCCATCGTCGCCGGCCTGTCGATGCAGGGTGGTGGCGTCGGAGGCGACAGCACCGATGGCGTGCACATCCGGACGATCGCCTACAGCGTCGACAGTCAGGCCGACGGCACGGTCAAGGCGACGTGGAGCAAGCAGCGGTACTTCGACGACCACGACGGGCTGGAGAAGGCACTGCGCGACGCCGGCCTCCCTGTCGAGATGAGGAGCGGCGAGTTCTGCAAGGCGCCGGGCGCCAGCGACAGCGAGCTCGATGCCAGCGGCGTGGGTGCGGGTGTCGGCGACGTGATGCACGGCGACCGCGACGCCCAGGACGAAGTCATCTTCACGTTCGATCCGGCGCAACTGCCGGCCGACACGGAGCTGTTCATCGGCTACCTCACACCCGAGCAGCGTGCGGCCAACGGTCGAGTCGGCTCGATCGAGCGGCTCGTGCCCCAGGACACTGCGCTCACGTGCACGACCGAGGTGCCGACGCTCGGCTGAGGATCGAGCGGGCGTTCGTTAGCCCGCGTTGCGGAGGTCGACCGACCCGATGGCGTCGACCACGATCCCGGGCAGTTGGTGGGCGGTGCACGAGGCCAGCACGGCGCCGGCCACCACCCGGGCCTGGACGGGGCAGGGCAAAAGGGCGTTGTCGGGCACTGGCACGGTCAGCACCGGCAGCCCGGCCACCTCGAGTCGGATCTTCCCGTCAGAGACGGTCACGTCGGCCGTCGCCGTCACGCCGGCCGCCGTGACCTGGGCCTTGCCGTCGAGCAGCCGGACATCGGCGCCGGTGGCCTTGCGGATCTCGGCCTCGGTGATGTTGGCCGTGACGGTCACCGTGTCCACCCCGGTGATGCGCACGTGGGCACTGCCCAACAGCACGTTGCGGTCGAGCTTCAGGCCTTTGGCCTCCAGGCGCACCCAGGCCACGTCGATGCCGTGGCCGGTCACCTCCGACAAGCGCAGATCGAGCGTCGACACCTTCCCCTGGGCCACGAGTCGACCGGTGAACGGGAACGAGTGGATCTGGGCGTCGACGGCCCCGACACCCTGCACCCGCGACCGCACGCCGGACTCGACGGCGGACTCGGCTACTGACCGGGCCGCCAGGTCACCAACCAGGAGCAACGCCACGAGGACGCCCAAGACGAGCAGCTTGCGCATCGCTCAGGTCTACTCGGCGTCGTCGACGTCACCCTGTCGCTCCCGGCCCGTGTCGAAGAAGGCATCGAGGTAGTCGTTCGTGCCGAGCTCGCTCTCGCGGATGAGCGAGTACACCTCGGCGCCGTGCCCGGGCGAGTCGGGCAGGGCAAAGACCTGCGCCAGGCCGGCGTATTCGGCCTGGCCGAGCGTGGCGGCGTAGGACTCAGCGTCGGCCTCGGCGAGCGCGATGGCCTCGTCGAACGTGGCGGCCTGCCAGAGGGTGATCCGCTCCTCGTAGGTGCCGGCGCCGTGCTCGACGACGCAACGAACGGAGTACCACGCCAGCACGGCCGTCATTTGGTGATGCCGCCCTTGGTGAGGGCCAGCACGTCGAGGGCCTTGTCGAGCTCGGCGCTGGTCATCCACTTGCGCTCGAGCACGAGCTCACGGATCGACCGGCCCGTCTTGGTCGACTCCTTGATCACCTCGGCCGCCTTCTCGTAGCCGATGTAGGGGTTGAGTGACGTGCCGATCGACGGGCTCGACTCGGCGTAGGCCTTGCACTGCTCGACGTTGGCCTCGATGCCGTCGATGGCCTTCTCGGCGAAGGCACGGCTCACCGAGGCGAGCAGGCGGATCGACTCCAGCAAGTTGCGGGCGATCACCGGCAGCATGACGTTGAGCTCGAAGTTGCCGGCCGAGCCGCCGAAGGCGACCGCGGCGTCGTTGCCCATGACCTGGGCCACGACCTGGCACACGGCCTCGGGGATGACCGGGTTGACCTTGCCGGGCATGATCGACGAGCCCGGCTGGAGGTCGGGGATGCGGATCTCCTGCAGGCCGGTCCGGGGACCCGAGCCCATCCAGCGGATGTCGTTGGCCGCCTTGTAGAGCGAGAGGGCGATGGTGCGCAGCACGCCCGAGCACTCGACGAGGGAGTCGCGCGACGCCTGAGCCTCGAAGTGATCGCGCGCCTCGGTCAGCGGGAGGTCGAGCTTGTCGGCCAGGATCTTGATGGCGTTCGGGGCGAAGCGCTTGTGGGCGTTGATGCCGGTGCCGACCGCCGTCCCGCCGAGGGGCAGCTCGCCGACGCGGGGCAGGACGTCGCGCAGGCGCTCGATGCCCATCTCGACGGCCTGGGCGTAGCCGCCGAACTCCTGGCCGAGCGTGACCGGCGTGGCGTCCATGAGGTGGGTCCGACCCGACTTCACCACGTTCTTCCACTTGCGCTGCTTCTTGCGGAGCGACGCCGCCAGCTGCTCGAGGGCGGGGATGAGATCGTTGACGATCGTGCTGGCGGCGGCCACGTGGATGGCCGACGGGAACACGTCGTTCGACGACTGGCTGGCGTTGACGTCGTCGTTGGGGTGGACCTTGCCGCCCAGCCGCTCGGCGGCCAGGCTCGACAGGACCTCGTTCATGTTCATGTTCGAGGACGTGCCGGAGCCGGTCTGGTAGACGTCGACCGGGAACTGGTCGTCCCACTGGCCGGCGGCGACCTCGTCGGCGGCGGCGGCGATGGCCTCGCCCACGCCCTTGTCGATGACCTTGAGCTTCACGTTGCTCAGGGCGGCGGCGCCCTTGATCGAGGCCAGGGCGGCGATGAGGGCGCGGTCGATGTGGAGGCCGGAGATCGGGAAGTTGTCGACCGCTCGCTGGGTCTGGGCCGCCCACCTCGCGTCCGCCGGCACCCGGACCTCGCCCATGGTGTCGTGCTCGATCCGGTACTCGGCGCTGGCATCGCTCATGGCCGCGGACGCTA
>JAOBWJ010000352.1 GCA_025463335.1 Acidimicrobiales bacterium
TTGTGGGCCTTCAGTCCCATCCACTTGAGGTCGAGCTCCTCGCGACTCTTGGCCGGCGGCTGACCGACAAGCGAGATCTTGGGGAAGAACGGCGGGATGGTGTTCGGGTAGATCACCTCGCCGGCCACGCCCTCGGCGTCCATGTCTCGGAGCCGACGGCTCGAGTCCCAGTTCTGGTCGGCGTCGGGGCCTCGCAGATCCTCGAACGGGATGGCGTAGTCGCGCGCCCAGACATCGAACTCGTCGTGCAGGCTCGACGGCAGGTACTGGCGGTACTCCAGCAACTGGGCGCCGCCGTGGCAGTCCGACGAGATGACCGCGTAGCGATCGCTCACTGGTGCATCCCCAACGTGGACCGGCCCGTTCGCCCCGTGCTTCGCACACGAGCACCAGTGAGCGGCTCGGCGCAGAGCGCCTCTCCAAAGCCTGTTCTGATGATTCGCTCGCTGCGCTCGCTCATGAAACAGGTCCCCCCTCTGTAACACCGTTACAGGCGGAGAGCGTACCGTACCGTCCATGCCTGTCGCCGAGCCGTTGTCCCGTGAGCGGGTGCTCGACGCCGCCATGGGCATCGTCGAGGCCGACGGCATCGCCGCCCTGTCGATGCGGGCCCTGGCCGCCCAGCTCGGGGTGGCCGTCACCGCCATCTACTGGCACGTCGGCAACAAGGCCGAGCTGCTGGCCGCCCTCGTGGAACGCATCGGCACCGACGTGGGTGACATCCGCACCACCGGCCGCACGCCCGAGCAGCGGGTGGCGTCCACCGCCCGGTCGCTGCTCCAGTCGATCGACGATCACGGCGCCCTCGTCGGGCTGGCCCACCAGCACGGACGGCTGGCCCTCGTGTTCGCACCGGCCCGGGCCGCCATCGCCGAGGCCTTCTCGGACGCCGGCCTGCGCGGCGCGGCGCTGGTCGACGCCACCAACGCCGTCATCCAGGTGGTGGCCGCCTACTCCCTCACCGAGTCGGTGATGTCACGCTCCCCCGTCCAGCGCACCGACGCGGTGCGGCTCTGGGACGGCCCGCCCCCGATCGACGCCCTCGCCGCCAAGCGCCTGCACCAGCCCGTCGACACGGAGCGCACCTTCCAGGCTTTACTGCAGGCCGTGATCCGGGGGTTGCTGCGGTGAAGGCATGGCAGGTGGTGCGCCACGGGAGCCCGTCGGAGGCGCTCGAGCTGGTGGACGTCGACGATCCGGTGGCCGGGCCGGGCGAGGTGCTCGTGCGCACCACGGCCACCGCCCTGAACTTCAACGAGATCGACGGGTGCCGGGGCCGGTACATCACCGTCAACCCGCCCATGCCCTACACGCTCGGCATGGAGCTCACCGGCGAGGTCGTCGGTGGCGATCCGGCGTGGCTGGGCCGCCGGGTCGTGGCCACCGCCAGCGGGGCGTTCGGCGCCCACGCCGAGCTCGTGCGCTGCGGGGTGTCGATGACGTTCGACGCGCCCGAGGCGCTCCCCGGCAGCGACGCCGCCGCCTTCTTCTTCCCGTTCCACCTGGCCTGGCTCGGCCTCCACGAGCGGGGCCGGCTCCAGGCCGGCGAGACGGTGCTCGTCCACGCCGGGGCCGGCGGGGTGGGCTCGGCGGCCATCCAGCTGGCCGTGGCCGCCGGCGCCCGGGTGCTGGCCACAGCCAGCGGCGCGAAGACCGACCTGTGCCGCGAGCTCGGGGCCGACGTGGCCATCGACTACCGGACCGAAGACTTCACCACCGCCGTGCTCGACGCCACCAACGGCCGCGGGGTCGACGTGGTGTTCGACGGCGTCGGGCTGGTCCCGCCGTCGCTCGCGTGCCTGGCCCGGGGCGGCCGTCACCTGATCATCGGCTTCGCCGGGGGCATCGAGGCCGAGGACGAGCCGGGCATCACGCCTCGGCCGCTGCTGTTCGGCAACGCCTCGCTCGTCGGCGTGATGCTGGCCTACGCACCCGACCCCGCACCTCGGGGCATCACGCCCTACTCGGTCGGCCAGCAGGTGCACGCCCGACTGAACGAGCTGCTCGACGCCGGCGCCATCCGTCCCGTCATCGGCAACCGCGTCCCCTTCGCCGACCTCCCCAAGGCCCTCGATGAGATGGAAGGCCGCGCCACCGTCGGCCGCACCATCGTCGAGCTCTGACCTGTCCCGAACCCGCGATGGATGGTCAACACTTCTGTTGACCATCCATCGCGGGTTCGGTCAGGTGTCGGGTGGGACGAAGCGGTAGCCCATGCCGGGCTCGGTGAGGAAGTAGCGGGGGTTGGCGGGGTCGGGCTCGAGCTTGCGGCGGATCTGGGCCAGGTAGACGCGGAGGTAGTTGCTCTCCCGGCCATACGCGGGTCCCCACACCTCCTGCAGGAGCTGGCGCTGGCTCACCAACTTCCCGGCGTGGCGCACGAGGACCTCGACCAGGTGCCACTCGGTCGGCGTCAACCGCACCTCGCCGGCCGTGGTCGTGACCCGCTTCGCCGCCAGGTCGACCCGGAAGTCGGGCGTCTCCACGACCGGCTCCTCGGCGCCGTCCGGCGGCACCGCCCGTCGCAGCGCCGCCCGCATCCGGGCCAGCAGCTCGTCCATGCCGAACGGCTTGGTCACGTAGTCATCGGCGCCGGCGTCGAGCGCGAGCACCTTGTCGGCTTCGGCGTCGCGCACCGACAGCACCACGATGGGCACGTTCGACCAGCCCCGCAGGCCTCGCACGACCTCGACCCCGTCGATGCCGGGCAGCCCCAGGTCGACCACCACCAGGTCGGGCCGGTGGCGGGCGGCCAGCTCGAGGGCCTGCTCGCCGGTCTCGGCCAGGTCGATCTCGAAGCCCCGGGCCCGGAGGTTGGTGCTGAGCGCCCGCCGGATCTGGGGCTCGTCGTCGACAACCAACACGCGGGTCACGACGCCACCGGGAAGCTGACGACCATGGTGGTGCCGCCGCCGGGCGTGTCCTCCACCAGCAGCTCGCCGCCCATGGCGGTGACGAAGCCGCGGGCCACGGCCAGGCCCAGGCCGACACCGTTGGGCCCCCGGTCGCCCAGCCGCTGGAACGGCTCGAACACCCGCTCGCGCGCCGCCATCGGGATGCCCGGGCCCCGATCAACCACTCGCAGGTCGACGCGGTCGCCCACCGGCGAGGCGTCGACCCGCACCCGGGCGCCGGGCGGTGACCACGCCACCGCGTTCGACACCAGGTTGGCCAGGGCCCGCTCGAGCAGGCCGGGGTCGACCCGCACCCGCGGCAGCGTCTCGGGCACGTCGAGGTCGACCGACGCCGCCCGCCCTCCCAAGCTGGCGACCGCGGCGGGCACGACCTCATCGAAGCCGACCAGCCGCTCGAGGATCTGGAGGGTGTTGGTCTGCAGCCGGCTCAGGTCGAGGAGGTTGCCAACCAGGTCGTCGAGCCGATCGGTCTCCTCGTCGATCATGGCCAGGAACTCGGCCACCGCTTCGGGCGGCCACGAGACGTCGTCCTGCCGGAGGCTCGTGACCGATGCCTTGATCGAGGCCAGCGGGGTGCGCAGGTCGTGGGACACGGCCGCCAGGATGGCCGTTCGCAGCTGGTTGGCCTCCACCAGGGCAGCGGCCGACGACGCCTCGACACCCAGCTGCCGGGTCCGGAGGGCGGCGGTGAGGTGGTCGGCGACCACAGCCACGATCCCGCGGTCCTCAGCCGAGAGGACGCGGCCGCCGGCCACGAGCTGGTAGTCCTCGCCCAGGGCCACGGTGACGTCGGCCTGGCCCGGCGCCGGCAGCTCTCCCACCTGGGCCTCGATCCGACCGTCGGCCGACCGGACCACGGCCGCGCCGGTGAGCTCGAAGGCGTCCCGCATCTGTGTCAGGAGCACGTCCAGCGGATCGTCGCCCACCGAGGCGCCGCTCATGTCGGCCAGCATCCGGGCCTCGGCCCGGGCTCGGGCCGACTCGGCCTGGCGGCGAGCAGCGTGGACCACCAGCCCGGCGACCACGCCGGCCACCATCACGAAGGTCACCAGGGCCACCACGTCCTGACCGTTGTCGATCTCCCAGTGGTGTATCGGCGGGATGAAGTACCAGTTGGCCAGGAGGAAGGCCGCCAGCGCCCCTACGACCGCCGGTCCGATCCCGCCCGACGCCGCCCCGGCCACCACCACGAGGAGGTAGAGCAGCAGGGCGCTGGGCAGGTCGGCGTCGTAGCCGGTGAGCACCAGGGTGAGGGCCGGGAGCCCGAGGGCCACGATGGCCCAACCCAGGGCCCGGCGCCGGGCGGCCAGCGGGGCGGGTGTACTGGTCCGGGCCCGCGGCGGCACTTCGCCGGCCGTCGTCCCGATCACGTGGACGTCGAGCTCGGTACCGGCGTGGCGCATGACGTCGGTG
>JAOBWJ010000361.1 GCA_025463335.1 Acidimicrobiales bacterium
CAAGGGCAACTACGACCCGTCGTCGTCGGGCGGCCAGGAGCTCCTTGCCCACGAGCTGACCCACGTCGTGCAGCAGTCGGGCGGTACGGCGTCGCGTCGCATCCGCCGGTTCGTGACCGTGAAGGACTTCGCGGAGCGCACCGACGAGGGCCTGTTCACGACCAAGGGGCCGGCCCAGAAGGAGATCGAGAAGCAGCTCACGGCCTACCTGGCCCTGGGGGAGACCACCAAGCGCCCGAAGGACGCCAAGCCCCACCCGTCCGGCGTGACCGTGCAGCTGACGATGCCGCCGGAGAAGCTCGACCAGGCCCTCGGCATGCTCCGCCACATGAAGACGGTGGCTGAGCTCTGGGTCGCGTCGAAGACGACCGACACCACCGACAAGACCACCGGCAAGACCACGACCAAGATCGACCCGAGCCGGGCCAAGCGCGGCGCCGGCATGGTCTGGTTCCTCATGGCCTGCGACGGCGAGATCGCCCGCATCGAGACCATGAAGACCAAGTCGGCCGACGCCGGGAAGCTGGCCAAGCAGACCGAGGTCAAGGTCGACGACTCGGGCCTGGCCAAGCTCAAGGAGAAGTACACCGGGGGCCTCGGCGGCGGGCTGTCGGTGGCCAGCACGGTGCTCGGCAAGGCCATCGCCAACGACGGCGATTCCACCGAGTTCGAGCTCGACATGAAGATCCCGGTGAGCCCGGGTGTCTTCGTGGGTGCCATCCTCCGGTTCGAGGGCAGCAAGAAGAAGGGCAACACCGAGGTCGCTGTCGACGCCATGTTCCAGGCCGGCGGGACCTTGGGAGTGTTCAACATCCACGGCGCCCTGGGCGGGTACTTCAAGGCCTCGGCCAAGTCGCCCGAGGGCGCGATGAAGCTGATCTCCTACGGCTTCTACCGGCGCTGCCGGGAGTCGGACGTCATCCCGTCTGGCCTGTCGAACAGCATCTGGGGTGGCGAGAACAGCTCCCGCGAGGTCGCCGACAAGTGGTCGCTCGAGGTCGAGGACACCGAGCTCCAGAACGACGACAGCTACGTCGAGACCGGTGTGGTCGGCGAGGTCGGCGCCGACGCCGACCTCGGGAAGGCCGCCCAGCTCGGTGCCGGCGCCAAGGCGTCGACCGGCAAGCGCCACGACAAGAAGTCGCTCGACAAGACCAAGGGCGGCGCCGGGCAGAAGAACGAGACCAACATCCTCGCCGGCGAGACGAGCACCGGCCGGTCGGTCCACGCCATCGAGCTGTCGGCGAAGGCGTCGGTGCTCGGCGGCAACCTCGCCGGGGACCTCAAGCTCAACCTCAACTGGCGTGACTCGCTCGACGGCAAGGGTGCCGTGTTCGACGGGCTCGAGGTCCAGTTCCGAGCCAGCGGGCGGATGCCGGCGGCGGGCCTCGACGGTGCCATCGCCGGGCTCGTGGGCAACTTCGCCAAGACCGCGGTCACGGTCTTCAGCAAGCAGTTCCAGGCGGCGCAGGGCACCGATCAGCTGAAGAAGATGGCGGTGCCGTCGCTGACGCTCGCCAAGTCGTCCACCGAGGTCACGTTGCAGAGCCTCGAGGGCATCGGCGTCACCGAGGCCATCAAGGCCAACACGCTGGACCAGCTCTTCACGCCGGCGCCGAAGGCGCCGCCGGGGACGACCCCGACCGGGCCGACGAGCGAGAGCACCGTCGGCATCGAGCTCGCCCTCCACCACGCCAAGGGCGTGAGCAGCTCGACCACCACGTTCGAGATCCGCCACCTCACCGCCCTCGACGCCAAGATCCCGAGCCTGCTCAAGGTCGAGCTGGTTCGCCGGTCGCGCCTCCTCGCCTGGCAGAGCTCAGGCTCGGGTTGGACGATGCTGCGATGACGACGCCGGTCACGCTGCACGAGCCCGACGGCACGACGTACGAGGTCGCCCTGGTCCGGGCCGGGACGCGCGCCGGTCTGCCGTCGGCCACGTTCGAGCTCGACGCCGCCACGTGGGAGCGGGTCGAGGACCACGGCTCGTTCCACACCGACCCGGGCCGCAGCGGCGGCCGCGCCCGCACGTTCGACCTCGACCGGCCGCTGCTGCTCGAAGCGGTGCTCGACCCGATCGCCGCCGTTCATGGTGCCGACGACCTGGCCGCGCGGCTGGTCGGCGCCGAAGTCGACTCCCCACTGGTGTCGACCGAGGCGTGGTGGGTGCTGTCGGTCACCCAGGAGGTGCCGCTCCCGCCCGACCTCGCCGGCAGCGGCTCGCTCCAGGAGGGCATCTCCTACGCCCACCCGGGCTGGCTGGTCGACGCCGGGACGTCGAGCCTGGGGGAAGCGTGGGAGCGCGCCCTGGAGCTGGGCGAACACCGCGACTTCAACCCCGACGAGCCGCTCCTCGGGTTGATCCACGGCGTGTTCGAGGAAGACGACTGGGTCGTCGAGCGACCCGACGAGTACGCCACGATCCTCCAGGTACCGGTTGATGGCCAGCACGGTCGGTTCGACCTCTGGATCCGAACCGACGAGGCTGCCCAGTTGGTGACGGCCTTCGCCGTCCTGCCCCACGACGTTCCACCCGACCGCGTGGGCGCCGTGCTCGAGCTGGCGGCCCGGATGAACCAGTCCATGGCAGTCGGCAGCTACGAGGCCGACCCCGACAGTGGGCTGCTCTCGTTCAAGTCCGGCATCGATGTGGCAGGCGACCGGCTCAGTGTCGCCCTGGTCCGGCGCCTGGTCGCCGACACGCTCATGGCGGCCGAGAAGGCGTGGTCGGCGCTCGACGAGGTGCTCGCCGGCGTCGCCCCACAAGAGGCCGCCTCCTAGGCGGAATGCCCAACGCTGGGAAAAATCCGGCATCCTGCCCTATCACGCTGCGCAGTACTTGCGTACAGTGCGTGGTGTGCAGGGCACGGGGCGT
>JAOBWJ010000371.1 GCA_025463335.1 Acidimicrobiales bacterium
CGTGAGGCCCTTGCCCTCGAGGAGCACGCCGACGGCGGATTCCATGGTGTCGTCGTCGACGCCGAACACCAGGGAGCCCAGCAGGCCGCGCAGCTCGGCGTCCTCGGCCTCGATGAGGGCCAGGGCCTCGGCCTCGGTGGGCGCCTTGGCCGTGAGGCGGACCTTGATCCCCTCGATGCCGCTGGCGAGGAAGGCGATGGTGGGATTGCCCACGGCGTCGAGCGCCTCCAGGCGGGGCGCCACCAGCTCGGCCAGGCTGGACTCGGCGAGGCCCCACGTGCGCAGCACCCGGCTCACGATGGCGGCCCGCTCGCCCATGCGCGCCTGCAGGTCGGGGATGACCTCGGCGGCGACCATCTCCTGCATCTCGTAGGGCACACCGGGCACGGCGTAGAGCACCTTCTCCCCCACCGGGCAGATCAGCCCGGGGGCGGTGCCGGGCTGGGTGTCCATGGGCCGGGCGCCGACGGGCAGGTCGGCCTGGAGCAGGTTGTTGTCGGCCATCTCCCGACCCCGAGCGCCGAACTTGGCGCGGATGCGCTCGACCAGCGACTCGTCGCGGACCAGCTCGACGCCCATCACCTCGGCGATGGCCTGGCGGGTGATGTCGTCTTGGGTCGGACCGAGCCCGCCGCACACGATGACGGCGTCGCTGCGGTCGAGGGCCAGGCGGAGCGACGACACGATGCGCTCGAGGTTGTCGCCCACCTTGGTCTGGAAGTGGCTGTCGATACCGGCCAGGGCCAGGTGCTCGCCGATCCAGGACGAGTTGGTGTCCACGATCTGGCCCAGCAACAGCTCGGTGCCGACGGCCACGACCTCACACCGCATGCAGGTCCCCCCGACTCCTGGCATCCCGGAGGTACTCGGCGCCGGTGTAGAGGGTGAGCGCCACGGCGACCCACAGCACGAGGCGGGCCACGCCGGCGTGGTGGTCACCGATCGGCGGGAACAGCGCCAGCCCGACCGCGAGGTCCTGCACGACGGTCTTGAGCTTGGCCGAGCGTCGGGCCGGGATCGACACGCCCTTGGTGCCGACGACCGCGCGGTAGACGCTCATGGCGATCTCCCGGGCGGCGATGAGGGCGACCGGCACCCAGCCGAAGACGTCGATGTGGACCAGGCACACCATGGCGCCGAGCACGAGGAACTTGTCGGCCAGGGGGTCGAGGAAGGCGCCCGACCGTGTCGAGCCGTGGCGGCGGGCGAGGAAGCCGTCGATGCCGTCGGTGAGCGACAGCACGATCCAGAGGGCCTCGGCCGGCCACGACGCCCCCGAGTCGACGATCCACGCCAGGAGCAGCGGCGTCATGACGACGCGCGCCAGGGTCACCCCGTTGGCGGGCGTGGCGATGGCCGAGGGACCGAACGTGCCGGTGCGAAGGGCCATCTCAGCGAGCGGCGACGGTGGCGGCAACGGCATCGAGATCCGGTCCGAGGGCGGCAACCACCTCGACCTCGGCGAACGTGCCCGGCACCAGGTCGTCGGGCACATGGACGACACCGTCGATCTCGGGCGCCTCCCGGTGGGATCGGCCCACGCCGGGCCCGTCGACCAGCACCTCGATGGTGCGGCCCACCAGGTCGTCGCGGTGAGCGGCGGTGATGCGGTCCTGCAGTTCGGAGAGCTCGGCCAGCCGCTCGGCCACGAGTTCGTCGGGCACGGTGGCGTCGAGCCCAACGGCGTGGGTGCCGTCCTCGGGCGAGTAGGCGAAGAAGCCGCACCAGTCGAGCTGCGCCTCCTCGACGAAGGCCAGGAGCCGGTCGTGGTCGACCTCGGTCTCGCCCGGGTAGCCCACGATGAAGTTCGACCGGAAGGCGGCGTCGGGCTCGTGGGCGCGGATGCCGTGGATGCGGGCGAGGAAGCGGTCGCCATCCCCCCAGCGGCGCATGCGGCGCAGCAGCGGCCGGGACACGTGCTGGAGCGAGAGGTCGAAGTAGGGGACGCCCGTGGCGCAGATCGCGTCGACCAGCTCGTCGGTGAGGTCGGACGGATAGAGGTAGAGGAGCCGGGTGCGCGCCACCCGCTCGGCCACGGCCTGCACCAACGGAACGATCGAGCGCTCACCCTGGCCCTGATCGCGCCCGAAGGAGGCGAGGTCCTGGGCGACGAGCACGATCTCCTGGGCCGCCAGCTGGTCGACCTCGGCCAGGATCGACTCGATGCTGCGGCTGCGCTGGGGGCCCCGGAAGGTCGGGATGGCGCAGAAGCCACAGGCCCGGTCGCAACCCTCGGCCACCTTGACGTAGGCCCACGGCGACGTGCTGGCCGGGCGGGGCAGGTTGAGCAGGTCGAGCGACGGCACCAGCTCTCCGCTCCCGTGCCGCTCAGGCCCCGGCTTGTGACCGAGCGTCACCGGCACCCCGAAGCCGCGCACGGCGTCCACCTCGGGCAGGGCGGCGGCCAGCTCGTCGCCGTAACGCTCGGCCATGCACCCGGTGACGATCAGCTCGGCGCCGTCCTTGCGGGCGTCGCCGAGGGCGAGGATCACGTCGACCGACTCCTGGCGGGCCGTCTCCACGAACGCGCAGGTGTTGACCACGACCAGGTCCGCGGAGTCCGGCCCTGACGCCGGGAGCATGCCGTCGGCAACCAGGGTGCCGACGAGCTTGTCGGAATCGACCTGGTTCTTGGGGCAGCCGAGGGTCTCGACCCAGTACCGGCGCGCCATGGCGGCCAAGGTTACCGGTCGAGCTTGGCCAGGCCCTTCTTGGCGGCGACGTTCACCGGGTCGAGCTTCAGCACCTCGCCGTAGCCCGAGCGGGCCCTGGCGTCGTCGCCGAGGACCTGCCAGGCGTCGCCGACCCGGAGCCACACGTCGAGCCGATTCCGGGAGACGGCAAGCGCCCGGTCGATGAGCCGCCCGGCCCGGGAGGCCTCCCCGGCCTTGGCTGCGCTGGTCGCGGCGTCGAGCAGCAGCGTCAGCCCGAACGGATCGCGACGCAGCGCCTTGTCGAACCACTTCCTGGCCTCGGCGTGATTCCCGCTGGCGTCGGCCACGTTGGCCGCGACGAGGGCGTAGGAGCTGTCGCCGGGTTCGAGCCGGGCACCGGCCACGGCCGCCGCCATCGCCTTCGTGGCCACGTTGGCCAGGCTGTACAACCGCACCTGGTCGTAGGTGTAGGTCGACTCCCACGGCGCCAACCGTCGAGCCCGGTCGAGGTCGGCCTCGGCCGAGTCGCCCTGTTTCCGCTGGATGTCACGCCGTCCGTCGATGGCAGCCAGGTCGGCGCGGAACGGGCGAGTTGTGAACCAACCCGCGACCAGGGCCAGCACGGTCACCACCGCGATGGCGACGATCGTGGACACAGGCGCCTGGGAGTGACGACGCTCGGGCCGGCCAGGTAGAGACCACGTCCGCGTCGGCACCGGACCACTGAGCACGACAACGGCACCGGCCAGCGCCCAGTGCAGGACCGACAAGGGCGGCTTGTCGATGGAGACCAGTGACTGAGTCTGGTAGGCGACCCATGCCGCGCCGACCCCCGCCACAAGCCAGGGCGGCGCCGTGCGGCGGCGGATGGCGACGACGAGACGCCACCCGACCAGGCCCACGAAGGCCAGGTAGGCGCCCCCGACGAGGACTCCGCCACCAGCCAGGAGGTCGAGTGGCACGTCGTGGGCGGCGCCAGCGTTCTTGCTCGAGGAGATCGCCGCGTGGGCCGCCGGGCGGCGGGAGAGGAACTGGTTGTGGAACGTGTCGGGGCCGGTGCCCAGCACCGGGTGCTCCTCGAACACCTCCACGGCCACGTGCCAGAAATGACGGCGCTCGAGGAGGCCCTGATCGATACCGCTGCCGAGGACCTTGGCCGCGACCGGCGCCGCCAGCAGGACGAGGACGACGGCCACGGCGGCGCCGCGACGCCCGCGGAGCGCGGCCGGCAGCCGGATGGCGCCCGTGGCGAACACGAGGAGCAGGAACACCACCCCGGCCACGCCGACGGTGGCCGGCCCCTGGAAGGCGTCGGTGCCGATGGCGAGCGGCACGATGGCGAGGGCCGTCAGGCCGCCGACCGCCCGCCAGCCCGTCGGCAGCGACGGCGCCAGCGCAGTGCCGAGGCAGAGCGGGAAGGCGATGCCGATCCAGCCGGCGAGGAAGTTGCTGTTGCCGAGCGTGGAGACGAGCTGATTGTTGTTGTCCCAGTGGACCGGGTCGGCGCCGGCCCACTGCAGGAACCCGTAGGCCGTGACCAGCACGGCCACGCCCACCACGGCGAGCACCAGATCGGGCAGCGTCCGCTCGTCGTGGGCCCGGACGACCGTAAGGAACAGCACCACGGAGGCGGTGTAGACCGCGAAGCCGCTGTACTGGGAGTACTGGCCAACGAACGACTGCATCGGCGTCGTAGACGTCAGCGTCGTCACGCCGAGGGCGACGACGAACGCCGCGGCGGCGATGACGGTGGGAGCGGTCGGGACGACCACCTGTCGCTCGCGCACGGCCCGCCCGGCACCCACCGCGAGGCAGACCAGGGCGCCCAGCACGATCCACGTGGCCTTGGGCAGGGCGAAGATGTCGCCGTCCGCCGGCCACACCACGAGCGCCGAACCGCTGACCGCAACGGCCGCACCGACGCGCTGCCACCGCAAGGTCCGCGCCACCACGGCGGCCATCATCGTCGCTGCCAGCGAGGGTTCCGGGGATCGTCCCGGGTGGTCAGCCCGGTGGAATGGGTGCTGCGTCCCCGACCGGACCCGGCAGGCGGCGGCCGACCAGGGCACCCCCCGCCGCGACCACCGCCGCGATCCCCCACGCCACGGCGATGCTCGACGCCGGGTCCCATCCCCCAGCGTCCCCGAGAGCGACGGCCGCGCCGCCGAGACCCGTCCCCAACGCCACGCCCAGTTGGTCGGTGAGCTGGAGCGCCGAGGTGGCCGCCCCTTCCCGCCCGGGCGCCGCCTCCCGGAGCACGGTGACCGAGATCGAGGCGTAGGCCAGACCGATGCCGAACCCGGCGAAGGGCCAGCCGACGAAGGCCACGACCACCGGGACGTCGCGCCACAGCGTGAGGGCGGTCACGGCCACGCCGCCGACGATCAGGAGGTGGCCGAGGACCACCAGGCGGCTGGCGCCCACCCTGGCCACGGCGCGGGCCTGCAGCCACGCCCCGCCCGTCCAGGTGAGGGTGGTCATGGTGAGGAGCACGCCGATCCAGAACGTGCTCATGCCCCGCACCTCTTTGAGGGCGAGTGGCACGTAGGCGTCGGCGCCGAAGAACGCAAAGGTGAGCATGCCGCGGATCAGGACGGCGGCGGGCAGGCCGGGTTTGGCTCGAACCGTGCCGGGCGGGACGAGCCGAAGGTACGACGGCCAGGCCGTCGCCGCGCCGACCACCACGAGGGCGACGGCGACCAGCATGTTGCCACTACCCCGGCCGGCCAACAGGGCGGCCGCGCCGGCGGCCACCCGGACCGCGTCAGGCAGGCGACTGGGATCGGGGCCGTGGGTCTCGTCCACCTCGCCCGGACCGATGGCGCGCAGGGCAGGCAACGTGAGCACTCCGGCGGCCAGCCCGAACGGAAGCAGCCCGAGGAAGACGGCCCGCCATCCGACGGCGTGGTCGATGAGCGTGGCGAGGGAGGGGCCGAGGATGCCGGGGATGACCCACGACGAGGACAGCACGGCGAACATGGGGGGTCGCAGCGAGTCGGGGTAGCTGCGACCG
>JAOBWJ010000396.1 GCA_025463335.1 Acidimicrobiales bacterium
GCGTGACCGCCTCCAGCAACGGACGGCGCACCAGGAAGCGCTCGTCGTACAGGCCCCGCTCCAGCTCCTCGACGCCCCCCGACGTTCCCGCCGCCTCCGCGGCTCGCAGGTGCAGGAGCTGGCGGGCGTGGTCCCACTCGTACACGGCGTTGGCCACGTCGAGGCCCTCGTAGCACTGCAGGCGCAGCAGCTCGCCACCCGTCCAGCGAGCCAGCGCCTTGGCCAGCTCGGTCTTGCCGACCCCGGCGTCACCCTCCAGCAGCAGCGGCCGCTGGAGCGTGAGGGCCAGGAACACCGACGTCGCCAACCCCTCGTCGGGGAGATACCCGTGGTCCGCCAGCGCCGCCGCGACGTCGGCCGGGGTCACGTGATCAGCAACGGGTTCTTCATGCCCGCGTTGTTC
The DNA here is from genome assembly GCA_025463335.1 of Acidimicrobiales bacterium. GTDB lineage: Bacteria > Actinomycetota > Acidimicrobiia > Acidimicrobiales > CADCSY01 > RYN-34. The sequence continues at coordinate 404 of JAOBWJ010000396.1, forward strand.
GTGGACCGCTTGATCATGGAGAAAGGCTACGCGCCCGCTTCCTCGAGACCACGGCGAACCAAGACACGCGACAGGTGACGGCGGAACTCCTCGGAGGCATTGAGGTCCGCCGACGGGTTCGTGCCCTGGTCGGCCACGGCGGCGGCATCGGCGGCCGAGGCGCCGGAGGCCAGCGCCTCCTCGACGTTGGTGGCCCGGATCGGCGTCTGGCCCATGTTGACCAGGGCCACGCCGGTGTGGCCGTTGCGGACCACGGCGGCGCCGACGATGGCCCAGTCCTGGGCCCGCTTCACGAACTTCTGGTACGAGAACCGGGCACCCGGCATCTTGGGGACCCGCACCTCGGCCAGCAGCTCGTCGGGCGCCAGGGTCGTCTCCAGGAACCCCTGGAAGAAGTCGCCCGCCGCCACCGTCCGGTCGCCGTTCGGGCCCCGCAGGACGAGCGAACCCCCGAGGGCCAGCACCGCGGCCGGCAGGTCGGACGCGGGATCGGCGTGGGCCAGCGAGCCGCCGAGGGTGCCCCGGTGGCGGACCTGCGGGTCACCGACGAAGCCGGCGACATGGGCCAGCAGGCCGCAGTTCGCCTTCAGCACGTCGGAGTGCTCGACGTCGTGGTGGCGGGTCAGGCCGCCGATGGCGATCTCGTCACCCTCCTCGCGGATGTACGAGAGCTCGCTGAGCCAGCCCACATCGACCAGCACCGAGGGCGTGGCCAGGCGCAGCTTCATCAGCGGCAGCAGCGAGTGGCCGCCGGCCAGGACCTTGGCCTCGTCGCCATGCTCGGACAGGGCGGCGATGGCTTCGTCGACCGAGCCGGCTCGGACGTAGTCGAACGCGGCGGGGATCACTGGGCGCCTCCCGTCTTGGCCGCAGCCAGGACGGCCTCGACGATGTTGTGGTAGCCGGTGCAGCGGCAGAGGTTGCCCTCCAACCCCTCGCGCACCTGGCGCTCGGTCGGGTCGGGGATCTCCCGAAGCAGCGACGTGGCCGCCATCACCATGCCCGGCGTGCAGAACCCACACTGGAGGCCGTGGTGCTCGCGGAACGCCTGCTGCATCGGGTGCAGCTCGTCGGCCGACGGGGCCAGGCCCTCGATGGTGGTCACGTGGCAGCCATCGGCCTGCACGGCGAGCACCGTGCACGACTTCACGGCCTCGCCGTTCAGGTGCACGGAGCAGGCGCCGCACGACGACGTGTCGCACCCGACGTTGGTACCGGTGAGCCCGAGCACCTCGCGGATGAAGTGGACGAGCAGCAACCGGGGCTCGACGTCCTCCGTGCGCTGCTCGCCGTTGACCGTGACGGTGACGTTCACCTGTGTGCCTCCTGGATCGCCGACCACACCCGTTGCGGGGTGGCGGGCATGTCGATGTGGCGGATGCCGTACGGCGACAGAGCGTCGACCACCGCGCTCTGCACCGCGGGCGTGGCGCCGATGGTCCCGGACTCGCCGATGCCCTTGGCGCCCAACGGATTGGCCGTGGTCGGCGTCTCCATCGGCACCAGCTCGAAGCTGGGCAGCTCGGTGGCGGAAATGAACGTGTAATCGGCGAAGTTCGACGTCACCGGGTTGCCGTCGGCGTCATAGACCATCTCCTCGCACAGCGCCTGGCCCACGCCCTGGGCGATGCCGCCGTGGCGCTGCCCCTCGACGATCAGCGGGTTGAGGAGGATGCCGGCGTCGTCGACGGTGACCACCCGCTTGATCGTCACCTGGCCGGTCTCGGTGTCGACGTCGACCACGGCCACGTGGGCGCCGAACGGGAACGTGCTCGACGCTGCCTGGAACACGGTGTCGATCAGGAGGGGTTCGTCCGACTGCTGGACCAGTTCGGCCCAGCTCCGACCAGCGGCCGGCGTGCCGGCCACGTGAAAGCGCCCGTCGAGCTTGTCGAGGACGATGTCGTCGGGGTTGGCCTCGAGCAGGTCGGCCGCCTTGCGCTTGGCCAGCTCGACCAGCTCGACCGACGCCTGGTGCACGGCCGAGCCGCCCAGCTGGAGCGACCGGGAGCCCATGGTGCCCTGGCCCACGGGCACCAGGTCGGTGTCGCCGTGGATGACCTCGATGCGGTCCATGGGGATGCCGAGCTGCTCGCTGGCCAGCATCGACCA
>JAOBWJ010000399.1 GCA_025463335.1 Acidimicrobiales bacterium
GACCATTTCGACGGCGCGGCGGGTGGCGCCTTCGAACAGGCGTCGCTCGACGCCGACGTCGATGACCCGGGACGGGCCGTCGAACACGATCCGGTCGATGGAGGCCTCGTCGAGCCACGGCACCAAGGATTGCGGGGTGAGGACGGTGCCGTTGGCGAGCTCGCACATGCGGCCGTGGAAGGTCTCGTAGCCGACGAGCACGCTGAACAGCGGGGCCGGTCGACGACCATCGCGCGGCGCGGTCCGCGCTCGGACGGCCATCTCGACCAGGGCGTCGGCCCGGCGTTGCTTGGGGGTGCGGCGTAGCTCAGTCACCAGTGGGTCGCGTCCGAGCTGGTCTTTGGCCTCGGCCCAGTCGGCGCGGAACAGCTCGCTCTCGATCTGTTTCAGGCTGGTCGCCAGGATGGTGCCGCCGATCGGGTCGAGCACCAGGTCGCCGACCCAGGTTCCTTGGAAGGTCTGGGACAGGTCGAAGCGGCGGTCGTTGCGCTGGTCTTGTGCCTTCTGGTCGGCGCCGTCGGGGTCGGCGTGCTGCAGCCAGTAGGCGAGGGTCTGGGTGAAGTGCGAGAACCGCATGGTGCGGGCCTGGTCGACCAGCCAGCCTTCGTCTCGGTCGAACATCACGGCGGTCCGTTCGGTCCGCGCGCCGCTCAGTAGGGAGACGTGGGCCGAGTCGATCGCACCGTCCAACCAGGCCTGCTCGGTGTGGGACAGGTCCCGCAAGGCCCGGGCCAGATAGACCCGCCGCCGCGCCGACGCAGCTGGGGTCCGGCAGCGGGCCGTCAACCAGGCGGCGCCGGACTTGGCGCGATCGGTCGCCCACGTCTTCGCCGCGTCCCACCGGCCAACCGCTTGCGTGGTGATCGCATCGAGTCGGGCCAGCGCATGGTGCAGACGCACGACCTCGTCGCCCGACGAGGGCGTCGACGCGGTGAGGCGATCGAGCACCTCGTCCAGGTCGTCGAGCACCGACTCCATGCCCCCATCATGACGAGGGGGTGTGACAGTGAAACGGACGAAACGGACGCGCGTCTAGACCATGGGCCAGGGGTAACAGCGGCCGCCGGGGTCGGCGAGGGGGAAGGTCTTGACCTTCAGGAGTCGCTCGCCGCGGGAGCAGATCGCGTCGCGCTCCTCGTCGTCGAGCAGGGCAGCGAGGGCATCGAGGCGGGGCAGGACGTCGCGCACGGCGTCGAGCAGTTCGTCGGGGATGCGCTCGCCGCCGAACTCCCAGATGACCGTGCGGATCTTCGGATCGGGGTGGAAGCACAGCCCGTGGTCGATGCCCCACAGGCGCCCGTCGTCACCGAGCAGCACGTGGCCGCTCTTGCGGTCGGTGTTGTTGGCCAGCAGGTCGAACACGGCGAACTGCTTGAGCGCGGGGTGGTAGGCCTCGTCGTCGTAGAGCGTGAAGTAGTGCTGCTCGAAGTCGGCCGGCACGAACCGCTGCATCGACCCCTCGCCGAACGGGCCGTCTCGCACGATCGTCTCGGGCACGAGGCCCCACCCCAGCAGCTCGGACAGCTCCCACGCCGCCGCCTCACGCCGGTACAGGCCCCTGGGGAAGTCCCAGAGCGGGCGCTCGCCCTGACCGGGCTTGTAGACGGCGAGCATGGCGTCCTCGCCAGCCGTGAGGCGCGCCAGGAAGGTGCCGTTCGAGCTCCAGGGCATCCGACCCTGGATCTCCGCCTCGCCGCTCGAAAGCAGCCTCAATGCTTCTTGTGACCGTTCGTCTTGATGCACATGTGACCTTCGGGATCGATCGGTCGCCCGCACAGCGGGCAGGGGGGTCGGCCCGACGACAGGAGCAGGGTCGCCCGTACGACGAACGCCTGGACCTGGCCGCGGGTGAGGGCGAACCGGGCCATGCCCAGGGTCGCCTCGTCAATCTCGTTCTCCTCGTCGTCCTCGAGGACCAGCTCGTCGGCCCGGACGACCATGCGGTCGCGGGACTCGTCGAAGACCACGCCCAGCTGGCCCACGATCCACTCGGCCTCGACCGGTTCGAGCAGCTCCATGTCGGTGGGCACCTCGGTGTCCGCGGGCGTGGGGAGGTCGTGCAGCAGCTCGGCCAGGTACTGGGCCAGGGCCGCCACCTGACCTTTCTCGAGCTGCAAGCTCACGATCTGATCACCGGCCGCGGCCTGGAGGAAGAACACCCGCTGGCCGGGTTGGCCCACCGTCCCGGCGGTGAAACGCTCGATGTCAGCCAGGTCGTACTCAGTCATGAGACCTTCAGGTCGGCGAGGGTGCCCGTCGTGTGGTTCACCGTGAGCACGGCGGGCCCGCCGGACCCGTAGGCCACGGCGCTCACCGAACACGGCGAGACGACGATGCGCTGGAACATGTCGAGGTGGGTGCCGAGAGCGTCGGCCACCGCCGCCTTGATCGGATCGGCGTGCGACACGACGACGACCACACCGCCTCGGTGGCGCTCGACCAGGCAGGCCACGGCGCCGGTCATGCGGGTCTGCATCTCGGTGAACGACTCGCCATCGGGGAAGCGGAACCCGCTGGGGTAGCGCTGCACCGTCCGCCACTCGGGAAGCTTCATCAGGTCCTTGAGCTGCGACCCGGTCCAGCCTCCGAAGTCGCACTCCAGCAACCCCCGGTCGATCTGGACCTTCAGGCCCCGGGCCTTGGCGATCGGCGCTGCGGTCTCCCGGGTGCGCTCCAGCGGCGAGGCGTAGATGGCATCGACCTTCGGCAGCTCGGCGAGGCGGATGGCCACGGCCTCGGCCTGGGCCCGCCCGTCGTCGGCCAGGTGGAGGCCCTTGGCGCGCCCGGGCAGGGTCGAACCCGTGGTGGGCGTCTTCCCGTGCCGCACGAAGAGTACGAGCGTGGCCGGGTCGGGCTTGGTCTTGGCAGCGATCGGGCCAACATAGAGCCTGTGCCTCCGTACGCCGACTCGCTGGATCGCGTCACCGCCGAGATCGTGGACTGCGTCGCGTGCCCGCGGCTGGTGGCGTGGCGGCAACAGGTGGCGGTCGAGAAGCGGGCGTCGTACGCCGACGAGGAGTACTGGGGCCGACCGGTACCCGGCTTCGGTGACCCCGCCGCCCGACTGCTCGTCGTCGGGTTGGCACCGGCCGCGCACGGGGGCAATCGGACGGGCCGGGTGTTCACCGGCGACCGCTCGGGTGACTGGCTCTACGCCGCCCTCCACCGGGCCGGCTACGCCAACCAACCCACGAGCGTCCATCGCGACGACGGTCTCCGGCTCACCGGCGCATTTGTGAGCGCGGCCGTCCGCTGCGCGCCGCCGGCCAACAAGCCCACGCCCGAGGAGCGTGATCGGTGCCTGCCGTACCTGATGCGGGAGTGGAAGCTTCTGACGGACGTGCAGGTCGTGGTCGTGCTCGGGCAGTTCGCCTACCAGGTCGTCGCCGGCATGACCGGGCTGCGGCGCCGGCCCAAGTTCGGCCACGGCGTCGAGGCCACGCTGCCCGACGGCAAGACCCTCATCTGCTCGTACCACCCGAGCCAGCAGAACACCTTCACCGGCGTGCTGACAGAGCCCATGTTCGACGCCGTGTTCACCCGTGCCCGGGAGCTGTCAGCACCACGGCCACGATGAGGGCGATGCCGACCAGGAGCGCGACCACGGCGATCGAGCGGGTGTCCACCGTCCGAACGTAGTGTCCCGACATGAAGACGATCGAGGTGGTGATCGTCGACGAGGGGGAGACCCGGTTCACCGCCCAGCGTGATGGTGACCGTTTGCTGTTGCCCCTCGCCGACGCGGCCGCGGCCACCGGCTGGTTGCTCAAGCCCGAGGGCCTATGCAAGGACGACGTCTGCATTCCGGCCCGCGGCCTGGCCGACCCGGTCGACGTGCGCGACTTCGCCGCCGCCCTCGGTCGGGCGGTGGCCGTCGACGCGGCCGAGGGCTACGTCGCCTTCGGCGGCCGGCCGGTCGATGGCACCACCGGCGACGCGCCGGATGTCACCGTGTCCGATCTCGACGGCAACCCCGTCCAGCTGAAGGACGTGGCGCCCGGCGGCAAGCGGGTGCTCGTGGCGTGGTCGTCGTGGTGCGGCTGCCGCTACGAGCTGCCGGCGTGGCAGGCGCTGCAGCGGGAGCTCGGCGACGTCTCGATCGTCGCCGTGGCCCTCGACGAGGAGCTCGAGGCGGTTCGGCCCTGGGTCGACGCCGCCGCGTTCGACCTCCCCGTGGTGGTCGACCGCGAGGGCAAGCTGGCCGAGGCCTACGGGATCGTCAACGTGCCGACCTCGGTGTGGATCGACGCTGACGACCGTGTCGTGGTGCCACCCGTCATCGCGCCGGGCGACGACCAGTCCCGGGAGTTCACGAACATCGACTCGTCGCTACACCACGACGCTCTCCGCCGCTGGGCCGCCACTGGCGAGCTCCCCGACCGGCCGGCGCGCGTCCACCGCACCGTCGAGGAGCACGAGGCGTTGGCCGAGCGGCGCCTGGCCGTCCACCTGCGCCGAGCCGGTCGCCAGGAGGCGGCCGAGCGCCACATGGCCCGGGCCGCCGAGCTGGCCCCGTTCGACTGGACGATCCGCCGAGGCCTCATGCCGCTCCGGGGCGAGGACCCGTTCGGCGAGGAGTTCTTCGCCTTCTGGAACGAGTGGGACGCCGCCGGCCGCCCCGCCTACGACCCGATGGCCCCGGCATGATCCGCGTTGCCGTCTGGGGCACCGGCAACGTGGGCCGGGCCGCCATCCGCATGGTCGACGGCCACCCCGAGCTCGAGTTGGCCGTCGTTGTCGTGTCCGATCCGGCCAAGGTCGGGCGCGACGCCGGCGACCTGGCCGGGCTCGATCGCCACCTCGGCGTGGCCGCCGTCACCGAGCTGCCGAACGTCGACGCCGTGGTCTACTGCGCGTCCGCCGACTTCCGCCCCGATGACGCCCTGGCCGACATCCTCGGCTGCTTGCGTTCGGGGGCCTCCGTGGTCACGCCCGGCATCTACGCCCTGTACGACCCGCCCTCGGCGCCCGTGGTCCTGCGCGAGCCGGTCGAGGCGGCGTGCAAGGAGGGCGGCTCGGCGTTCTTCGCCAACGGCATCGACCC
>JAOBWJ010000419.1 GCA_025463335.1 Acidimicrobiales bacterium
TCGCCCCCGCACGCCTGGCGCACGTCCAAGCCCTGACCCGTGGCGATCCCCACGATCTTCATCGGGCGTCGCTCACCTTCGAGACCATGGGCGCAGATCTCCTCGCCGCCGAGGCCGCCGCCGACGCCGCCCTCGCCTGGCGAAAATCTCAGGAGCAGCGACAAGCCGCAGCCGCCGAGCGCCGCGCCGCAACCCTTGCCGATCGATGCGAAACGGCCACCACCCCCGCCCTCCAGGCAACCCACACCCGCACCCGTTTGACCCCAGCCGAGCGCGAGGCCGCGATGCTCGCCGCCGGCGGACGCTCCAACAAGCAGATCGCCGAGGAACTGACCCTCTCCGTACGAACGATCGAAACCCGCCTCCAACACGTCTACGAGAAACTCGGCATCTCCGGACGCGACGAGCTCGCTGCCACCCTCACGACGACGAACTGACACGCGACGGCCCACTTGGGTCGCCATCGACCACGCCAGGCCGTGCCTTGTGGTGAACCGGTGGTGCGCGGGATCCGCTGTAGGCAGGACCGACGCGCGGCAGGCGCCTCGGGATCGAGCATGTCGCGGAAGGACGCCTGTCAGGCTCGCTGCTGGAAGCGTTCCGTGCGGTTTCGGAGGTCGGTGATCGCCTCCGGAAGTGCGACGGCGAGTCGTTCGATCGCCGTCTTGGCAACCTCGTGCTGGCCGGCGTGGGCTGCGCCTTCGATGGTGGTGCAGGTGGCGGACAGCTCGGTGGCGCCGAAGACGCCGGCGGCGCCTCGGATGCGGTGGGCGGCGGCGGCCACGGCGGCGAGATCCCCGGACAGCAGCGCCTGCTGGAGTTCGTCGAGCTGACGCTGGGAGTCATCGGCGAAGGTGTCGATGAGGTCGATGAGGACATCGGGTCCGGCGGCCGAGGCGAGGGTGTCGAACGCGTCGTTGGCTGACTCGGGGGAAGGGTCGGGTGCGGTCATCCGGGTGAGGACCTCCTGGAGTGCGTCGGCGTGGAGTGGCTTGGCGATGTGGTCGTCCATGCCGGCATCGAGGCACAGTTGCCGGTCGGCCGCAGTGGCGGAGGAGGTGAGGGCGATGATCGGGATCCGCTGTCCGACCGGTTCGGCGCTGCGGATGCGGCGGGTGGCTTCGAAGCCGTCAAGGACGGGCATCTGGCAGTCCATGAGGATGGCGTCGTAGCGGTTCCGCTCGACGGCGGCAACGGCCTGTTCGCCGTCGGAGGCGACGTCGACGTGGTACCCGAGCGCTTCGAGGGTGAGAACGGCGACCTTCTGGTTGACGGGGTTGTCCTCGGCCAGCAGGACCCGGGTCTGGAGCCGGGCCCGTTGCTCGCGCACGACGTGACGGGTGACCAGCTCGGCCGGTCGTTCGTCACCGGCCATGACGAGCTTCATGACCTGCGAGAGGTCGTCGCGGCGGATCGGCTTGGCGAGGTAACCGTCGATCCCCGCCTCGCGCCCGAGGCGGGCATCACCCTGCTGGGCGGAGGAGGTGAGCAGCACGATTCGGGGTGAGGCGCCGTAGGTTGCACGGATGGCCCGGGTGACGCCGAGACCGTCGAGCTCAGGCATGTTCAGGTCGAGCAGAACGAGTTCGGGTGGGCGGTTGGCGTCGGCCATGACCTGCAGGGTGGCGAGGGCGTCGGTGCCGTCGGCGGCGAGGGTGACGTCCATGCCCCAGGCGGCGAGCATGCGTTGCAGAAGGGTGCGGCCGACCTCGTTGTCGTCCACGACGAGGACCCGCGTGCCGGCGGTGACGGGCCTGGGCCCGGGCCCGTCGTCAGCGACAACGTCGCCGACGGCGAGCGGCACCGTGAACCAGAACGTGCTGCCGGCACCGGCCTCGCTGGTGAAGCCGATCTCGCCGTCCATGAGCTCGACGAGACGTTGGCTGATGGTGAGGCCGAGCCCCGAGCCCCCGAAGCGGCGGGTCGTCGACGAGTCTGCCTGGGTGAACGCCTCGAACAGGTGGGGTTGTGCGTCCTCGGACACGCCGATGCCGGTGTCGGAGACGGCGAGGCGGGCGCGGAGTGTCCCGTCGGCGATCTCCTCCGCACTCACTCGGATGACGACCTCGCCATGGTCGGTGAACTTCACTGCGTTCCCGGCGAGGTTCGAGAGGATCTGGCGGATCCGGGTGGGGTCCCCGAGGACGCGGGCCGGGATGTCGGCGTCGACTGCGCAGAAGAGCTCGAGGCCCTTGGTGTCGGCGGTGGCGGCGAGGAGGCGGCTGATGTCCTCGACGAGGCCGCGGAGGTCGAACTCGACGGTCTCGACCTCGAGCTTGCCGGCCTCGATCCGGGAGAAGTCGAGGATGTCGTTGATGATCGTCAGCAGCGCTTCGCCGGAGCGGTGCGAGGTTTCCGCCATGTCGCGTTGATCGGCGTCGAGGTTGCTGTCGAGGAGGAGCGAGGTCATGCCCAGCACACCATTGAGCGGGGTGCGGATCTCGTGGCTCATGTTGGCGAGGAACTCCGACTTCATTCGGGATGCCTCGACGGCGTCGTCATGCGCCTCGTGCCACCCGCGCTCGGCGCGGAGCCGGCGCTGCTCGGCCCGGACGACCACGGCGACGACGGCGAGCAGCCCGAGCAGCAGGACAGCGACCACGAGGAGCACCGTGCTGCGGATGTCGCGGGCGCCCGCGAGCGCCGGGTGCTCGGGTGTCTCGGCGAGCACCCGCCAGCCCAGAGACGGGATCGCGGCGTAGGCGCTGAGCAGCTTGGTGCCGTTGACGGTTCGGCTGCCGAGCCCGTCGTCGCCGCTGGCGAGCCCAGCGCCGATCGAGCCGCCCAGGCGATGGATGCCGCGGGCAACACCTGCGGGCGTGCTCAGCAGCGTGCCGGAGCGGTCGACGACGCTCAGCTGCACGTGCTGCGCCTTGGCGATGCTCTCCGCGTAGTTCTGCACGGCGCGGACGTCGAAGACGATGCCGAGCACGCCGACCGGCTCTCCCGCGGCGGCGATGGGGCTGGTCCCGGCGACGGCGACACCCCGGTCGCCGCCGGGGTCGAAGGCGTCGGACACGGTGGTGGGTCCGGACCGGCGGGTGGCCACGGCCCAGGACCGCATCTGCTCCGCGGTGACCGAACCTTGGGGTGCGGCGGCGAGGGCTCGGCCGTCGAGGGTGGTGATGAACGCGGCGACGATGCTGGGGTTGGCGGTGATCGCTTGGAGCTGGCCGACAAGGTCGACGTGGCCACCAGCGAGGTCGGCGCGGACGTCTTCCACGAGCGCAGGGCGGCCAGCCGCGGTCTGCACGCTGGCCACGCCCTGGCTGAAGGCGTCGTCGAGGATCTGACCGCTGGCCTCCGCGGTCGTCCGCATGCGGGCGTGGACCTCGTTGCGCACCGAGCGCTGGGCGACGTTCGTGACGGACAGGCCCAGCGCGGCGATCGGCACGGCGCCGAACAGGGCAGTGGCCACCCCGGCGGCGATGAGGCGGCGGCGCCCGTTCACGAGGTGGCCGCGATCTCTCGACCGGCGAGGACGGTGGCGAAGAGCTCACCGAGCCGGGAGGCCACGTCGCTCTTGGCTACGAACGCGTCGGCGGGCCCGTCGACGAGGTCGGCCGCGATCTGCACATCGGCGATCGCCGAGAGCACCACGATGAACGTCCCGGGCAGGCGACGCCGCAGCTCCGGCAACGCCTCCTCGCCCCGCATGACCGGCATGGAGAGGTCGAGCACCACGATGTCCGGCTGCTCGGAGGCGGCCAGCTCCAGCCCCTCGCGGCCGTCGCTGGCCTGGCCGACCATCTGGATGCCGGCTTGGCGGGCCATGCTCGACACGAGCATGCGCACGACCGGGTCGTCGTCGACGACGATGGCACGCACCCCGCTGGGTGGCGGCGACGCGGCGACGATCGGTGGCGGGCCGGGTTGGCCGAACAGGTAGCCCTGAGCCCATCCGATTCCCGCCACCCGCACGGCCTGCAGCTCCTCGATCTCCTCGACGCCTTCGGCCACGACGCGGGCGCCGATGTTGGCGGCGAAGTCGGCCACGGCCGCCGCCAGGGCCCGGCGGGCCGGGTCGGCGGCAATGCCGGTCACCATCGCCCGGTCGAGCTTGATGACGTCCGGCCGCAGCTCGAGGATGTGCTTCAGGCTGGCGAAGCCAGAGCCGGCGTCGTCGACCGCGAGGCGGATCCCGACGGCCCGCAACCGGGCGATGGCGTCGCGGAGGTCCTGGTAGCGGGTGATCTCGACGTGCTCGGTGAGCTCGACGACGACGCGGGTCGCCGGGAACGTCGGCGCCGAGACGAGCGCCAGCAGCTCGGCGGACAGGAAGGACGTGGGCGACAGGTTCACCGCCAGGTAGCCATCCGGCAGCTGCGGTAGCTGCTCCACGGCGAGCCGGACCGCGGTCAGCTCGAGCTCCACACCGAGGCCGACCTCGCTCGCCTCGGCGAACCACTGGTCGGGCGCTCGGTTCGGCGGGCCGGTGAACCTGGCCAGCGCCTCGACGCCGGCCACTGACCCGTCCATGGCGACGATCGGTTGGAACACCATCCGCAGCCGGCCTTCCGGCTGGGACACGGCGGCCGCGATCCTTGCCCTCTTCTCGCGGAAGGCGTCCCGTGCGGCGGCGTCCGCCAGGGCGTCGAGGACGCGCCGGGTGACGTCGCGGGCGGCACCGCGGAACCCGCTCACCTCGCCGGCGTCATCGAGGATCGGCACGGCGTTGCTCTCCAGCCACCGATCGGATCCATCGCGGTGCCGGTGGCGGACGACCCGCTCCGACCAGCCCACCGCGCCGCGGAGGAACGCTTGACGGTCCGCGGCGATGGCGGCACGGTCCTCGAGCGGGATGAACGTCATCGTTGCCCGTCCGATGATCTCGTCGACCGGATAGCCGAGGAGGTGCTCGACTGCCGCGTTCGAGGACAGGAACGTGCCTTCGAGGTCGGCCGACCAGAACCATTCGCTCGTCGTCTCCAGGAGCTGGGCTTCGCGCGCCACCGCGGAACGCGCTTCCACGCCCAAGCCGCGGGCGAAGCGCACGGTCCGCCACAGTCCCCCGGCCATCACCCCCGCCGTGACCACGACCGCCACACCTAGCCAATCCGACGGCGCGGCCTTGTGGCCCCGTCCCAGCACCTCGAATCCCCGATAGACACCGGTCGCGACGAGGGTCAAGAGGTGCAGGACGGCAATCGCGCCGAGCACGCGGACGCCGGCCACCGTGAGCTGCAGGCGCTCGACCGCATCACGCTCATCTCGTTCCTGCACGCCGGTCTCCAACGGTTGTCCTGCTTCCCTATCCCTCACGTCCACCCCGAGACGGGCGGACGGTGCCGAAGCAGCGGAACGACACAACAGAGTGCGATCCCCGACGCCCTGATACACGGGGTCCGGAATCGGTGGGATGTCCCATTGCCGACGCGGTCCGTCGGGGGACCATGGGCTGCGCACTCATGCGTGCATCTTCAGGAGCCGACCGGGGCGACGTACAGCTGGCCGTTGCCGGCCGACTGCGCCGACAGCATCATCCGCGACGCGGTGTCCGCGGTGTCCGCCGGGGCCTGCGCGTCGATGTGCAGCGCGGCGCCCACGCTCACCGTCCCGTGGGCGGCGGACGTGCGCCCGTCGCCGAGGATGCGCCGCACCACAACGTCGATCGGGGCCCGAAGCTGGCGCAGCACCAGAACGAACGCCTCCTCCCCGGACCTGGCGACCGCGTCGCCGGGCCGGATCGCGTTGCGCAGGCGGAGCCCCAACTGGCCCTGGGCCAGGTCGGCGGCGGCCCGATCACGCCCGCGAAGGACGCGAATGCCATCCAGCTCGCAGACGACCACGCCGTCGCCGGGGCGGACCGACGCCAGCGCGGCCGCCCCTCGTCGATGGTCGCCCACGCCGGTGACCGGGTCCTCGTCGCCGTCTTCGACCACATTGCCGAACCGCTCGAAGACCGAGCCGGCCAGATGGGCGAACACCTGCAGTGCGTCGGCTGCTGCGTCGGCCGGCTGGCCGGCGCCGTAGACCGCAACCGCGCCGAGCACCACCGACTCCCCGAGGACGGGCACGACGAGGAGGTCGGGATCCGCCTCGATCGTGCCCTGACGAACTGCTCGCTCGACCCGCGCGTCGACCTCGAGCTCACCACGCGGAGGCCGCAGATACTTCCCGTGCCCGTTCACCGCCAGGAGGCGACCCGGACCGGCGAGGTACAGCACCGCGCCTTCCCCGTCGGCCAGCGTCGCTGCCTCCCGACACAACAGGTTCCTGGTCTCGGACGAGTCGTCGGCCGTCCGAAGGCGCGCAGCCGTCCGCGCGAGCGTGGCAAGCAGATCGGCCCGATCAACGGCCCGCCGGCGGCGCAGGCTCACGGAAGGGCCGGAAGTTTCGGCTCAACTACACCAGTCACGAAAAAACGCCCCGATCGCAGAAGCCGCCGAATCGGCCGAATCCGCATGTTGCTGCCCGATTGCCGAGATGTCAACGACTGCCACTTTGGGTATGGGTCGTTTCTGTGACTGGACGACGGGAAGCCAACAAGCAGCGCACCCGAGACCAGCTCGAGGACGCAGCCCTTCGGCTCTTCGTGGAGCTGGGCTACGACCAGACCTCCGTCACCGAGGTCGCGTCCGCCGCCGGCGTCGCGGAACGAACCTTCTTCCGGTACTTCGCCTCCAAAGAAGACGTGGTGTTCTGCTGGCTCGACGATGACCTCGAGGACTTCAGCGCATCGATCAGCGACACGCTTCGCTCCCCCACACCAGCCTGGACCGACCTGGCCCACGGGCTCGAGGCGTTCGCGCTCCGCTACGAGCCCGCCCGCGAGATCACCCGGCTCCGCGCCCAGCTCGTCCAGCAGACCCCCAGCCTCGAAGCCCGGGCCGGCCGCATCCAGGCCACCTGGCGGAACCGCACCGCCCGCCTGCTCGCCGACCGCTACGACCGGACCATCACCGACCGAGACGTCCAGCTACTGGCCGGCGTCACGATCGCCGTGCTCTCGGCTGCCGCCTCTGAATGGGTTCGAACAGAGCCGCCCCTCATCGATGCGGTCGCAGCCGCCATACATCGGGTCAACGCCCTGCTGCGAGACGACTGATGATCGTGTGCGGAACTCGCCTGGTCGTTTCGGCAACATCCCTGGTCAGGCCCGGTTTTCCGTTGCCGGCACTGTCCACTGCGTCCTCGGGTCGCGCCCGCTCTGAGCCGGCGTTCTGGACAGATTGCAGGATCGGGCGCGGGTCCTCAGCTGACCCGGTGTCGTGCGCGCAGTACGACGTCGTCGACGTGGTGCGACGCGGACGCCGCTCCGGCCGGTCGAGGTCGCGTCTCGTGCACCTCGATGTCCCACACTGACGACTCGGCGATCGCGGCAACGACGTCATCGACGCGTACGTAGGCATCGGGGTCGAACGCCCGGCTGTGCGTCGACGTGTCGATCGGCGCCCGCATCGGCTCGAGGTCGTGGCTCACGACGAGCAATGTGCCACCCGGCGCGACAGCGTTCAGGAGGTTGCGCACGCCGCGACCGTCGAGCGTGCGCGGGATCGACGCGTACTGCGCAGATACCAGGTCGAACGCGCTCGCTTCGAACGCGTCGTGTGCGTTGGCGTCCACGCGCTGGCACTCGACGCGCAGGCCGCGGCGTGTGGCCTCGGCATCGACGCGGTCGAGGGCGCGTTGCGAGATGTCGCTCGCCGTCACATTCCAACCCTGTTCGGCCAACCACAGCGCGTCGGCTCCTTCGCCAGCGCCCACGTCGAGAGCGCGACCGGGGGCGACGCCAAGGATCTCGTTTACGAGCGTGCCATTCGGGTTCCCGCTCCACATCGGGACGTCGCCATAGCGGTGGTCCCAGTCGGTCTCGTTGGCCGACTGTCGGGCGGCCGCTCGGACGTCGTCGTCGGCGAGGCTGAAGCTGATCATGGCGCCGACTCGGCTGCCGTCGGCTGCGGCCTGCGACACCTGCTGGCTCGGGTCCGCCACGTTGCCGGCGGCGTAGAGCCCCGGCACGCTCGTGGCACCGGCCGCGTCGGTCGCCACGACGTCGCCGAGACCGCTCGGGTGCGGCGTCAACTCGAGACCGAGCGATACGAACGGTTCGGCGCGGACGCGGAACCGCGGGCTGACCACGACCACGTCGGCGTCGATGCGGGTGTCGTCGGCCAGCTCGACGGCGGCGACGTGCCCGTCGGCGCCGGTGACGATGCGACGTACCGGCGCGTCGATGATGTCCACGCCACAGGCGCCCAGCGCGTCGAGCTCGCCGCGGTTCAGGTCGAGGTCGTCGTGGACGACGACGGTGAGCCTGGCGCTCAACTGGCGGAACAACGGCGCGGTGTGCAGGGCCCCCGGGTGGGTGACGATCTGAACGATGCGCCGGTCGCGGACCTCGTAGCCGTGGCAGAACGGGCAGTGGATGACGTCGCCGCCCCAGCGCTCAGCGAGGCCGTCGATGTCGGGCAGCTCGTCGACCAGACCGGTCGCGGCGAGCACGCGGCGAGTGACGATCGAATGACCACCCACGAGCGCGACGCGAAAGCGGTCGTCGTCCGTGCGGGTCACGCCGGTCACTAGACCGTCGAGGACCTCACCGCCGTAGCTTCGGACCTCCTCACGACCGGCGGCGAGCAGCGCCGACGGCGGCTCGCCGTCGCGACCGAGGTAGCCGTGCATGTGGGCAGCAGGCGCGTTCCGGGGCTCGCCGGCGTCGACGACGATCACCGATCGGTGCTGGCGGCCGAGCTGCAGGGCGGCGGCCAGTCCGGCGGCGGAACCACCGATCACGGCGACGTCGCAGTGCCGCTCGACGGTGCGGGGGGCGTGGTCACTCATGGCCACGACGGTACGGTGGTCCGCAAAGGACCGCATGGGGTCTTGCAGGATTCGCAAGAACGGTGAGGAGGACCATGGAGCCGAACGAGATCGAGCAGACGGTGCGGACTCGGCTACGGAGCCTCCGCACCACGCTTGGGCTCTCGCTCGACGAGCTCGCCGAGCGCGCCAACCTCAGCCCGTCCACCATCAGCCGGGTCGAGACCGGCAAGCGCACGATCAGCCTCGACATCCTGCTGCCGCTAGCGGCTGCCCTCCAGGTCGACCTGGATGCGTTGCTCGACGTGCGCAGCGACGATGACGTCGTCATCCGCCCGACACCCAGCACCGCCGGCAAGCGCACGACGTGGATGCTGAGCCGACCGACCGGCAGAACCATCGCCGTCAAGATGCGACTCGAACCGACCCGCAGGAAGACGGAGCAACGCGTCCACCCGGGTCACGACTGGTTCTTCGTCACCGAGGGACAAGTGCGCTTGTCGCTAGGCGACCGCGACATCATCGTCGAGGCGGGCGAAGCCGCCGAGTTCGCCACCATGACGCCGCACGCCTTCGCAGCCATCGACGTCCCGGCCGAGGTGATCATGATCTTCGACCGCGATGGCCAACGCGCCCACGTCCATCACGGAGCTGATGGCCATCCGACGGTGTAGTCCTCGCCGGCGCGATACGGGCGGCGCACCTCGCGGGTCTCTCTCGCCGCCTACGGTGACCCGCTGACGGTCGCGGGCCACGCACGCAACCCCTCAATTCTGTGTGGATCTACCGGCCGCAGGTTCGTCGCGGGACGATGTCCGAGACTCTGTGATCGGCGCCCTCCCCGGTGCGAACGCGACGACGATGGTCGCGCCACAAACGAAGGAGAAGACGATGGAACGGCACGAGATCGACGCCGAACTGAGCGCGACTGGTGCGCGGGAGCTGCTGGCGGCCACCTCGGCCGCGCACCTCGCCTACGTCGGGCCCGACGCGACGCCGCGGGTGATCCCGGTCGGGTTCTGGTGGACCGGTGAAGTGTTCGTGATCTCGACGGCCACCACCTCCCCGAAGGTCGCGGCGCTGTCGGCCCGTCCGGAGGTCGCGCTGGCAATCGACACAGGCGATTCGCCCAGCGGCGCACGGGCGCTGTCGGTGCGCGGGCGGGCGGAGGTCGAGATCGTGGACGGGGTTGTCGAGGAATACCTGATGGCCGCACGCAAGAGCATGGACCCCGAGGCGGCCGCAGCCTTCGAGGAGAGCTGCCGGAAGATGTACGCACAGATGGCTCGGATCGCGATCACGCCGTCTTGGGTGCGCTTCTACGACTTCGGCGTCGGCCGGATGCCACGGTTCCTCAAGGATCTGGCCGACCAGGCGCAGAGCTGAGCGGAGGAGGAACTCAAAGCGGGCGACGCTGTTCGTTCCTCAATCTGTCGGTACATCCGCCGCCCCCCACCCCATCATCACGGCGTTCCTGAGGGCCGCGGCGCAGCGCTAGGAACGGCCAGCTGATACCCAGCCGGCGGTTGGGGGCACTCCGAGCGGCGCCAAGGCCGAGCGTCATGGGCGCATGTTCGGTGTTGCCGACTCGCAGCTGCACCGCACGAATATCCGTCAATCCGTTGCGCGCCAGCGCGTGGCGTCAGCGATCCCGAGCATCAATCAAGGCAGTATGCGTGGATGCACGCCATCGCGAGAGTGGCCTGTTACGAGAACGTGCGACGCCCGTCCGGTTCGACGGTGTGGCGCGTTCGATGACCATGGTCGAGCTGCCGAGGGTCATCCCCGATCAGCCGGGTCGGCCCGCGTGGGGAGATGTGGCGCGTCCAATGCAGGAGTTGACGCGGGCGATTTCGCTGGACCGTGATGCGTGGACGCCGGAACGAGTGGCTCAGATCCGCTCGTTCTTCGATTCGGCCGCCTCGGGCTGGCGCGACCGAGACGCACCAGAGCGTCACGATGCGCTCTTGGACGCGCTGACCCGAGGTGGCCCATTCCCGAGCGGATGGTGCGTGGAGGTTGGTTCCGGAACCGGCAACGCCACCGCTGACTTACAGCAGGCGTTTCATGATGTCGTCTCGTTGGACCTCTCGCGAGAGATGCTCCGACTCGCATCGGTCAGGGGTCAGCTGATGCAATCTGATGCCTCAGCTCTACCGTTGCGCACCGGTTCCGCGGCCGTCGTCGTGCTCATCAACATGTTCTTGTTCCCGGCCGAGACCTCGCGCGTTCTGGCCGACGACGGCGTGTTGTTGTGGGTCAGCACGAATGGCGAGGAGACGCCCATCTACCTCCCGCCTGCGGATGTGTTGAGCGCGTTGCCCGGTACGTGGGACGGCACAACCTCCCAGGCCGGTTGGGGAACCTGGCTCACCGGACGCCGAGTCAACGCCTAGGGCGCCCACCGGGTCCAAGAGGGTCCCAAGCCCGGCCCAGTCGGAACCCGGCGTAGTGGGACGCTGTAGCCCACGCGGCGCCGGCCGTCCAAAGCGCAACCGGTTCGATCACGGACGAACGTGACCTCTCGGCCGGCTGACGCACGTCACCGCCGCACCGGGTAGCGGAGGTGGAGCGCCCGGGCGCCTTGGACCACGACCGGGTCCTCGAGCATGACGTGGCCGCCGACGAGTTCACCGAAGTAGCGGATACCGGTGCCGAACAGCACCGGCACCTGGCTGATGCAGAGCTCGTCGATGAGGCCGAGGTTCAGGGCCTGCTGGATGATGTCGGCGCTGGCGATCGTGACGAACTTTTCGCCGGCGATCTCCTTCGCTGTCGCGATCCCCTCCTCGACGCTGCCGGCAAAGGTCGTCCGCCGGAACCGCTCGACGGCGTCCTCGGGCGGCGGCCGGTGGGTCACGACGACCACAGGTGCGCCGGCGGGGTGGTTGTCGCCCCAGCCGTCGGTCTGGTCGAACAGCCGACGGCCGGCGATCAGCGCGCCGCAGCCCGACGTGAGCTCCTGCAGCATCGGGGCGCTCGCGGCGTCGACCGAGAAGCTCATGGTCTCCTGCGCGCTCGGCACCACGACGTCGCCGTTCCAGTACCAGTCGAACAGCTCCGCCGGGCTGTCGTCGGGCTGGGCGACGAACCCGTCCAGCGACATGCACATGTGAGTCAGCACCTTGGCCATGCCGGTACGACTCGGCTGGCGCCGCGGACTCATCGGTCGGCGACCGGTGTCACTGCGCGCCGCGGAGGTAGGCGGGGCCGGGTCTAGGAGCTTCCGCGCCTCTTGTCCGTCGTAGCGTCACTGCGTGCCTGACAGTGCGTTGGGGGAATCCCTACTTGGAACGCGCGTCCTCCCGCGTGGGCTGTAGCCCTCGGTGGCCTTCCCTGGTCGAGTCGCTGGCTCCCACTCCTGGCGCGCCAACGTCGCCGCCGGTGCCAAGGAGCTTCGCGATCATGGGGTAGGACCCGGATCGCCGAACACGCGCGTCAGTGAGGCGACGGTGCCGCGGGAGCTGCGGGGATTGGTGGCCCGCTGGTTGGAAGCAGCTCCCGGCGGGACAGCGCGACCACGGTACGGACGGCGATGCCGCCGATCAGCACCGTCACGGCGGCAAGGACCAGGTAACTGTAAGTGTCGTTGGCCTGCTGGGCGTCGACCCACAGAATGGCCGCCGTCCCCACGGCCGCCCAGGCGAAGGTGAAGGCCCAGAAGCTGGGAGCGAACTTCAGGCGGAGGAAGGCGGGCAGGAGCCTGACCTGGGCGAGCACCATCAGCAGCCCGTATCCGGCCAGGAAGGCGGCGAACGCGTCCACGCGGTCGCCGTTGATCGAGAAGTAGGCGATGCTGGCCACGGCCGCTGGGGCGACCTCGATCGCCAGCGTGGGGACGAGCGGCGGCGGCGGGAAGGGGCGGAAGAACAGACGGCCCAGGATCAATGACCCAAGGATCAGCCAGCAGATGACCCCGTAGCCAAGCATGACCTGGGCCAGTCGTTGCTGGCCCACGTGTGCGGCCGCACTCGAGGCGATCAGGCCGCCGGCCACGGTCGGCAGGAAGTAGCCGGGATGCAGCCGATCCAGCTCCAGCGAGCCGTAGATCCACTGACCGGTGAACCAGCCTCCGGCTAGCACGGTCAAGGCGATGAACACCGCAACCAGGGCCCGCCCCGCCGTTGGCGCGTGCGGGGCGATGCCCAGTTCGGCCAGCAGCAGGGGAACGATCACCGCCAAGGAGGCGAACGGGCCGGCGACGGGGTCGAGCACGTCAGCCTGGAACGCGCCGCGCTTCGAGCCGACGTAGCGCAGGTAGGCCGCCAGCACCACCAGCCAGCCCAGCGCCGCCAGCGCCAAGAGGGCATCCCCCACCACCTTTGGGACCAGCCCCGTATCGGCCGCGACGGACCATACTTCCCCCAGGCCGGCCAGCCCGAACGGCATGCCGAAGAAGTTCAACGGAATCCGCTGGGGCGCTCGCCTGCTGCCGGTGAGGCGTCGAGCCTCGTCGGCGGCGTCGGCGACCTTGGACTCGGCTGGGATCGAGTCCACACGACCTCCCTGCTGCTTCGGCGACTGGAGACGATCCCGCTGGGACCCTGACGGCTTCGCGGGCGTGCTCTTCAACTTCGCGCTAGTGGGGTGCGAGGGCATCGTGGCCAGCACCAATTCTGCGCCCCCGACTGGCCGGTATCCGCCCCTACCGGCCAGCTGCTATGCCCTGGAGTCCGACCTGCGCGTTCGGGCGTAACCGCGGCTCGCCGGTCTGGAGATGCGCTCCGCGCACCGTTCTGGCGCACCCGGTCAACGCCTCCTTCGAGGACGCCCGAGCGAAGGATGGACTCGCGGGCGGCAGGGACGAAGTCGAACGACGAGTAGAGAAGCAGCTATAGGAGCGAGTTCAGCTGGTCGAAGAGGGCAGCGAAAACGAGGGCATCACGAAGCCCGAGGATCTCCAGTCCGACGAGCCCTGGTTCGTGGAGCGTCTCGCCGCGAGCACCGGGGTTCCGTATCCCTTCGTCAGAGAGTGGCTCGACGTCATTCAACTGGCGGCGATCGACGGGGTCACCACCGCAGACGTCAACGCCCTCGGCCGCATCGGCATCACAAGCCAGAAGAGCTTGGCCGGACAGGACCCGGTGGTATTGCGAGCCCACCTCGTGGACATGGCGACCTCAGGCCACGAACCGCCGACAGCCGTGCCGACCGTCGCAAGTCTCGACCACTGGTGATGGAAGCTCGGCGCCGCCTGCGAGTTGACCTCGACACCTGACCGGCAAACTCCGAACCGACGATCTCACCTCGCACCTCACCAACTACTGGAGACGCGTGCGCACGGCGTACGTGTTCGCCAGCCAGAAGGGGAAACGCTGAGGCGACCCGTGTGGCAGGTGATCTGGGACCGAGCGAGGCGAACGGTCGGCCTGGATTCGTGCTCAGCGCACCCGAGCCCATCCTCGTCATTACAGGGCCCTCCGGGGCAGGCAAGACGACGGTTGGGCGGCTGGTCGCGACCGTTCGACCCGAGCGTCCACATTCGTGTCGACGACTTCCTGACTCCCTTCTTCGTGAACGGCTGGATCGACCCACGTCGCCCTGAGTCATCCCAACAGAGCCACGTACTTGGCGGCGCAACGGCTGCCGCCGCGCTGGCATTGGCGGCCGGGGGTTACACCACCGTCTTCGACGGCCAGCTGTTCCCAGAGGGGCTAGCGGGACTGGCCCAGATGTGCGAGAGCCACCGGGTCCCCCTTCACTACGCCGTACTGCGACCCGATCTGGCGACCTGCGTCTCCCGAGCCTCGCAACGAGCCACGAGCCCGGACTTCCAACCCCAAGCGGTGTTCGCTGATTTCGACATTTCCCGCAGCGAGGATCTGCAGTCGTTCGCACAGCTCCACGCTCGATTCGCGGATCTGGGCGAGCACGAGGGCAAGGTCATTGACGCCTCAGCCGCTCCCGAGCGTGTCGCTCAGGCGGTACTAGCTGCCTTCGACTCCGGCGAACTCCGGGTGGTCGCCCCCTTAGACCAGCCCTAGACGACCCGGCCGCTACGCGAACCGCGGCCCTGATCACGAACCGGCGTTTGGGGGTAGTGGCTGACCGCCGACCGCGTGCGGGTCGGCTGTGGTGCTGGGCGTCGATCTGGAGGGCTCGATAGCCGGCGGGCGAACCCAAGCGTCATGCGCCGCGGCACGCACGCCCGGTCGCGCTGCGCTCGGCCGCTGCAGGGGTCAACTACCCAGAGTCGCCAGAGTTGGCTCGACCGCAGTCAGGCATTGGCTGCTGCGAAGTACGTTCCTCACATGCAAGTCACGAGAGGCGCGCTTGAGCAGCACATCGCAGTGTTCGGCGAAAGCGGCAGTGGTAAGACCGTCATGGTCTCCTCCTTCTACGGAGCCACGCAAGAGCCTCAGTTCCTGAAGTCGAGTCTGTTCGACGTCACCGCGGACGACACTGGTCAGGGCCACCGACTGCATGCGAACTACCTGGGCATGAAGGATTCGGGGCGCCGCCCCGAGACGACCCGCTTTTCAGCTACCCCGTATGCATTCTCAGTGAAGCTGAGGTACAGGACTGACAAGGGGAACAGTCCGGCACCGTTCGACGCCATGCGTCTCGTCTGGCACGACTACCCCGGGGATTGGTTCGAGCAGGAGGTCGACGGGCCGGAGGTAGCCCAGCGGAGGGTGGCCGCGTTCAAGGATCTGCTCGGCTCTGATGTCGCCCTTTTGCTCGTTGATGGTCAGCGGTTATTGGACAACGCGGGAGAAGAAGAGCGGTACCTGAAGTCGTTGCTAAGCAGTTTCCGCACCGGATTGCTGAGGCTCAGAGATCAACTGTTGGAGGACGGCAGACCACTCGAGCGGTTTCCGCGGATCTGGATCTTGGCATTGTCGAAGGCTGATCTACTGCCGGAGCTCGACGTGTTCGGGTTCAGAGATCTGGTCATCGGCAAGGCTTCCGATGACCTTGGCGAGCTGCGCAAGGTACTTCAGGGGCTAGTGGAGTTCCCCGACGCCCTCGCCGTGGGTGAGGACTTCCTGCGGATTTCGTCGGCGAAGTTCGAGCCGAACAGGATTGAGGTGACCGAGCGCATTGGCCTCGACCTGATCCTGCCAGTGGCAGCCATGCTTCCACTTGAGCGACTGATCAAGTGGGCCGAGCGGAAGCAGATTCCTGCGAAGGCGGCCGAGAGGTTGGTGGGAGGCGTGGCAGCTCTGGCTGCCGCGTTGATCGGCAAGTCAAAGTTCGTCAGAGAGCGCCTTGAGAAGTGGGTCGGTCGCGACGCCGTGAACAAGGCGCTGCGGGAGGTGGCCAACCTCACCGTCGATCAACTCACGAAGATGAACCTCGAAGCCCGGGCCAAGCAGGACTACATGGCCGAGGTGCTGACCCGCTTCGGGTTGGACTTGGATGAGGGCGAAAAGGACGGGATCCTTTTCAGGAGCCGAAGGTGAGCGTGCGTTCGACAGGCGAGAACGCCAGGTTCATCTGGGCCACTCGTGGGCGAACCTGGGGCTTTCGGTTCCTCCGCAAAGGCGGACTCGAGGACCCATTAGGCGTGTACGAAGGAGCCTTCTCGAACGTCGGGGATCAGCCGGAAGCCTGGCATCGGGTCGCCGACAACGTGGCGGCGTTGCGCTTCCCAGATCCTGATGGAAGGCGAGACTCGGCCGGCAGAGTCATCCCGCACGACTTCGTGCTCCTCGGACGCTTGGCCGATGAAATCAACTCACTTGATGAAGGTCGTCAGCGGCTCTGGCACGAGGTCGCCGACGACTTCGAGAGCATCTGGGACAAGACCGAGCCGCCGTCTACCCGGGGGTGACTTCCTCGCCACGAGTTGACCAGCGAAGCGCCGCTCGAAGCTCGGCGGCCGCCGCCTGACACTGCCCACGAAGTGCCCTTAGAGGACGCGGTGTAAAAGGCGTTCTCGCTCGGCCGAGGAGCGGGCACTTGCATGGCCCCGGGTGGTCTTGGCAGGCCAGCACTCGCTGGTTCGCCTTGCGTCCACCGGCAATGAATGACGGCGGCCGGCACGCACGCGGCGTGCCCCGTGCGGTCTAGTCGGACAGCCCGCAGATGGCGGAGAAGCGGCCGTAGCCGAGGCAGAGCGCGCACAGGATCGCCAGCTCCACGATCTGCTCGTCGGAGAAGTGGGCGCGAAGCGCAGCCTTGTCGGCGTCGACGACCCCCAGGTGGTCGGTGCCGAACTTGTGGGCGAAGCGGATGGCGGCCCGCTCGGCGTCGGTGAAGTCGCCGTCATCGGGTGCGCCGAGCTGGCACACGAGCTCCTCGGTCATCCCCTCCTCGACGGCGGCGGGGAGGCGACCAGCCATGCACACCGGGCACCGGGTCGTGTTGGCGACGGTGATCCGGACGAGCTCGGTCAGCTTGTGACCGAGGTGGTTCTCGAACCGGACGCTGGCGTAGAGCCTCGAGAACTCAACGTGGAAGCGCTCGGCGTGCGCCATCACCTGCACGAACCCCTTGAGGCCGGCGCGAGGCGTGGCGTCGTACATCTCCCGGAGCGCTGGCGACAGGTCCTCCGGGTCGACGGCGTCAACGATGTCCACCGCGCGGGATCATACGGCGATGGGGAAGCGGCTGTTCAGCGACGAGGAGCTCGAGACGCTGGCCTCGGCCCCACCCGACGAACGATCGGAAC
>JAOBWJ010000018.1 GCA_025463335.1 Acidimicrobiales bacterium
AGCTCGCGGGTACTCGGCGGGTATGACGGAGGAGATCCGGCTCGTGGAGGCCGAGTTGGCCGAGGCCAGGCAACGGTTGGAGGAGCTCCGCGAGGCGCTCGCCGACCAATCCGACCTTCCCTCCACACCCGACAAGGCCGAAGTGATTCGCGAGTTCGAGGACCAGCAGGCGCTGGTCGCCTCGCTGGAGGTTCGTCTGCGGGAGCTCAGGGCAGAGGCAGCAGCGGAGTGAACCGGGTCGGGAGCTGGGCGGTGATGTCGGTGTACTCCTCGCCCGCCGCCTCCCGCACCACGGCGAGTACCCCGCGGATGTGCATCCGGGCGTCGTCCAGGTCGCTGCCCTCGCGGGCCGCCACCTCCCGCACGAAGCCGTCGGGATCGAGGTGCTCGTTGCGCCGGGCGGCCCCGTGCCGCAGGGGCTCGTGCAGCGGCACCGGGAGCTGGGCGACGAGGTCGTCCACGTCGCCGGGCGTGATCCGTTCGGCGAGCGTCTCGAGCACCGCCTCAGTTGGCTGGCGGGCGCCCTGCACGTTGGTGCCGATGCGCTTCGCCACCCGGTCGAGGAACTCGCCGTAGGTGATGACGTCGAGGTCGAGCAGCAGCGGGTGCAGATCCTGCGGCAACGTGGCCTCGAGGTCGCGCAGCTCCTCGGCGCTGATGGCCTGACGCACGGCGTCGAACACGGCGCGCACGCGCAGCTCCGCGGTCGCCACCTCGATCTCCTCCCGGTCGGCCACCCGGCGGAGGAACTCGTCGACGTCGAACCTCGCCGGCGGCGTCTCGGTGTGGAGCCAGCCGAGCAGCTCGGGCGGGAGCTCGGCGGCCAGCTGCCGGGCCTCGTCGGGAGACAGGCGCTCGGCCAGCGTCCGCATGGTGGCCTCGATCGCCCGCTCGGCTTCCCGCCGGTCGACGTGGGCCCGGCGCTCGACCATGGCCACGAGCTCGCCGTACGTCATGCGAGGGTCTCGCCCGGGGCGGCGACGAGCTTCAACTCGGCCAGCGAGCGGATGACGGCGTCGGTGGCAGCCACCGTGTCCCGGCGGATGGCGGCCCCGCAGCTGCGGCTGGCGGCCAGGCACTCGGCGTCCTGCCACACCGTCTCCTCGACGGCGTGCCCGGTTCGGCGGTGGACGAAGAGGTGGGCGCTGCAGAAGCCGCCCTCGTCGGCGAGCCAGGGAAGGGCGGTGTCCTCGTAGTTGGCCACCGCGTCGTCGATGCGCGTCGGGTCGAGGTCGATGCGCGTGACTCGCACGCCGCCACCGACGTGGGGCCGGACCAGCCGCTGGTTGCTGGACACCTCGTACTGCTCGACCGAGACGGTGCCCATGGCTCGCCGCAACGCCTCCTCCCGCATGGGGGCGGTCACGTGGGCGCTCTCCCGCATCGCGTCGCCCGACACCCAGTAGGAGGTGACGAGGGCGAGCCCGAGCTCGTGATCGGCGGAGATCGACATGCCCCGGCTGCCCACTTCCTTCTCGATCATGGGACGGGCCTCGTGGTCGATGTAGCCGATGGCGTCGGGGAGGCGAGCCGGGTCTGCCGTGAACAGGTTGAGTCGCGCGTGCTCCACGAGTCCACCCTGCCCTCGGCGACCGGCGCCCGCACCACGCGGACGCGTGTTCCGGCGCCGGGACCGATCGTCGTACGGTCCAGCCGTGGGAGACGGACCGGTCATCGTCGGGTACGACGGCTCGCCTTCGGGCGAGCGCGCGCTCGACGAGGCCGTCTGCCTCATCCCCCGTCCGGTGCTGGTCGTGACGGTGTGGCAGCCAGGCCTGGCCTTCGACGTGATGGACCCCATGATCCCGCCGGCGCCGATCGACGTTCGGACCGCGCTGGAGATCGACGAGGTGCTCTACGAGGAGGCGCGCCGGCTCGCCGAACAGGGCGCCCAGAAGGCCCGGGCCGTCGGCCGCGACGCCGAGGGGCTGGCCGTGGCCGACGAGATCACGGTGGCCGCCACCCTGATCCGCCTGGCCACCGAGCGCGACGCCGGGGCGGTGGCCGTCGGCACCCGGGGCCACAGCGCCGTCCGAGAGGTGTTGCTGGGGAGCACCGCCCACGACCTGGTGCGGGATGCGCCGTGCCCGGTCGTGGTGGTGCGGGTCGACGAGAAGAAGAAGTAAGTCGGGTGGAACCGCTGGTGGTCGAGCTGCCCGACCTCGATGACGTGGGCGTACCGATCTACGCCAACATCACCCATGTGTCGTACACGCCGTACGACTTCCGGATCACGTTTTCACTGCTGTCGACCCCGCACGACGGCCCCGGCGATCGGCCGCTCACGCCGACGGCGCCGCCCCGGGCGGTGGCCGAGATCGTGCTTCCGGCCGCCGCCGTGGCGTCGCTCGTCGATCTGCTGCGGGCCCGGCTGGAGGCGTACACGGGGAGGTTCGGGGCTCCTTCCCCGGCGCCCCCGCGCTGAGCTGTCACACGCCGTCCGTAGGGTCTCTCTCCATGACCTTGCGGGACGACGCCGAGGTGCTGCTGCGCCGACTGACCGACAACCCGTCGGCCGAGTTCCGCGATGGCCAATGGGCGGCCATCGAGAGCCTGGTCGAGCGGCGGGGTCGGGCCCTCGTCGTCCAGCGCACCGGCTGGGGCAAGAGCGCTGTGTACTTCGTGGCCACCCGGCTGCTGCGCGACCAGGGGGCAGGGCCGACGATCCTGGTGTCGCCGCTCCTGGCCCTCATGCGTAACCAGATCCTGGCGGCCGAGCGGGCCGGCGTGCGTGCTGTCACCATCAACAGCGAGAACCGAGACGACTGGTCGAGCATCGAGGCCCAGGTGCGGTCGGGCGAGGTCGACCTGCTGCTGATCTCGCCCGAGCGGCTCAACAACCCGCGGTTCCGGCGCGACGTCCTGCCCGACCTGTTGCGCACCGTCGGCCTGGTGGTGGTCGACGAGGCTCATTGCATCAGCGACTGGGGGCACGACTTCCGGCCCGACTACCGCCGCATCGGCAACGTGCTCGCCCAGCTGCCGGCCGGCATCCCCGTCCTGTGCACGACGGCCACGGCCAACGACCGGGTGGTCGACGACGTGGTCGAGCAGCTCGGCTCCGGCATCGAGGTGGTGCGGGGCCCGCTCGAGCGCGAGAGCCTGGCGCTCGCCGTGCTCGACGTGCCCGACCCGGCCCACCGGTTGGCCTGGTTGGCGACGGCCATCCCCAAGCTTCCCGGCTCGGGGATCGTCTACTGCCTCACCATCGCCGACTCCGAGCGGGTGGCCAAGTGGCTGCAGCGCCAGGGCATCGATGCCATCGCCTACAGCGGGGGGAGCGACCAGGACGAACGGGTCCGGACCGAGGACAAGCTGCTGGCCAACGACGTGAAGGTGGTCGTGGCCACCTCGGCGCTCGGCATGGGTTTCGACAAGCCCGACCTCACGTTCGTCATCCACTACCAGGCGCCGGGTTCGGCGGTGGCCTACTACCAGCAGGTGGGCCGGGCCGGGCGGGGGATCGGTGCGTCGTTCGGCTGGTTGCTGCGGGGCGGTGAGGACGCCGACATCCAGGATTGGTTCATCCGCACGGCCTTCCCGAGCCGCGAGCAGGCCGAGGGCGTGATCGGGCTGCTCGAGGGACGGGGCGTTCCGGTGAAGCTGGGCGAGATCGAGGTCGAGGTCAACGTCCGTCACAGCCGCCTCGAGGGCATGCTCAAGGTGCTCGACGTCGAGGGTGCCGTCGAGCGCACCGAGGTCGGGTGGCAGCGCACGAAGACGGCGTGGGCCTACCCGGCCGACCGGGTCGAGCGGGTCACGGCCCTGCGTCGGCGGGAGCAGGAGGCCATGCGGGAGTACGCGTCGAGCGACGGGTGCCGCATGGCGTTCCTGCGGGGCCAGCTCGACGACTCGATGGCGACGCCGTGCGGCCGGTGCGACCGATGCACCGGTGCGGGACTCGATCCGGCGGTCCCGACCGAGCTGATCGCCGAGGCGGGTGCCTACTTGCGCAGCGCCCGCCTCGACATCGAGCCCCGCAAGCGGTGGCCCAACGGGCTGGGCGACCCCAAGGGCAACATCGGTCCGAACGTCCGCGTCGAGGAAGGCCGGGCGCTGTCGGTGTGGGGCGACGGCGGCTGGGGTTCGGTCGTGCGGGCGGCGAGAGCGACCGGCCAGCCGGTGTCCGACGAACTGATCGATGCCGCCGCCCGGCTGGTGAAGGCGTGGGACCCGGAGTCGGCGCCGGAGTGGGTCACGGCGGTGCCGTCGACGTCACCGATCGTGGCCGACGCCGTCGAGCGGTTGGCGGCCGCCCTCGGCCTGCCGTTCCACGACGTGCTGGCACGGCGAGGCGAGCCCCGACCCCAGGCCGAGATGGAGAACAGCGCGCAGCAGGTGGGCAACGTCTACCGGTCCTTCAAGGTGAAGGCCTACGTGCCCGAGTCGCCGGTGCTGCTCGTCGATGACCTGGTCGATACCCGGTGGACCTTCACCGTGGCCGGGATGATGCTGCGCATCGCCGGCGGGGGGCCGGTGCACCCCTTGGCCCTCGCCACGGCCAAGGGAGACTGAGAGCGCGCGCCGGACAGTGGCCCCCACCCCGCAAGAACGGGCGCTATCCGGGGGTTGCGCAAAGACCAAAGACGCTCCCAGGGAGCGGTGCGGCACGTCGGCGAGGGCGGTACCCGTGCTTCTGGTCACGGTGAGCCCGGCTCTAACGGGCTGAGCGTGACGAGAAGGAAGAACGCACCCAGGT
>JAOBWJ010000023.1 GCA_025463335.1 Acidimicrobiales bacterium
GCCCTCGGCGCCGGAGGCCGGGCCCCCGACAGCAACGGCAACATGGCCTGGGCCGGGCACTGCGCGTACGTCGCCGGCCCCGGCGCCGTCTTCGGCAACCCGTCGCCGGCCGCCGGTGATGGTGTCGCGGTGGTGGACGTGTCCGACCCGACGGCGCCTCGCCACGTCAGCACCCTCCGCTCCCCCGGGGCCCAGGCGTCGATGGAGACCATCCACGCGGTCGAGACCCGTGACCGGGCCGTCCTCGTCGTCGGCCAGTACGGCAACCAGGCCGGTGGCGACAAGCCCATGGATGTCTACGACGTGCGCGACTGCGCCCACCCGCGGCTCCTCGAGACGTACCGGTGGCCGAAGAACATCCACAACCTGACGATCTCGGGCAACGGGCGCTACGTGTTCGCCACCCAACCGCTCCAGGCCGCCGACATCTCCCCGCTGTTCGATGCGGATCCAGCGACGAAGACCATCTACCTCGGCGACCTCGAGGCGGTCACGCCCGGGACACCCGTTGCCGTCGGTCCCACCGCCGACCTCGACGACACCCTCCCGGACGACGTGCGGGGCGCCACCCACAGCCAGTACCTGAGCCACGAGGCCTGGCCCACCGCCGACGGCGCCACGCTCTACGTGGGCGGCCAGCTCCCGGTGTTCGAGACGTTCAGCATCCTCGACCTCCGCGACTGGCTCCGGCGCGACGCGACGGGCAACCCGGCGGGCCCACCGAAGGTCGTCAGCCAGCGCCAGGGCCGGGGCCACTCGGTCCGCACGGCCACCATCGGCGGCCGACCGTTCGTGCTGCACTCCGAGGAGAGCGTGTTCGGCCCGACGTGGGGCTGCCTCCCCGAGACGCTCAACCCCTTTGCCGGGCCGGCCCAGCCGTGGCTCACCGACATCAGCGACCCCTCCCACCCGCGGACGGTCTCGCAGTTCGGCCTCGCCATCAACGATCCGGCCAACTGCCCGGCCCAGATCGATTCCGGTGTCAGCGCCTCGGTGCACTACCACGACGTCGACGACCCGGCCCGGACGACGTTCGTCGTCGCGTCGATGTGGAACTCGGGCGTGCGGGTCTTCGACGTGCGCGATCCGGTGCACCCGAAGGAGGTCGCCTACTTCAACCCCGGCGACGTCCAGCCGGGCACCGGTGTCACCCTCGACCACGCGTGGGCCCACGTGCGATGGGTGCCCACGACCGGGCAGCTGTGGTTCGCCACGTCGGCCGGCGGCTTCTGGGTCGCCGAGCTCGAGCCTCAGGTGCGCGCCCAGCTCGGGCTCGGGCCGAGCGGCCGGGCACCGCTGCACCCGACGGGACGGCCGGCGCGGCGCGGCGTGGCGACCCCGGTGTCCACCCTCCGGAAGATCGACGCGACCGCCTACTACTGCACCCTCGGCGTCGTCCCGACGTAACGGACGTGCCAGCCGGCGCGGTCGGACCGCCCCGACTGGCAGGAGTCGTCAGATGTCAGGCGTTGTTCGGGCCGACGAGCTTGAACATGGCACCCGTCGGGTCGGTGGCGGCGGCCAGCCGACCGAAGGGCGTGTCCTCGCCCGCCATGACGGTCGAGCCGCCGAGCTCGCCGATCCTTGCCAAGGCAGCATCGGTGTCCTCGGCACCGAAGTAGATCGACCAGTGGGCGGGCACGCCCTCGGGCAGGAACGCCGAGGCATCCATGATCCCGGCGAGCGCGTCGTCGCCCTCGCCGAGCGTGGTGTAGCGGAAGTCGGCGGTGTCGCCGGCCACGCGGGTGTCCCACCCGAACACGTCCCGGTAGAACTGGACGGAGGCCTCGTAGTCCCGGGTGTGCAGCTCGAACCAGTTCGGCGTGTTGGGCTCGGCGAGGATGCCGAAGCCCTTGTGGAGGCCGGGCTGCCAGACGCCGATGGCGGCGTCGCCGGCGTCGGTGACGAGCGCCATCACGCCCAGGTCCATGACGTCCATGGGAGGCACGTGCACCTGGCCGCCGTGGCTGGCGGCGGCGTCGACCGTGGCCTTGGCGTCGGCCGACGCCAGGTAGACGGTCCACAGGTCGGGGACGCCCTGGGTGCCGTCGTTGTGCATGGCCCCGGCGACCGGCACGCCGTCCTTGAAGAAGTTGATGTAGCCGCCGTACTCCTCGCCGGCCTGCTCGGACGTCCAGCCGAAGAGGTCGCCGTAGAACGCCCGACTGGCCGCCGGGTCGGAGGTGAACAGGTCGATCCAGCAGGGGGCACCGATCGGTGCAACGTCTCGCTTCGGCACAGGAGGCTCCTTCGTTCGAGGGTGTCAGGAGCTTGGACGCCGCCGCCGACCGGAACTCATCGCAAGGCGGACCGCAGCACCTTCCCGATCTCGCTGCGAGGCAGCTCCTCGATCCAGTGGAAGGCGGCCGGGACCTTGTAGGCGACGAGGTGCTGGCGGCACAGGTCGGTCAGCTCGTCGTCGGGGACGGGGCGGCCCACCAGCCAGGCGACCGGCACCTCGCCCAGGCGCTCGTCGGGGATCCCGACCACGGCCACGTCGTCGACCGCCGGCGAGAGGCGCAGCACCTCTTCGACCGACTCAGGGAAGACCTTGTTGCCACCCCGGTTGATGAGGTCGCCGGCCCGGCCTTCGATCCACACGAAGCCGTCGTCGTCGATGCGGGCCAGGTCACCGGTGTCGATGAACCCCTCGGCGTCGATGCGCTCGGCGATGCCCACCGCGGTGTTGGGCGGACGTACGAGCAGATGGCCGTCGTCGTCGACCCTGATGTCGACGCCCGGGTGAGGCCGGCCGACGGCGCCGATCTTCTCGGGATGGGCCTTCGCATCGGCCGCCGTCCAGCCGATGACCTCGCCGATCTCGGCCTGCCCGTAGCCGTTGAGCACGAAGACGGGGAACTTGGCTGCGAACCGCGTGGCCTGCAACGGCGACAGCGGCGCCGTGATCGACCGCACGTACTTGAGAGGCCCCAGGTCGGTCACGTCCGAGTCGGTGAGCATGGCCATGGCGGCCGGCGGCAGGACGGTCGAGCGGATCTCGAACCGGCGCACCAGCTCGGCAAACGCCTCGGGCTCGAAGCGGTCCATGATCACGAGCGAGGCCCCGGCGCGGAGGCCGAACAGCGAGTTGTAGAGCCCGGCGTTCAGGGCCATGGAGACCGGAATGAGGTTCGGCGTGGGCCGCCTCGTGCCGTCGCCGCCGCGGAGCGGGCCGAGGACCCGGTCGAGCAGCTCGACGTAGGCGGTGTGGGTGTGATGGATGGCTCTGGGCGTACCGGTCGTGCCCGAGGTCCACATCACGAAGGCCACGTCGTCCTCGTACGTCCGGGCCCCGGCGAGCCGTTCGATGCC
The DNA here is from genome assembly GCA_025463335.1 of Acidimicrobiales bacterium. Lineage (GTDB taxonomy): Bacteria > Actinomycetota > Acidimicrobiia > Acidimicrobiales > CADCSY01 > RYN-34. The sequence continues at coordinate 3,313 of JAOBWJ010000023.1, forward strand.
GTCCCCAGTGACGAAGGCGGCCGGTGCGGTGACCTCCAGCACCGATGCGACGTCGGGGTCGCGGGGGTTCAACGGCACGTACACCCCGCCGGCCAGCCACACGCCGACCATGGTCGACACCAGCTCGGGACCGTTGGCCAGCTGCACGGCGACGGCCCGACCGTCGAGGGAGCCGAGCTCCTCGGCGATCCGACGGGCGGCAGCCCTGGCCTCCCCCGCCGTCACCGTGCGGTCGATGGTGTGGAGCAGCCCCTCGTCGTCGCCGAACGGGTGCCCCAGCAGCAACGAGTCGAGCGTCATTGCCAGTTCGGTTCGCGCTTCTCGGCGAACGCGCGGGGCCCCTCGTCCTGGTCGGGATGGCCCCACATCGACACGAGATGCCCGGCGCCGATCTTGCAGGCGTCGGTGAGCCCGTGCTCGAGCGCCGCCCACAGCGCCTTCTTGGTGGCGGCCATGGCGGCCGGAGAGTTCTTGGCGATCGTCTCGGCCAGCTCCTGGGCCCGCTCCCGCAGGCGTTCGGGCGGGTCGACGATCTCCGAGATCATCCCGAGCTGCAGGGCGCGGCTGGCCGGCATGCGCTCGTACTTGCCGACGAACGCCATGCGCATCACGGCCTCGGCCGGCATCTTGCGGATCAGGCCGATGGCTTCCAGCGAGACCACCTGACCCACCGACACATGCGGGTCGAAGAACTGGGCGTCACTGGCCGCGATCACGATGTCGGCGTCGGCCACCCCGTGGAACCCGCCGCCGGCGCAGATGCCGTTCACGGCGGTGATCACCGGCTTCCACACCTGCTGGTGCCAGGCCGTGAAGTGCATGTCGAAGTTCTCGAGCGAGTCTCGATAGCGCTCCATGCCCACGCCGTCACCGGCGATCTCCGACACGTCGACGCCGGTCTGGAACGCCCGCCCGTTGCCGGTGTGGACGATGACCCGGACCGCGGGGTCGGCGTCGAGCTCCTTCCACGCGTCGGCGAACTCGTCGCGCATGATGGTGTTCATGGCGTTGAGCTGGTCGGGACGGTTGTTGATCAGCCACCCCACCGGCCCGTGGCGCTCGACGATCAGATGCTCGTAGGAACTCATGAGCGGGGAATCTCCTCCCAGGGCGTGTCGGCCCACGGGTCCGGCTCGCGCGGCAGGCCCAGGACCCGCTCGCCGAGGATGTTCTTGTTCACTTCGGTCGTGCCGCCCTCGATGGTGTTGGCTCGGCTGCGGAGCATGCCCGACACCTCGAACGGCATGTCGCCCTCCCACGCGGTGGCGCCGGCGCCGAGCAGGTCGGCGGCCAGCAGTTGGATGCGCTGGTTGAGGGTGCCCTGCTGCACCTTGCCGATCGAGGCCGCCGGGCCGGGCGTGCCGCCGGCCTGCACGGTGGCTCGCACCCGCTGGTTGGTCCAGCTCCGGACCCGCTCCTCGGCATACACCGCCAGGAGACGCTGGCGCATCACCGGGTCGTTGGTGCGGCCCAACTCGCGGGCTCGCTGGATCAGCCGGTCGACTCCTGCGCCGCCGATGCGGTCGACGCCACCCGAGCCGACACCCGACACCATCTGCCGCTCCCCCGCCAGCGACGACCCGGCCACCCGCCACCCATCGCCGGCGGCGCCGATGCGCCATTCGTCGGGTACCCGGACGTCGTCGAGGAAGACCTCGTTGAAGTCGACCTCCCCACCGATGTGCTTCAACGGGCGCACCTCGACACCAGCGGCGTGGAGGTCGACCGCGAAGTAGGTCAGGCCCTGGCGCTTCTTCACCGTCGGGTCGGTGCGGGCCAGGCACACGGCGAAGTCGCTGAAGTGGGCCCACGTGGTCCACACCTTCTGGCCGTTCAGGACCCACTCGTCGCCATCGCGAACGGCCCGCATGGCCAGCGAGGCCAGGTCGGAGCCGGCGCCCGGCTCGGACAGGAGCTGGCACCACTTCTCGTCGTTGCGCACGAGCGGCGGGAGGAACCGGCGCCGCTGCTCCTCGGTGCCGTGGGCGAACAGGGCTGGCGCCGCCGAGTTCAGACCCAGCGGGTTGAGGCGCCCGAGGTTGTAGGGCGCCAGCACCGCCTCGGCCACCCGGGCCTGGTCGGGTGTGAGGTCGAGGCCCAGGTACTCGCGCGGCCAGGTCGCCACGGCCAGGCCGCTGTCGGCGAACGTCGGGTACCAGTCCTCGTAGTCCGTGCGGGGCCGGACCCGCCGAATGGCGTCCCGCCCGGCGGAGGCGGCGTCCCGCCATGACCGCGGCACGTTGGCCTCGACCCATGCGGTGACGGCGGCCCGGATCTGGTCGTCGGTCGACTCGCGGGTCACCTCCAGCACGGTCATATACGTTATACGACTGTGCCCGAGGCGATCACCGACGAAGGGGTGGCCCGGCTCCGCCGGCGCATCGGGGTGGCCCAGCCCCATCCCCAGCCACCCCACTACCTCGTGCCCAACGAGGACGCCTTCCGCCACGTGGCCGAGGCCTACGGGGACGACAACCCGCTGTGGTGGGATCAGGGCCACGCCTCCCGGTGGGGTGGGCCCATCGCCCCGCCGCACCTCGTCGGCGGCGACACCATGATCGGCGAGGACGAGGTCGGCCCGCTCGACGACGAGACCAAGGCCCTGCTCAAGGGCGACCCCCTCCGAGGCGTGCACGCCTTCTACGCCGGCTCGTTCCGGGAGTGGTGGAACCCGCTGCGCCCGGGCACCCGCGTGACACGCCGAAACGCCCTCGTCGGCGTGCACGACAAGGTCAGCGAGTTCGCGGGGCGGGCCGTGCACGAGTGGTCGGCCGAGGTGTTCGCCGCCGGCGGCGGCCCCGTGTTGGCGGGCCAGTACCGGCTCATGGTCCGCACCGAGCGGGAGAAGGCCACCGAGCGCAAGAAGTACGACGAGATCGAGATCCGCCCCTACACCGACGACGAGCTGGCCGCCATCGACGCCACCTACGCCGCCGAGCGTCGCCGGGGGCCCGAGCCCCGCTGGTGGGAGGACGTGGCCGAGGGCGACGAGGTGGGACCGATCGTGAAGGGCCCGCTGCGGGTCACCGACATGGTGGTCTGGCACAGCGGCGTGGGCTTGGGCCTCTACGGCGTCAAGGCCCTGCGCCTGGCGTGGCAGCAGCGCCAGCGGGTGCCGCGGTTCTTCACGCCCGACGACCTCAACATCCCCGATGTGCAGCAGCGCGTGCACTGGGATGCGGCGTGGGCCAAGCGGGCCGGCAACCCGGCGATCTATGACTACGGGCGCATGCGGGAGACGTGGCTGATCCACCTGTGCAC
>JAOBWJ010000036.1 GCA_025463335.1 Acidimicrobiales bacterium
CCGAAGGCGACCACGCCGACGACGATGCCGGTGTAGGCGGCGGCCGCCCACGCCGAGGCCGGGAAGGCGAAGCTGCCCGACACGAGGGCCGGCCCGAGCAACACCAGGGCCACGGTCGAGAACTGCACGGCGTTGAGGGCGAACACGTCGTGGCGGTCGGCCACCTCGGAGAGCACGACGATGTGGGCGCCAAAGGCCACCGCCCCGAAGAGCGTCATCAACACGCCCTTGCCCAGGGAGAAGCCGGTGCCGCTCATGACGAACAGGCCGGCGACGGCGAGGACGATGCCGGCCAGGGCCGACGGGAGAGGCGGGCGCCGAAGTACGACCGCCGACAGCAGCGGCACGATCACCACCAGCAGGTAGGTGAAGAAGGCCGACACCGAGGTCGTCGTGTACTGGAGGCCGACCGTCTGGCCGACGTAGCCAGCCGCCAGCGCCGCCCCGGCGAGCGCGCCGTGGCGGAAGAGGTGGTGGCTGCGCGTCCGGAGCAGAACCGGCACCAGCAGCAGGGCACCGATGCCGAAGCGGGCCACGAGGAACGCCAGCGGATCGACGTCGCGGATGGCGTCCTGCATGACGAGGAACGTCGACCCGAACAGGGTCGCCGCCCCCGCCAGAGCCAGGTCAGGGCGGCGGGTCAGAACGTGACCGTCATGCCGGCGAAGGCGCCGGGGGGGCCACGGGGATGCCGGCGGCCGTCGAGCGCAGCCTTCGGAGCGAGACCATCAGCACAGCGGCGCGTCAACCAGGGAAGCGGTTGGTGATGGGCATGCGACGGTCGCGCCCGAAGGCCTTGTCGGTGACGCGCACGCCGATCGGTGCCTGCCGCCGCTTCCACTCGGCGATGTCGATCATGCGGGCGATGCGTCGCACCAGCTCGGGGTCGTGGCCCCGCTGCACGAGGTCCTCGACGGTGAGGTCGTCCTCCACGTAGGCCTCGACGATCGGGTCGAGCACGTCATAGGGCGGCAGGTTCTGGTCGTCGCGCTGGCCCGGCGCGAGCTCGGCCGACGGCGGCTTGGTGAGGACCGCCTCGGGAATGAGGTCGTAGCCGGCCCGCTCGTTCCGCAGCCGGGCCAGCTCGTACACCGAGGTCTTCATGACGTCCTTGATGACGGCGAAGCCGCCGGCCATGTCGACGCCGTAGATCGTGGTGTAGCCCACGGCCAGCTCGCTCTTGTTGCCGCAGATGAGCACCAGCCAGCTGCGGAACTTGTTGGCCAGCGCCATCAGCAAGGTGGCCCGGATGCGGCCCTGGAGGTTCTCCTCGGTGATGTCTGGATCCCGCCCCTCGAACGACGGCTGGAGCAGCTCGAGCATGGCGCTGAAGGCGGGCTCGATCTCGATGGTCCGCAGCTCGATGCCGAGGTTGGCGCACAGCTTCTCGGCGTCGGTGATCGAGTGCTCGGTCGAGTAGCGCGACGGCAGAGCCACCGCGTGCACGTGCTCGGCCCCGATGGCATCGGCGGCGATCACGGTGACGAGCGAGGAGTCGATCCCGCCGGACAAGCCGAGCACCACGTCGGTGAAGCCGTTCTTGCGGACGTAGTCGCGGGTGCCGAGGACGAGGGCCTCGTAGATCTCGTCGTACCGGTCGAGGGACGGCGTGATCGTCGGCGCGTACGTGAGGTCGATGGCGTCACGCCCGGGGTCGGCGGTGGCGTGGATGACCGGCAGCGGGTCGGACTTGGCCCGGCCGCGGGGATCGAGCACCCGCTTGCGCCAGGCCGGCTCGACCTGGATGTCGACGATCATCGTCTGTTCGACGAACTGCGCCGCCTGGGCCACGACCTGGCCGGTGGGGGCGATCACCATCGAGCCGCCGTCGAAGATGAGCTCGTCCTGCCCGCCCACCTGGTTGACGTAGACGATGGTGCAGGCGGCGTCGGCAGCCCGTGTGGTGAGCATGCGCTCGCGCTCGACGTGGCGGCCGACGTAGAAGGGTGACGCGTTGATGCTCACCTGCAGCTCGGCCCCGCCGGCTGCCTCCCAGGCGATGGGCCCGACCGGGTTCCACGCGTCCTCGCAGATCGACACGCCGACGGTGGTGCCAGCGATCTCGAACAAGGGGGCCGGTCCCGACCCCTCGGCGAAGTAGCGCGCCTCGTCGAACACCGCGTAGTTCGGCAGGTGACGCTTGCGGTAGGTGCCGAGCACCTTCCCACCGGCGCACACCGCAGCCGCGTTGTAGAGGTCGCGGCCGCTCTCGACGAACCCGACCACGGCGGCGCACGTGCGGGTACGGGCGGCGAAGCGCTCGAGCACCTCGAGGTTGGCATCGATGAACCCGCGGCGGAGCAGGAGATCCTCCGGCGGGTAGCCGGTGATGGCCAGTTCGGGGAACACGGCCAGGTCGCAGCCGGCGGCCTCGGCCTCGTCCAGTCGCTCGACCAGGCGGCCCAGGTTGCCCTCGAGATCACCGACGACGGTGTTCACCTGGCACAGGGCGACCCGGACGACGTGCACCCGGACACGCTAGTGGCCCCTGGCAGACTGCCGCCCGTGCGCGCACTGGTCCTCGCCGGAGCCTTGGTGCTTGCCGGCGGGGCGCCGGCGACCGCCCAGATCCTCGGCCCGGTGACGACCACCACCACCACCCCGCCGACCACCCCGCCGACCACCGCGGCACCGACCACGACCGTGCCGCCGACCACCGCCGCGCCCACCACGGCGGCACCGCCGACCACTCCTCGGCCGGCGCCGACGACCACGGCGGCACCGACCAGCACGGCCTCGACGTTCGTGCCACCCCAGGGGAACACCGGGACCGCGCCGCCCACAACGGTCGCGGCACCGGCGAAGGACCCGGGTGGGCGGGTGCTGCCGATCTTCGTGCTGCTGTCGATCGGGGGCTTCGCCCTGGCCATCCTCATCATCGGGGCCCAGGTCGTCTCCACCCGTCCCCGGAAGCCGAAGCAGGCGGGCTGATCAAGCCGAAAAGCAGAACGACCGCCCCCGGAGGGGCGGCCGTTCGCGGTGCTTGTGGCAGCGTCAGGAAGCGGCGCTGCAGATCGTGTTCGTGATCAGACGGCACACCGTGTACGGGTCCATGTTGGCGTTCGGACGCCGGTCCTCGATGTAGCCCTTCTTGTCCTGCTCGACCTGCCAGGGGATGCGCACCGAGGCGCCGCGGTTCGACACGCCGTAGGAGAACTCGTTCCACGGGGCGGTCTCGTGCAGGCCGGTGAGCCGGTGCTCGATCCCGAAGCCGTACTGGTGGACGTGCTCCTCCCAGTTCTTCCCGAGCGCCTCGCAGGCCGCGATGATCGGGTCGTAGGACTCGCGCATCTGCTTGGTCGAGACGTTGGTGTGGCAGCCGGCACCGTTCCAGTCGCCCCGAACGGGCTTGGGATCGAGGGTCACGGAGATGCCGTGGTCCTCCCCGAGGCGGTGGAGCAGCCAACGGGCGACCCACAGCTGGTCGGAGACCTCGACCGGGTCCAGCGGCCCGACCTGGAACTCCCACTGGCCGGGCATGACCTCGCCGTTGATGCCGGAGATCTCGAGGCCGGCCTCGAGGCACGCCTCCAGGTGGTCCTCGACCAGGGGGCGGCCGTAGATGTCATCCGCGCCCACGCCGCAGTAGTACGGGCCCTGGGGACCGGGGTAGCCGCCGGACTCGGGGAAGCCGAGGGGACGGGTGCCCTTGAACAGGGTGTACTCCTGCTCGAGGCCGAAGATGGTCTCGAAGTCCTTGTACTTGTCGGCCACCGCGGCACACGCAGCCCGGGTGTTGGACTCGTGCGGCGACAGGTCGATGTTCAGCACCTCGGACATGACGAGGATGTCGTCGCCGCCGCGGATCGGGTCCGGGCAGCTGAACACCGGCTGCAGCACCCGGTCGGAGGCATGGCCCTCGGCCTGGTTGGTGCTGGAACCGTCGAAGCCCCAGATCGGAGGCTCGGCGCCGTCCTTGAGGATCTTGGTCTTGGACCGAAGCAGCGGCGTCGGCTCGGTGCCGTCGATCCAGATGTACTCGGCCTTGTAGGTCACGGACGGACTCCTCGATGTGATGGTGGTCGAGGGCACGCTACCGAGGGCGCCGTTTCCCTGCCTTTTCACGAATGTGAACGGCCCATGAACTGGAACACGCACGGGCGTGAGTGGCGCGCGTCGGGTGCGATGATGCCACCGTGGAACGGCAACAGGACTACGTGCTGCGGACGGTGGAGGAGCGGGGCATCCG
>JAOBWJ010000055.1 GCA_025463335.1 Acidimicrobiales bacterium
CGGCCGGCCCAGGACTGGTTCTTCCCCTACTACCGCGACCTGGCCCTCGTGCTCGGGCTCGGGGTCACGCCCGAGGCCGTGCTCCTCCAGGCCGTGGGCTCGGCCGAGGACCCGTCGTCCGGCGGTCGGCAGATGCCATCGCACTGGGGCGACGCCACCCGCCACATCGTGACCCAGTCGAGCCCCACCGGAAGCCAGGTACCGGGAGCCACCGGGTGCGCCGAGGCCACCCGCTACCTGGCCGATCACCCCGACCTGCCCGGGTGCAGCTTCCACGAGGGGGAGCTGACCTATGTGTCGCTGGGCGAGGGAGCGTGCAGCGAGGGTGAGGTGTGGGAATCGCTCAGCGCCGCCTGCACCCTCAAGCTGCCCCTCCTGATCGTGGTGGCCGACAACGGCTGGGCCATCTCGGTGCCGGCCCGCGACCAGGCGCCGGCGCCCATCGATCAGCTGGTGACGGGCTTCCCCGGCCTCCAGATCTACGACCTCAACGGGGCCGACTACTTCACCGTCCGCCGGGTGGGTGAACGGGCCACGGCGTGGGTGCGCTCGGGCAACGGTCCGGCACTCGTGCACGCCAAGGTGCCGCGCCCGCTCTCCCACTCCTCCCAGGACAGCCAGGCCAAGTACCGCCCCGCCGAGGAGCTGGCCGAGGAGGCGCTCAACGACCCGGTCCGCCTGCTGGCCGACGCCCTGGTCGGCGCGGGAGTGCTGTCGATCGACGAGGTCGAGGAGGTCCGCCGCCGGGCGACCGCCGAGGTGGCGGCCGCCGCCCACCGCGCCCTGGCCGCCGCCCGGCCCGACCCCCAGAGCGTCGCCGACCACGTCGTGGTGGTGACGCCCATCGAGGAGACGGCCCCCGCCACCGACGGCGACCCCATCACCATGGTCGACGCCATCAACCGGACCCTGCACGACCTCCTGGCCGGGGACGAGCGCATCCGGGTGTTCGGGGAGGACGTGGCCGACGCCGACCCCGACCTGCTCGACAAGGTGGAGGGCAAGGGCGGCGTGTTCGGCGTCACCCGCGGCCTGCAGCGCCGCTTCGGCAACGACCGCTGCACCAACGCCCCCATCGCCGAGGCGACCATCGTCGGGCGGGCCATCGGTCAGGCCGTCCGCGGCCTGCGCCCGTGTCCGGAGATCCAGTTCTTCGACTACATCTGGCCGGCCATGCAGCAGATCCGGAGCGAGGCGGCCACGATCCGCTGGCGCTCGAACGGCACGTTCACGGTGCCGATGGTGCTGCGGGTCCCCATCGGCGGCTACGTGGCCGGCGGCTCGATCTGGCACAGCCAGTGCGGCGAGTCGATCTTCGCCCACGTACCCGGCCTCCTGATCGCCTTCCCCTCGCGCGCCGCCGACGCTGCCGGCCTGCTGCGGGCCGCGTTCCGTTACGAGGACCCGGTGCTCTTCCTCGAGCACAAGCACCTGTTCCGCCAGGCCTACGCCCGCGATCCCGACCCCGGGCCGGGCCACGTCGTGCCCTTCGGCCGAGGCGTGGTGCGGCGGTCCGGGACCGACGTGACGCTCGTGACGTGGGGCGCCACCGTGGAGAAGTCGCTGCAGGCGGCGGCCCGGCTCGACGAGGCCGGGGTGTCGGCCGAGGTGCTCGACCTGCGCACGATCGTGCCCTGGGACCAGGACCTCATCGCTGCGTCGGTGGCCCGCACGCACCGGCTCCTCGTCGTCCACGAAGACACCCTCACCTGTGGCTTCGGCGCCGAGATCGCGGCATGGGCGGCCGACGAGCTGTTCGATCTGCTCGACGCGCCCATCCGCCGGGTGGCCGCCCTCGACACACACGTGCCCTACGAGCCGAGCCTCCAGCACGTCGTGCTGCCCCAGGTGGAGGACATCGCGGCCGCCGCCGCCCGACTGGTCACGCATTCGTGAGCGGCGGATAGGACGTGTCGCGCGCTCAGAGATGCAGCGAGGCGCGCATGCTCGGCGCCGTGCGGGCCCCGCCGAGGAGCGGAAGCCCGAGCAGCTCCTCGGTGGTGCGCAGCAGTGCGTAGTGGTCGACCCGCTGGGCGACGACGGTGCCGGGGCGGACCGACGGGGCGATGGCCAGGAACGGCATCGGCGTGGGCTCGTCCCAGAGCACGAACAGGGCGGTGCGGCCCTGCGAGAACGTCTTGCTGTCGGTGATGGCAGTGACCCACTGCTGCAGCCAACGGTCGCCGACGGCCACCCCGCAGTCGTGGGTGTCGTTGCAGAGGTCGGGCACGACCAGGGTGAACCGGGCCAGCGTCCCGCCGGCCAAGTCAGCGGCCAACGGTCCCTTGGCCAGCGTGCCCAGCGGCACGTCGTCGCGCCGACAGGCGGCTCGATCATCGGCGCCCTGGTAGTAGGCGGCCGGGTCATGCTTGACGGCGTAGCGACCGGCCGGGGTCAGGGCGCAGGGTGCCGGCATGGCCTCGGCATAGGTGCGGGCGGCGCCGCCCGACCGCCGCACCAGGCGGAACAGGTTGTCGGCGGTGATCGGATGCTTGGCGGGGGAGGCGTCGTCGCGCACCCCGAACGTGGATCCCGAGGTGGCCCCCAGGTAGTTGGGCAGCGACGGTCGGCCCACGTCGGCGTAGTTGGCCGCCGACGCGCACCCGGTCGCCACGCCGGACTCGAACGGGGCGGAGGGCGAACCGAGCACGGCGCTGCGGCTGTGGTTCTCCATCACGATCCAGACCACATGGTCGTAGCGGACCGGTGCCGTGGCCCCGGTGCAGCGCGTGTACGAGACCGGGCGGGCAGCGGGCGCCGAACCGCAGGCCACGACCACCGAGGCGAGGAAGAGGGCACGCACGACTCGCATTCCCCCAGTGTCCACGGTGGCGTCGGTTCCGGCACCACCCGACCGATCGCCGACCCTGATCAGCAGCCGAGCGCGACCCGGAGGCGGGCCAGGTTGTCGTCCATCACCGAGATGTAGTCGTCGCCGGCCGCCACCCGGTCCTTGGTCAGGCCTTCCAGCGGGTCGAGCACGTCGGTCTTGACGCCCGCCTCGCGGGCGAGGGTGTCGGCCACCTTCGGGGACACGAGGGTCTCGGTGAAGATCGTCGTGACGTGGCGCTTCTGCACCAGGTCGACGAGCGTGGCCAGCCGCCGGGGATCGGGCTCCTGCTCGGGTGAGAGGCCGGAGATCGCCTCTTGCTGGAGGCCGTAGCTGCGGGCCAGCCAGCCGAAGGCGGCGTGCGAGGTGACGATCGTCTTCGTCCGGCACGTCTTCAGCCCGTCGGCGAAGCGGCCGGCCAGGTCGTCGAGCTGCTGCTCGTAGGCCGCCGCCCGCTGTTCGAACGCCGCCTTCTTGGCCGGCGCCACTGCCGTCAACGAGTCGGTCACTGCCGCCACGATCCGGTGCATGCCGTTCGGGTCGAGCCACACGTGAGGATCCACGCCGCCGGACTCGCCCTCCGCGGCCACCGTTCCCGTCCCGACGCCCGTGAGGGTGTCGAGCACGGACAGGGTGGTGCCCTTCGGCCGGCGCCGGGCTGACTCCTCGACGACCGGCTGGAACCCGCGGCCGAGCAACACCACCAGGTCGGCGCCCTCGAGGGCGTCGACCTGCTTGGTGGAAAGCTCGAGGTCGTGGGGCTCGGACCCCGGGCGGGTGAGGTTGTCGACCTGCACGTCGGTCCCGCCGACCTGGCTGGCCGCCTCGGCCAGCGGATAGAAGCTGGCCACCACGTGGATCCGCCCCCCGTTGGCAGAGGCGCTCTTGGCGTCCGATCCGCACCCACTGGCCAGCAGCCCTGCCGCCACCGCCAAAGTCAGAATGATTCTCATACCTGGAAGTCAACACCATGTCGCCACTACGGTCCAGCCGATGGCCCACTCGCATGCCCATCACGGCGACGACGACGACCTCGACATCCCCGTGCGGATCCGGCGGCTGCTCGCGCTGCTGATCGTCCCGGTGTTGGTGGCCACCGGCGTCGGGTTGCTCGTCCTGCGGCCGCAGGGGCCCGGCCCCGACCTGCGCGGCCTGTTCGGCCAGTCGACCGCGCTGGTGAAGGGCAATGTGGTCGGGACCACCACCGAGACGTGCCTCGGCAGCCCGGCCGACTCGCCCGACCGGTGCCAGGAGGTCACCGTCCGGCTCGACCAGGGCAAGGACCAGGGCCGACGGGTGAAGTTGGAGATGGGCGGCAGCGCCGGCTCCCCCGCGGTGCACGTCGACGACAAGGTGCTGCTCGGTGCCGACACGACCGACGGCACCACGACCTACTACTTCTCGGACTTCAACCGCGACTTCCCCATCGCCCTGTTGTTCCTGCTGTTCGTGGCCGCGTCGGTGGTGTTCGGCCGCTGGAGCGGGGTCCGTGCCCTCGCCGCACTGGTCATCAGCCTGCTCGTGCTGGTGTGGTTCGTGATTCCGTCAGTCCTGCACGGCCACAGCCCGATCATCGTGGCCATCGTGGGGTCGTCGTTCATCATGCTGGCGGTGCTGTACGTCACGGGTGGGTTCAACACCCAGTCGACGGTCGCCGTGCTGGGCACCCTGCTGAGCCTGGCCCTCATCGCCGGCCTGGCCTGGGTGTTCGTCATCGGCAGCAAGCTCACCGGGCTGGCCGACGAGGACGCGGTGTTCCTCTCCGCTGCCGGTGGCTCGATCAACCTCCAGGGGTTGCTGCTCGGCGGCATCGTCATCGGCTCGCTCGGCGTGCTCGACGACATGACCGTGACCCAGGTCTCCGCCGTGTGGGAGCTGCGCAAGGCCAACCCCCGCTACGACGTCCGCTCGCTGTACCGGGCGGCCGAGCGCATCGGCCGCGACCACATCGCGTCGACGGTCAACACGCTCGTGCTGGCCTACGCCGGTGCCTCGCTGCCCCTCTTGATCTTCTTCACCCAGTCGAACCTCCAGCTGCGCAACATCCTCACCAGCGAGGTCATCGCGGTGGAGGTGGTGCGCACGCTGGTGGGCAGCATCGGGCTCATCGCCTCGGTGCCGATCACCACCGCCCTCGCCGCGTTCGTGGTGACCCGCTCGGCCGACGAACCGGCTCAGTCGGGTTCGCTCAACCGGTAGCCGACGCCGGACTCGTTCGACAGCTGGGGCCGTTGGGGGCCTTCGCCGATCGCCTTGCGGAGACCCATGACGTGCCACCGCAGCGCCTCGTGCCGATCCGAGCGAGGTTCCCCCCAGAGGCCGGTGATGAGGGCGCGATAGGTCAGCAGCCGCCCGGGGTTGCGGGCCAGCACGGAGAGCAGCTCGAACTGCTTCGGTCGCAGCACGAGTTGCCGGCCG
>JAOBWJ010000108.1 GCA_025463335.1 Acidimicrobiales bacterium
CGGCACGCCCGCCGCACCCAGAACCGCCGCAGCGAGATCGCGGAGGTCCGTTGCCATTCCTCCAGGAGCAACGTCGTGATGAGGAAGCCGCTCAGCACGAAGAAGACGTCGACGGCCGTAGTGCCACCGGAGTACCACGAGCCCGGGAGATGCGCCCAAACCACCACGGCGATCGCCAGCCCTCGGAGGCCGTCGAGGGCAGGTCGATGTCCCAGGCTGGTCGACCCGGTCGAGCCAGCGTCGGCCGGGCGTGCCTCCGCCGCGAGTGGTTGCGAGCGTCGTTGTTCGAGGTGCACCGCCATCGATCGACTGAAGCGGCTCGATCTGGGAGTTCGCTGGGGCTGACCTGGACGATCGTCCCGGTCACCTCAGTCAGGCGGTCAACCTCAGGCGGCCTTCACCACCACGACCTCGAGGTACTCGCTCGGGATCCGCAGCGCCCCGGTCGTTGACGTGTTGGATTCGTCGGCGAGCGCGAGAAGCTCCTGCTCGAAGGCCTTCTGCCCCGCGTCATCGAGCGTGCCGAAGGCCTTGAGCGTCGGCCCGTAGTAGGTGCGGAAGGTGTCGAGCCAGTCCTGAGCAGAGCGGTAGCGGAACACGAAGTGCCGTCGCTGCGAGTCGATCGCTTCCACATCGCTGCCGAAGAGCTCGCTGAGGCGCGGCTCGGTTCCCCACTCGAGTGGCGAACGAACGCCCGCTGGGGGTGGCACGTGACGCCCGACGATCTTGAACATCTGGCCGATGAAGCCGGCCGGCGTCCAGTTCGTGAGGCCGATTCGGCCGCCGGGACGGCAGACCCGTAGGAGCTCGGCGGCGGCACGTTCCGGGTTCGGGGTGAACATGACACCGAACGTGGACAGCACCGCGTCGAAGCTGGCATCGGGGAAGGGCAGGGCTTCGGCGTCGGCCTCTCGGGACTCGATCGTCAAGCCGTCACTGGCGGCCCGGGCCAGCGTGCCTTCCAGCAGCGAGGACACGTAGTCGGAGGCGGTGACCTGGCACCCGCGCCGGGCGGCGGCAAGTGAGGCGTTGCCGTTGCCGGCGGCAACGTCCAGCACTCGCTGGCCGGCCTCGAGGTCGACGGTCTCGCACAGCGTCTCACCGACGATCTGCAGCGTCGTGCCGATCACGGCGTAGTCACCCGACCCCCACGTGTCGCGTTGGCGGGTCTTGATGGCGTCGTAGTCGACGGTCGGGGCGTTCGCGGTCATAGAGAGCTCCTCTCCACCCGCCGCCCGGTGAGGGCGACGAGCTGTTCGATGCCGGTGGCGTCCGCCGGCGCTTCCTCCGGCGCCGCGAACATGTGTGCCTCGCGCATCGCCGGCACGATCGCCTCCTGGGCGAAGGCGAGCACCTCGGCGACGAGCGTGGCGGGCGGCTCGTAGGGCTGGCCGGTGGCAGTGGCGATGTCCCATCCGTGCACGAGGCCGTCCAGCGCGACGAACCGGACGAAGGCGTCGGCCGGTACGTCACCGAACGGCGCGGCGATGGTTCGGTCGAGCGCACCGGGGGAGCGAACCGCCTGTTGGAGGTCGGCCATCGCCACGGGGAACGCGGCGACGAGATCGGTTCCCGCCGTTTGCTCTGGCGGCGCCTCGCCGCGGAACGCTGCTGCGAATGCCGTCGCCCCGCCGACCATGTGCTCGAGGACGCCGCGGACCGCGAACTGGGCGCAGGGGGTCGGAGCGTCGAGCTGAGCGTCGTCGAGTGGCGCGACCAGCTTGTTCAGCAACGGCACGATCTCGTCGAGTTGTGTCCGTGGGTCCATGTGAGCTCCTTGGGTGAGCGTTGGTAGCCGCTGAGAGGCCAGCACTGCCGCTTCTCGGTCGCGGCCGTGCTGGATGAGCCGGGTCAGCTCCTCGTCCCACGTCGGCTCGGGCCGGCGCCAATCGGGCATGCCGTGATTGTGGGTGAATCCACGTGCGGGCGCATCCCCTGCATGGATCATCGGCGCGTCCAGGGATGGTGCATTTGACCCATGGCGGCACGAGGCCATTGGTGGAACTGCCCGATGCCGCCGGTCGTCCGCTTCGCCGAGCATCAGCGGGCAGGAATCCCCCAGCACGAGCTGGTCGAACAGAAGGAGCCACCCATGCACACTCCCATCAAGGGCATGCCCATCGAGCTGGAGGTCGACGGCATCGAGACCCGGGCCACCGAGTGCGGCGAGGTGCTCGCCCGCCACGTCGATCTGCCCCCCGGCGTCGACTTCACTCCCCTGTTCAAGGGTCTCCCCGACGATCTCTGTCAGTGTCCCCACTGGGGGTACGTGCTGGCCGGCTCGATCCGCCTGCGCTACGCCGACGGCACCGAGGAGCTGAGCTCCGCCGGCGACCTCTACTACTGGCCGGGCGGCCACACGGGCTGGACCGACGAGGGCGTCACGTTCATCGAGTTCAGCCCGGCAGCCGAGATCCGCCCCGTGCTCGAGCACCTCGCAGCACAGATGTCTGCCGCGGGGTGAACCCTTCGTTGGGCGAGACCTCGCGATCGGTGCGAGCCTGGCTGGCGTGGATCGGCTTGCCGCGGCCCGGGAGGCTCGAGCACGACAGGACTGGCAGGCGTGCGTCGACGCGCTTGCCGTAGCCGGCACGCAGACCGGTGACCCCGCCGCCGAGGCGGAACGGCTCGAGCTGCTGGCCGACGCCGCGTGGTGGCTCGGCCGGCTCGACGACTGCGTCGATGCCCGCGAGCGGGCCTACCTCCTCTACGACGAGCTCCGTGATGACCGGCGAGCCGGGCAGTGCGCGGTCTGGCTGTACGAGCACCATTGCTTCCGCGCCAACCCGGCCATCGCCGGCGTATGGCTTCGGCGGGCGCGACGAGCGCTCGACGCCGACGAGGACTGCGCCGAGTTCGGCGCCCTGCTGTTGCGCGAGGCCGAGCTCGCCCACGGCCACGGTGATCTGGAGGTTGCCACCGAGCTCGCCGAGCGTGGCGTCGCGCTCGGCCGCCGGTTGCGGCACGCCGACCTGGAAGCCGAGGCGCTCCAGACCCTGGGCCGAGTGCTGATCGACGGCGGTCGGCCCGCCGAGGGGCTTGCGCTGCTCGACGACGCGATGCTCTTCGTCCTCGATAGCCGCCTTTCTCCCTACTCGACCGGCAAGGTGTACTGCAGCCTGATCAGCGCCTGTGAGCAGCTGAGCGACCTCAGCCGTGCCGCCGAGTGGACGGCGGCGACGGCCCGGTGGGCGGAGCGGCACCAGTTCTCGGTGTTCCCGGGCCTGTGTCGGGTTCACCACGCCGCCACCCTGCAGTCGCGCGGGCAGTGGGCCGAAGCCGAAGCCGAGGCGACGCGCGCGTGCAATGAGCTGGCCGGCGTCAACCTCCCGAACGCGGCCACCGGCTGGGCCGAGATCGGCGACATCCGCCGGCGACTCGGCGACCTCGAAGCCGCCGAGGCCGCGTTCATCCAGGCCGACCGGCTCTGTGGTCAACCACGGTCTGGTCTCGCGCTGCTCCGACTGGCGCAAGGACGCCCCGATGTCGCCACCTCGATCATCACCGAAGCGCTCGAGAATGCCGGCTGGAACCGTCTCGCCCGCGCCAAGCTCCTGCCCGCTCGCGCCCAGATCGCCATCGCCGCCGCCGACCTGAGCGCCGCCACCGCAGCGGTGGACGAGCTCGAGACGATCGCCGACGCCTTCGACAGCGTCGGGCTTCAGGCCGCGACCCTGACCGCGCGAGGTCGGGTCCAGCTCGCGCAAGGCGACACCGCCGCATGCGCAACGCTCCGCAACGCCGTTGCCCGCTGGACTGATCTCGGCGTCCCCTACGAGGTCGCAACCGCGCGCACCCTGCTCGGCCAGGCCTGTCGTCATGTCGGCGACGAGCCCGGTGCCGCCTCCGCCTTCGACGCCGCCCGCCAACTCTTCGACGACCTCGGAGTCCGTCTCGACGCTCGGGGCCCCGCGGCCTCCGGCAACCCTTCGCCCCTTCCTGCGGGGCTCACCGCACGCGAAGCCGAGGTGCTCCGGCTCGTCGCCGCCGGCCAGACCAACAAGGAGGTGGCCGCCGCGCTCTTCCTCAGTGACAAGACGATTGCTCGCCACCTGTCCAACATCTTCACCAAGGCGGGTGTCTCCACCCGCGCTGCTGCGACGGCCTTCGCCTTCGAGAACGACATGATTCACGGCGGCGCCTGAGGCACCGCCGGAGTAGCTGGTCGGGCAGGAGGACCGGTCCGAGCCTGTGGTCGAGGAGCACCGCACGCCCAGCGCTGCAGCCGGGCACCCGGTGGCGACGGTGAGGGGGCCACCACGGCACCGGGGTGGCTAGTGGTGGCACCATTGAGCAGGCTCACGGGTGCGAGGCGGGCTGCCGATGAAGGTGTGGATCGACCAGGATCTCTGCACCGGTGACGGGTTGTGCATCGACCACTGCCCCGAGGTGTTCGTCCTGCTGGACGACGGCATCTCCTATGTCGTCGACCACGGCGCCGTGCAGAACGACCCCGGAGGTCCCGAGTCGCCGGCGACCGTGCCGCCCCGCCTCCTCGACGCCGTGATCGTGGCGGCCCTCGACTGCCCGGGTGAGTGCATCTTCATCGAGGACACCAACGAGTAGCGGGTCGCTAGGCCTTGCCCCACAGCTTCTGGTACTCGGCCTTGTAGTCGACGCCATCGAACAGCGCCGCCTCGTTCCGGACGTTGGCCCCGGCCAGGTTGTCGGCGTCGAAGAGCCGGATCGGCACTTCGCTGATCGCGTTGTCGCCGGCGCTCGCCCGGAACGCACGGTCGACCGCCGCCCACCCGAGCCAGTTGTTCGAGTTGCCGACGTCGACGACCTGCGTGTTCCTCTTGACGATGAAGTCCAGGTTCGCGGCGACGGCGTTGATGCTCCCGACCCGGACCTTGCCGCCGAAGCCGGCCACGGTGACGGAGGGAACCACGAACAGCGCCTGGGCGTCGAAGGCCGAGAACATCCAGTTCGTGTTCGGGTTCCCTCGAAGCTCGGACTGGGTCTTGGTCTGCACCTGGTCCTTGAAGTCGGCGGCCTCCGTGTCGAACGTCTTGATGGAGCACCCGGTGGGGCAGTAGCGCTGGAAGCCATCCTGGATCCCCTGCTTCAGGAAGCCCATCACGCGGAACTCGCTCACGTCGGCGTAGAGCCCGTTGACCGGGCCGTCCGTGTTGGCGACGGCGTAGGCGGTGAGCAGCTCGCCCGAACCGATGTAGTCGATGGTCGCCTCACCGGCCGTGCCCTTGTCGAGACCGGCCCGAGCGTCGGTGTTCAGGACGCCGACCACCGGAATCAGCGCAGCATTCGCCTGGGCGATGGCGGCAGTGACGAGCCGCGTGTCGATGGAGATGAGGGCGATGCCGGCGGCCTCTTGGGCCACGGCCTGTTCGATGCCGCGCGCCATCTCGGTGGTCCTGCCCTTCCCGTCGAACGCCACGGCCCGCACTCCCGCGGCCGTGGCCGCCTCCTTGAACCCGGCGACGATGTTCTGGTGGAACGGGATCGACAGGTCGGCGGACACCACCCACAGCTCCTTGCCGGCATAGGGGCGCACGTCGACCGGACCACCGGGCGAGATGAACTTGACCGGGCCCTTCGCCTTCTCGACGGCGGCGACGGCGTCGGCCTTCGCCGCCCTTCTGGACGAGGTAGGACCCGCTGCAGTGTTCGACCCATTGCCGCTGTCACCGCCACAGGCGGCAAGGCCAGCGGTGAGCCCCAGGACCGCCATGGCCACCCTCAGTGCGTGACGTGAGCGCCTTGGTCCCATCACTTTCTCTCTGGTACCCCGAAAGGAGAAACAGGGTCAAGAGGTCAGCGGGGTGGTCACCGCCGGAAACCACGTCAGCGAAGGACCCTCGTGCTCGACGAGCCGGACCACGCGTCCGCGTGATGTGAGCGAGACCCCCGCCGATGCCTACTTGGAGCGAACCGCCGAACCCGCGCGCCGTCAGGAGGCAACCATGGCAAGTGAGGGGCTCCACGAGCCGGCCGACCGCATGTCGGAGGCGACGATCGACATGCACCGGGCCCTCATCTCTCTCATCGAGGAGCTCGAGGCCATCGATTGGTACCACCAGCGGATCGAGGCCACGGACGACGGCACCCTGGCCGCTGTGCTCACCAACAGCCGCGATGACGAGAAGGAGCACGCCTCCATGACCCTGGAATGGATCCGCCGCCACGACCCCGCCCTCGACGCGCAGCTCCGCCGGTTCCTCTTCACCACCGATCCACTCGGCCCGGTGGGCAACGGCCAGTCATCCCTGGGGATGGGCGGCCTGCGAGGGGAGCGGTGATGGACCACCTGCTCCGTGCCCTCGCTCCGATCTCGGAGGCCGGCTGGGACGCCGTCGAGACCACCGTCAGGCCCCGACTGGCCACCTATCTCGCCGCCCGCAAGTTGGTGGACTTCGACGGCCCCCACGGCTGGCAGCACTCGGCGACCGACCTTGGCCGGGTCGAGGAGATCGCGGGGCCGGCCGAGGGACTCTCCGCCCTCCAACGCTGGGTGGCCCCGCTCGTCGAGCTGCGGGCCGCCTTCACCGTGTCCCGCCGGGAGCTGGAGGACGTCGAGCGGGGGGCGCAGGACGCCGACCTCCCCGAGCTCGACGACGCCGCCCGAAGGCTGGCCATCGGCGAGAACGTCGCCATCTTCCAGGGCTACCCGGCAGCCAGGTTGTCCGGGATCGCTGGGCGGTGCACGCACGAACAGCTCACCCTGCCGGCCGAGGTGCAGCAGTACCCGACCATCGTGGCCCGCTCGGTCGACGTGCTGCGCAACACGGGCATCGGCGGGCCCTACGGCCTGGCCATCGCTCCGGCGATCTACACCGAGATCGTGCAGACGACCGAGCACGGCGGCTACCCGCTGCTCGACCACCTCCGGCAGATCCTCGACGGACCGGTGGTGTGGGCGCCGGGTGTCGACGGCGGCGTGGTGCTGAGCCTCCGGGGTGGGGACTTCGTCTTCCACTGCGGCGAGGACATCTCGATCGGCTACGTCGATCACGACGGCGACAACGTGTGGTTGCGCCTGGAGGAGAGCTTCGACTTCCAGGTCCTCGAGCCCGGGGCCGCCGTGTGCCTCCGGCCGGGAGGGAGCATCTAACTCAGGGTCACTAGGCCAGGTGCGCTTCGAGCCAAGCGTCGAGATCAGCCTTGGCCTGGGTGGCGGCCCCCTCGTTGTAGCGGGGGCCGGTGTCGTTGAAGAAGGCGTGGTCGGCGCCGGCGTACGTCTTGATCTCGTACGTCAGCCCGGCCGCGTCCAGAGCGGCGCGGGCCGCATCTTGGGAGGCGTTCACCCGGGCGTCGAGCTCGCCGTAGATGGCGAGCACGGCGGCCCGGGCCTGGCTGAAGTCGGGTGCGTCGGGGGCGGGGCCGTAGAACGGCACCGCCACGGCCAGCCGGGACTCACCCGCCTGGAGCAGCTGCCACGTCATGCCGCCACCGAAGCAGAAGCCCACGGCGCCGACTTTGCCGCCCGGCGCCCGGCGTTCGAGCTCGTCGATCCCGGCGCGGAGATCGCCGACCAACCGCTCGACCGGGGCGGCGCCGAGGGCGGCGGTGGCCCCGGCCTCTCCGAGCTTCGCTGTCCCTCCCTCGGGCGAGACCAGGTCGACGCACAGGGCGGCCCATCCGTCACCGGCGAAGCGGCCCACCAGGTCGACGAAGTGGGGGGTCAGACCCTTGTTCTCGTGGATCACCAGCAGGCTGCCCCGCGGATCTGCCGGCGCCGCGTAGGCGGCGGTGACCTCACCGGACGGTGCGGTGAAGCGGATGGTCTCGGCCGGGACCGGCGTCGCCGCCGCCGAGGTCGATGTCGTCGAGCGCGGGGCTGCTGCCTCGGTCTGGGGCGGTGAGTCGTCGCTCCCGCACGCGGCCAGCAGGACGCCGGCCGAGCTGAGCCCCACTCCCAGGAGACTCAACCGCCGGAGCGCCTCCCGCCGGGAGAGAAGGCCGTCATCGAAGTCCTCGGTGACTTCGCCGATGAGGTACTCACGCAGCGCCATCCAGGAACGCTATTTCCGGCGTCTCGCCTACTGATAGCGCTGCCGCGTGCTAGAGGTTGCGGCATGGCCGACGGTCTCGACCCGATCGCCGAAGCCCGCCGGCAGTGGGAGGCCCACGGCTGGACGGACGCGGCGCCGGCCATGGCGGCGGTGACGTCGATCATGCGGGCCCAGCAGCTGTTCTTGGCCCGGGTCGACGACCACCTGACCCCGTTCGGGCTGACGTTCGCCCGCTACGAGCTGCTGCGGCTGCTGGCGTTCACGCGCCACGGCGAGCTACCGCTGGGCAAGCTCGGCGACCGCCTGCAGGTCCACGCCACCAGCATCACGAGCGCCGTGAACCGGCTGGAAGGCCAGGGGTTCGTCGAGCGCCGGCCCCACCCGACCGACGGCCGCACCACGCTCGCAGTCATCACCGACAGCGGGCGCGACGTGGTGGAGCGGGCGACGGCAGTGCTCAACGCCGAGGTGTTCGGGGCCATCGGCCTGAGCGAGCGGGAGACCGCACAGCTCTACCGGCTGCTCGAGAAGGTGCGGCGGTCCTCTGGCACTTACTAGGACGTCCTAGTAATCTGAGGACATGACGGTGCGCTTCGTGACGGCGGCCAGCTTGTTCGACGGACACGACGCGTCGATCAACATCATGCGGCGCCTGCTCCAGCGCCATGGGGCCGAGGTCGTGCACCTCGGCCACAACCGCTCGGTCGACGACGTGGTGGCGGCCGTGGTCCAGGAGGACCCCCACGGCGTGGCCATCAGCTCGTACCAGGGTGGTCACGTCGAATACTTCCGTTACCTGGTCGATCGGTTGCGGGCCGAGGGCTACGGCCACGTGAAGGTCTACGGCGGGGGCGGGGGCGTGATCGTGCC
>JAOBWJ010000117.1 GCA_025463335.1 Acidimicrobiales bacterium
CTGCAATCGGAGGACCTTGCCGTCGTCACGAAGCGGCGGAGCTCAGCGGATGGCCGGGATCACTACTTCAGCCTGGACTTGGGGCGCTGCGCCGAGTTGCTGGCTGCCGCCGGCGGCTCCATCCACCCGGCGCTCGGCGTCCCAACGATCCCGGCACCTCCGACGGCGATGAGACGCAGGCGGCCACGAGTGTTGTTCCTGTGCACGGGCAACAGCGCCAGATCGCAGATCGCCGAGGCACTGGCACAGCAGCTCGGCAACGGCAGCGTGCGGGCCTTCAGCGCGGGCAGCAGCCCCAAGCCGATCCACCCGAACGCGATCCGGGTTGCCCGTGAACACGGGGTCGACCTCGAAGGTCGCCGCTCAAAGCATCTCTCGCAGTTCCTTCATCAGCGGTTCGACCACGTGATCTCGTTGTGCGACCGCGTTCGTGAGGTGTGCCCCGAGTTCCCCGGCGGCGCCGAGCTCATCCATTGGAGCGTGCCCGACCCGTCCCTCGAAGCCGTCTCCGACGAGGAGACCTACCCGGCCTTCCGATGCGCCGCGGCCGACATCGAGAAGCGAATCCGTTTTTGGCTGGTCGCCATCCACACAACACCGAATGGAGGTCGTTCCGAATGAACGAGTCGTTGGTCAACGTTCGCTACATGGTGGATGACGTCGAGGAGGCGCTCGCCTTCTACACCACCCACCTCGGCTTCACCGTTCTGTCCAGCGCGGTGCCGGCGTTCGCCGATGTGACCCGCGGCAACCTCCGCCTCCTGCTGAGCGGCCCTGCAAGCTCGGCCGGGCGCCCGATGCCCGACGGCCGCCGACCCGGTCCCGGCGGCTGGAACCGCATCCATCTCGTCGTACCCGACCTTCATGCCGAGGTCGAACGCCTCCGCGCCGCCGACGTGCCGTTCCGCAACGACATCGTCACCGGCCCGGGCGGCTCACAGATCCTTCTCGAGGACCCAGCCGGCAACGTGATCGAGTTGTTCCAACCCGCGGGGTCTTGACCGCCAGTCCGCGCCACCGGAGCCAGCACAGACCCCAAACCTTCGAGGCGATCGTCCAGGAGCCCAAGGAAGGAGCATGACCACCATGGCAGTCATCACCGACCACGAGGAAGCACAGATCAACCGGGCGAACGAATCCGCACTCGCTCCGATCGTGTTCGTCCACGGGCTCTGGCTGCTCCCCAGCAGTTGGGACCGCTGGCGGCCCGTATTCGAGCAGGCCGGTTACACGACGGTGGCCCCGTCTTGGCCCGACGACCCCGACACCGTCGAGGAGGCCAATGAGCACCCCGACGTCTTCGCCCGCAAGACCGTCGGGCAGATCGCTGATCACGTCGAAGACTTCATCCGCAAGCTCGACAGGAAGCCCGCGGTCATCGGGCACTCGTTCGGAGGACTCCTCGTTCAGATCCTCGCTGGACGCAGCCTGTCGGCCGCAACCGTCGCGATCGACCCAGCGCCCTTCCGGGGTGTCCTGCCCCTGCCGATCTCGGCGCTCAAGTCGGCAGCGCCGGTTCTGCGAAACCCACTCAACCACCACCGAGCCGTACCGCTGACCTTCGAGCAGTTTCGCTTCGGCTTCGCCAACGCTGTCAGCGAGGAGGAAGCACGCGAGCTGCACGCGTTGTTCGCGGTCCCGGGCTCGGGCGTCCCGCTGTTCCAGGCCGCGACCGCCAACCTCAACCCGTGGACCGAGGCGAAGACGAACTCCAAGAACCCGGACCGCGGACCGTTGCTGATCGTCTCGGGCGAGAAGGACAACACGGTGCCGTGGAAGATCGCCAACGCGTCGTTCAAGAAGCAGAGCCGCAACGAGGGCGTGACCGAGATCGTCGAGATGCCGAACCGGGGACACTCGCTCGTGATCGACCATGGCTGGCGCGAGGTCGCCGACACCGCGCTTGCCTTCGTGCAGTGCTTCGTGAAGCCCTGAGAAGGCCGGCGCGGCGCTCGCCTCGCGTGGTCCTCGAGATGAGCACGGTGATTGACCGTCACCGCGCAAGGGGGCGATCCTTGCGGGCACCGCCCCTTGTTCCAGACGGCAACGGAGAGGTCGACCGCCATGGTTCAGCCGAATCACAACGACGGCACGAGAAGCGGGACGGACAGAGAGGCGACCGAGGTCAGCGCCGGAGCCATCGCCTCCCTGCTAGGAGTCGGGCTGCTCCTCATCTTCGTTCTCCAGAACGGCCAGCGCGTCGATATTGACTTCTTGTTCTGGACGTTCACCTGGCCGCTCTGGCTGCTCACCATCGTCGCCGCGCTACTGGGGGCGCTGGTGTGGTTCGGAGCGGGCGTGATGCGCCGCCATCGACGCCGCAAAGCCCGCCGCGAAGACCGGCGAGACTGACGTGACGGTGCACCCACGACGATGAGGTCGGCGTGTTCCTGTTCGGCGACTCGTTCGAGGGTGGCTGCCGCTTCGCCCTCGTAGGCGTCGAACGCCCCGTCGATGCCGGTGTCGTCGAGTTGGCTGGGGACGTCGTGTCGTAGGTGGTCGACCAGCGTCGCTTCAGCGTCGAGGCTGATCGCAGCGAGCGCAAGGCTGAGCCCGGCCCACGAGAGCGCTCGTTCGCTGCGGGGCGTGCCATTCACGCCTACCAGAATGCGGATCTCGAGTTCTGGGATGGTTCGGCCCTGGGGCCGCAAGTGCGTGAGCCGGGCACGATCCATGTTCGGTGCGTGACATCGCCGTCGCCGAGCTAGGCGCCCAGTGCTGGCTCGTCCAGCGTGGCCTGCACGCGGATCTCGACATTCCCCTGGAGGGCTCGCGAGACCGGGCAGGCCCGTTCGGCGTCATGGGCTGCCCGATCGAACGATGCCGCGTCCGCTCCGGGGACCACGCCGTGCACGTCGAGTTGGCTCGAGGTGATCGTCGGCGTCCCGGACGTCTCCAGCGTCACGGTCGCAGTGACCTGCAGGAGCTCCGGAGGTGTCTTCTGTCCTGCGAGGATCGAACCCAGGGCCATGGTGAAGCAGCCCGCGTGCGCCGCGGCGATGAGCTCCTCCGGGCTCGTCCTGCCCTCAGGCTCACCCATCCGCGACGCGGCAGAGATGGGCAGCTCGCCGAAAGCGCCGGTGCCTCCGGACATGACTCCGGAACCTCGTGCGATGCTCCCTGTCCATTCAACCTGCGCCGTCCTATGTACAGCAGTCATCAGATCCTCCTTCGACTGTCGGTTCGAACCAGGACCGGGCCTGTCGACCCGCGCCACACAGAGCGCGACGTCGACGAGGCGACCGGCCAGCTGGATACGTCAACGTGCTCACCCTGCCTTGCGCTCGATCGTCGTCCCGCCGACGCTGAGCGCGACGTCGATGTTGCCGCGCGTCGCCCGCGAATAGGGACAGCGCTCGTGTGCCCGCGCCATCAGCGCCACAGCCTCCCCATGGTCGAGCTTTGGTGCCTCGAGGTCGAGCGCGGTCGCGATGTCGAAGCCGCCGCCGAGGACTGGGCCGATGCTGACCCGGGCGGTGAGTCGCGAGCTGGTCAGGTCGAGTTTGCGCCGGAACGCGATACCCACCAGCGCCGATTGGAAGCAGGCGGCGTAGCCCGCGGCAAACAGCTGCTCGGGGTTCGTACCGGGACCGCCCGCGCCACCCATCTCGGGCGGAACATCGAGGTCGAGGTCGAGGCGTCCGTCGCTACTACGGGCGTGTCCGTGCCGGCCGCCTTCGGCCGTCGCTTCGGCCGTATAGAGGACCTTGATCGGGTGGCTCATGCTGTTGTCTCCTTCTGCACGAACGCTCCATGTTCGCGGTCAGTTCCCGCGGCCCTCGTGGACCGCGGCCGTGGCCGCAAGGGCGGCGGACAGCAGGATCACTGCGCCGACCTCGGTGATCACGGCGAGCTCGACGGGTGTGCGGAAGCCGGCTTCCTGGTAGCCGAACAGCCCGCGCCCGTAGCTCACGACAAGGCTGCCGAGGGCGGCCACCGAGGTGACGACACCGGCGAACGCGGCGAACTGCCGCGTCCGCCGGTACGCAAGACCGGCGATTGCCGCCACGGACGCGGCCGCGTTGGCGAGGAACAGCGGGCCGAGCCAGCGCACCCCGTGCACGAACCTGGCGTACTGGTGGATGTGGACCGCCGCCTCGCCCGCGAGCATGAGGGCACCGAGTACGTACGCCGCGTCGACGATCGCCTCGGTGCCGGTCGTGCTCCGCCGCAGCAGCGCGGGTGCGCTAATAGCCACTGCCGCCCCCGGAACTGCCGCTCCCGCCGGACGAGCTGCCGCTGCCGGAGACCTGGGTGCCGGCCGCAGAGAGCGCGAACCAGCCGGCGCCGAACGCCACCTTGGCCTGGCCGGTCGTGTCGCCGGCCTTCGTGTCCCCCTGGAAGAGGTAGACGGGGTGGCCGTTGTAGGTGACCTGTGTCTTTCCGTCGGACCGCGAGGTGGTTCCGACCAGCGAAGCATCCGCCCCGTTGGCTGCCGTGGGCATGCTGCTCGCCTCGAGCGGCGGCCACGCCGTCGCGCATGCGCCGGTGCACTCGCTCGTCGTCCCCGAGTCCTTCAGGAACAGGTAGAGGGTGCGGCCCTGCGAATCGACGAGGACGTTCCCGAGGCCGGTCTTCGCGACATCGACCGTCGCCGACTGCGACGCAGGGCTCGCCCCAGCGCTGCCGCTGCCGCTGCTGCCACAGCCGCTGAGTACCAGCGCGGGTACCACGGCCGCGCCAGCGAGGAAGGTGACAATGGATCGCTTGCGAATCATGCTTGCTCCTCTGGGGGGACTGATCTTGGGGGACTGGTCGACCTTCGAGCGATGCGAGTTGCCTTCGGCGCCTCGCTGTTGTGGATGCCTCTGCCGGTCGTGCGAATGTGCTGCACGTTGATGGGACCTCGGCTTGGGTCGGCCCGTCGGCAGTAGCGGGTACGGAACTTTCGCGGCCGAACCACATCGGGACACCCCGGGACCGCAGCACACTTGGCGTGTGCGGGAATGGCCGCTCATCGGGCGCAGCGACGAGCTGCATCGAATGCGCGAGTTGGTGTTGGACCGCGGTTGTCCCGGTGTCGTGCTGGCCGGGGCCGCTGGCGTCGGCAAGACGCGGCTTGCCCTCGAGTGTCTCGGGTTGGCCGAGGGTGCTGGCCTTGCGACGGTCCGTGTGACGGCGAGTCGGTCGGCCGCTGGCTTGCCGTTCGGTGCGGTGGCTCCGCTGCTCCCGCCGGTCGATCAGGCCGGCGGAAGTTCGGCCGCCGATCGGGTCGTTGTGCTGGGCCGGTCAGCTGAGGCGCTGGTGGCACTGGCCGGCGGCCGCCGACTTGTGGTGTTGGTTGACGACGCCAACCTCCTGGATGGTGGGTCCGCCACCCTGATCCATCAGCTGGCGTCCACGAACGCCGCGTTCCTGCTCGTCACGCTGCGCGCTGGTGAGCGCGCCCCCGACCCCGTGGTGGCGCTTTGGAAGGACGGTCTCCTCGAGCGGATCGAGCTGGCCGAGCTCAACGCAAAGGCGCTCGAGGAGCTGCTCGCCGCCGTGCTCGGCGGCCACCTCGACCGGGCCGCGGCCGCGCTGTTGGCGGCCCGTTCCCAGGGCAACGTGTTGTTC
>JAOBWJ010000179.1 GCA_025463335.1 Acidimicrobiales bacterium
CCCGCTGCGCTCGACGCCGCGGGCGGGGAGCAGTCCCATGACCGATCGCGAGAGCACGGTCTTGCCCGAGCCCGACTCGCCGACGATGGCCAGCGTCCGGCCCCGCTCGAGCGTGAAGGAGACGCCGTCGACGGCTCGCACCACGCCTTCCGGAGTGTGGAAGGCGGTATGGAGATCCTCGACCTCCAACAACGCGGTCTCGTGCTTGGTCATGTGAGCACGTTCTCCCGGACGTCGAAGCGGGCTCGGAGCCGGTCGCCGACGTGGTTGAGCGCCAGCAGGGTGAGGAACATCACCGCGCACGGGATCAGGGCCACGTGCGGTGCGTCGTCGAGCAGCGAGCGACCCTCGTTGATGAGGCTGCCCCACGTCGGGGTGGGGGCCGACACGCTCAGGCCCAGGAAGCTCAGAGCACCCTCGGCCACCACGACCACGGCCACGCTCAGGAGGGCGTAGGACACGAGGGCAGGGATCACGTTGGGCAGCAACTCGCGCACGATGATCCGTCGGTGGCGGGCGCCGAGAGCCCGCGCCGCGACGACGAACTCGCGCTGGGCGAAGCGCATGGTGGCCGACCGGGCCACCCGGAAGAGCGAGGGAATGGCGATGACCGTGAGCCCGAGGATCACGTTGCGCACGGTCTGGCCCAGGAACGCGATGAGCGTCAGGAGGATGATCAGCGACGGGAAGGCCAGCAGCACGTCGGTCGCCGAGCCGAGCACGGCGTCGAGCCAACCCCGGAAGTAGGCGGCGAGGATCCCGAGCGTCCCGCCGATGAGCATGCCGAGGGTGATCGAGGCCACGCCCACACCGAGCGACACGCGGGCCCCGTAGATCACGCGGCTGAAGACGTCCCGGCCGATGGCGTCGCCTCCGAACCAGTGCGAGGCCGAAGGACCGACCCGCAGTCCGTCGGCGTACGGCAGGTTCGGGTCCTTGATGAACGGCAGCACACCGGCGAGCGCGGCCAGCGTCACCAGGACCGCGAGCCAACCAACGGCGATCCAGAACGCCACGCCGAAGCCGGATTTGCGCTGCTTCACGGGCACGGCGGCCGGCACCAGCTCCGGACGGGCCGGCAGCAGTTCGACGTCAGGCAAGAGATCGGACATGGCGCAACCTGGGGTCGAGGACGGCGTACAGGAGGTCGACGCCCACGTTCACGAGCACGTAGGCGGCACAGATGACGGCCACCGCTCCCTGCACGACGAAGTAGTCGCGCTGGTAGATGGCCTGGATGATGGCGCTGCCGAGCCCGTCGATGTCGAAGATCTGCTCGACGAGGATGGCGCCGCCGATGAGCTGACCGACGGTGATGCCGAAGACGGTCATCAGCGAGAAGCTCGACGGTCGCAGGGCGTGGCGAAGGAGGATGTGTCGGGTGGGCAGGCCCTTGGCCCGGGCCACGCTGATGTAGTCCTCCTGCAGCGTGGCCACCATGTCGCTGCGGAGCAGTCGCACGTAGACGGCGACGAGGCCGAGCGACAGCGTCAGCGTGGGCAGGAAGAACTGGCGGACGTGCTCGACGGGGTCGTCGAAGAAGCCGACGTCGTTGTGGATGGCGGGGAACCAGTGCAGCTTCAAGGAGAAGACGTACACGGCCAGCACCCCCAGGACGAAGCTCGGAACGGCGAGCACGCCGAACGAACCGCTGGTGATGAACCCGTCGAGCTTCGAGCCCGCCTTGTAGGCGGCCAGCACCCCGAGCGGGATCGCCAGCAGCAGGGCCACGAGTTGGGCGTAGAGCATCAGCCGCAACGAGACCGGAACTCGGTCCTTCAACAGCGTCGACACCGGTTGACGGGTGGCGAACGAGCGGCCCAGGTCGCCGTGGAGCGCTCGCCCCAGCCACTTGCCGTACCCGACGACGACGTTGTCGTCGAGGCCGAGGTCGTGCTTGACCTTCGCCGCCTGCTCGGAGGACGCGCCGACCCCGGCCGAGGTGGCCACGGCGATGTCGTCGCTGTTGCCCGCCGACAGGACGGCGTAGGCGAGGAAGGTGACGATCAGCAGGACGCCGACCAGTCGGGCCAGCTTCTTGAGGACGAACGTCACGGCGCTCCAGCTAGCCCTTCCAGATCTGCGCCACCTGGTGGGTGCCGCCGATCCCCGCCCCGAAGATCCCCTGATGGCCGCTCGGCAGCTCGAAGGAGCCGACGTCGTGGACGTCCTTCTGGGATGCCAGGCCCCAGACCGTCCACCACTCCCAGATGTTGTAGACCTGCGAGCCGAACCGCCGGTTGATCGTCTCGGCCGCCTTCTTGCGCTCGGCCGGGTCGTTCGACGTGCGGATGGTGTCGAGGCTCTGGTCGATGATCGGGTCCTTCAGCCGGCCGAAGTTGAGGGCCAGTTGCCCGGTCGGCAGGGCGGCATCGCTGTCCCACCAGTAGTTCTGGGTGTCGGGATCGAAGCCACCGTGGTTACGCCAACCGAAGGCCTGGATGTCGCCCTTGAGGGCGTCGACGATGAACTGGCCCTGCTCGACTTGCTTCACGGTGGCGTCGATGCCGACGGCCTTCCAGTACGCCTGGGTGAGCTGGTAGCTGACGAGGTTGAACGGGTCGTTGGTGGTCGTGATGGCGACCTTCACCGGGCCGTTCTTGTCCTCGTAGGCCTTGATCAGCTTCTTGGCCTCTTCGGGGTTGTACTTCGGGTAGCCGGTGTCCTTCAGGTAGCCCATGGTCCCTGGCGGGAACGGCCCGTTGGCCGGCTGGCTGACGCCCCGGGTTCGGGCCTCGACGTACTGGTCCTGGGGGATGGCCATGGCCATGGCCCGGCGGACGTTGACGTCGTGGAGGGGGCCGGCCTCCTCGTCGACGCGGAGGAGGGTGTAGCTGGTCTCGCCGTACTTCTTGCTCTCGATCAGGTTGAGCTTGTCGTCGCTGCGAAGCTCCTTGGTCACCTCACCGTTGGAGGTGTGCATGATGTCGAGATCGCCGGCCTTGAGCGCCGACTCGCGGGCGTCGACGTCCGGGATGAAGCGGTACTCGATCTGGTCGAGGTACGGCAGGCCCTTTCGCCAGTACTTCGGGTTCTTGGTGGCGATGAAGCTCCTGCCCGGCGTGTACGACTTGAAGATGAACGGACCGGTGCCCACCGGTTGGGCGGCTTTGGCCGGGTCCTTGTCGACCGCGGCCAGCCACGTGGGGGAGGCGACGTAGCCGACTTGGCCGGACAGGAAGAGGGGGAAGTGGCTCCACGGCCGCTTCGTCTTCACGACCACGTCCATCGGAGCGCTGACCGCCACCGAGGCCACGTCGCCCAGGGCCTTGGCCGTGAGGAAGCTCTTCAGGTGGCGGTTCAGGTTGTCGCTCACGGCGGCGCCGTCGAGCGGCGTGCCGTCGTGGAACGTGATGCCGGGCCGCACGTGGAGCGTCCACTCGGTGTAGTCGGCGTTGGACTCGAACGCCTCGAGCAGGTTGCCCTCGACCTCGGTCTGCTCGTTCGGGAGGGTCAACGTGTCGAACACGCTGCGCATCACCATGTGGCAGGAGATGGCGCAGACCGCGGCCTGCGGCGTCCACGGCGAGGACGTGTCGGCCTCGAGGCCGTAGACGAGCGTGCCCCCCGGCTTCGGCGTGCCGGCGCTCTCGTCGGTGGGGGCGACGGCGGCGTCGGGCGACGGCCCGTCGTCGCCGCCACCGCACGCCGCGGCGAGCACGGCCACGACCATCAAACCTGCTGCGAACCGTCTCACCCTGGGCCCCCCCCAAACTGTCCGGCGTGCCATCACGGCATCATGTGACTGACGTCACTATCAGCGAGAGTATGTCGTAGCTGACGGTCCGGCGCTCGGATGTCTCCCGGTACGCTGCGCCCGAGCCCATCGGAGGTGTCTCCCCATCGAGCTCGCACTCGGCTTGGCCGGACTCGGCCTGCTGATCCTGCTGAACGCACTGTTCGTCGCCGCCGAGCTCTCGCTCGTCGCCATCGACCGTGATCGCGTCGACGCCCTGGTGACCCAGGGCTCCCGACCCGCGCGCACGGTGGCCCGCGCCTTGGAGCGGCTCTCGCTCACGCTGTCGGGCACCCAGCTGGGCGTCACGGTGCTGTCGCTGGTGCTCGGCCTGGTGGCCGAGCCCACCGTGGCCCGGGTGCTCGTGCCCCTGGTCGGCGTCCTGCCCGACGGGGTGGAGCGGGGCGTGTCGGTGCTCGTGGCGTTGGTGATCGTCACGGCGTTGACCATGGTGCTGGGCGAGCTGCTGCCCAAGGGGATCGCCGTGGCCGAACCGGTGCGCGTCGCGCTCTGGCTGGCCGCGCCGTTGCGGATCTACAGCATCGTGTTCGGCCCCCTCATCCGGGTGCTGAACCGGGCCGCCGACTGGACCGTGCGCCGGTTGGGCGTCGAGCCCCGGGAGGAGCTCCGGTCGGTGCGGACCATCGACGAGCTCGAGCTGTTGATCAAGTCGTCGGGCATGGAGGGGACGCTCGACCCCCAGGCGTTCACGCTCCTCACCCGGACCATCCGCTTCGGTCACAAGACGGCGGCCGACGCCCTCGTGCCCCGGCTCGACATGGTCACGATCGGGCGGGATGCCACCGTGGCCGAACTGGCCACGCTGGCCCTGGAGACCGGGCACTCCCGCTTCCCGGTGATCGGCGACGACCTCGACGACGTGCTCGGCGTGGTCCACGTGAAGGACGTGCTGCGGGTGCCGCCCGAGGATCGGCCGCGGACGCCGGTGACCGACCTGACCACGCCCGCCGCCGTCATCCCAGAAGGTCGCGACCTGGAGTCGCTGCTCACCGAGATGCGGGCAGGTGGCGTCCAGCTGGCCGTGGTGGCCGACGAGTACGGCGGCGTCGCCGGGATCGTGACGCTGGAAGACCTGCTCGAGGAGATCGTCGGCGACATCGAGGACGAGTACGACGCGGTGCCGGTCACCTCGCCGGTACCGGTTGGCTCCTCCGTGGTCGAGGGCACCCTCCACCTCGACGAGGTCGAGGAGCTCACCGGCTTCCACGTGCCCGACGGCGAGTACGAGACGCTGGCCGGCTTCGTGCTGGCCAAGCTCGGGCACCTGCCGTCGCCGGGGGAGCGGGTGCACTACGAGGGTTGGGACCTCGAGGTGCTGGAGATGGATCGCCGCCGCATCGCGTCGATCCGAGTGACGCCACCGACGGACGGGCGCTGATGGCGCTCGTCTTCTCCGTGCTCCTGCTCTTCGTCAACGGCTTCTTCGTGGCCGCCGAGTTCTCACTTCTCGCCGCCCGCAAGTCACAGCTCGAGGCTCGGGCCGCCGAGGGCGACACCCGGGCGGCGGCCGCCATCCGCTCGATCGGCGAGCTCTCGTTCATGCTCTCGGCCTGTCAGCTCGGTGTGACGCTGTGCTCGCTCCTGCTCGGCTACCTGGCTGAGCCGTCGTTGGCCCACCTGCTGAATGGCCCGTTCCATGCCCTCGGGCTCTCCGAGACGGCGGCCCACACCGTGGCCTTCACGGTGGCGCTCGCCGTGGTGGTGTTCCTCCACCTGGTGATCGGCGAGATGGTGCCGAAGTACCTGGCCATGAGCGCGCCCGACCGGGCCGCCCTCCTCCTGTCCGTCCCGATGCGGGGTTTCGCGACCCTTTTCCGGCCCCTCGTCCGGCTGCTGACGGTCACGGCCCGGGTGCTGCTCGGGTTGCTCGGCATCGAGCAGCGCGACGAGCTGTCCGAAGCACGCACGGGCGACGAGCTGGCCGACATCCTCGCTGTCTCGCGCCGAGAGGGTCTGCTCGAGGAGGTCGAGCACCGCCTGATGACCGGAGCCCTCCGCTTCCCTGTGCGGGAGGCGGCTTCGGTGATGGTGCCTCGTGACCGGATCGTCGGCGTGCCGAGCACCGCGACCGCCGAAGCGATCGAGCAGGTCGC
Organism: Acidimicrobiales bacterium; assembly: GCA_025463335.1. Lineage (GTDB taxonomy): Bacteria > Actinomycetota > Acidimicrobiia > Acidimicrobiales > CADCSY01 > RYN-34. The sequence continues at coordinate 5,851 of JAOBWJ010000179.1, forward strand.
GGTGTCCAGCGGCCATTCGCGGATCGTCATCTACGGGCGCGACCTCGACGAGGTGCTCGGCTTCGTCCACGCCAAGGACCTGCTCGGCGTCCCGGTCGCCGAACGGGACCGGCCGCTCCCGAACCGGTTGGTGCGCGGGATGCTCGTGGTACCGGTCAACCGCACGCTGCAGCAGCTCCTCCTCGCCATGCGAAGGGCTCGCATCCACGTCGCCCTTGTCGTCGACGGGGAGGGCCGCACGGCCGGTGTGGTCACGCTCGAGGATGTGCTCGAGGCGCTCGTCGGCGACATCCGCGACGAGCACGACGCCCGCTCGGCGTAGCCGCCCACTCTGGCCGGCGCCGGTCTCGCCCCACTACCGTCCTTCACCCGTGCGGGTCAGAACCGCGGCGCTCGTGGCGCTGGCCGTGCTTCTCGTCGACCTGCCTGCCGCCAGCGCGTCACAGGACGACCTCGAGCGGGCCCGCCGGCAGGCCAACGCCGCGGCCAGCGACGTCTTCCGGGCCGAGACCCGACTGTCCCGAGTCCAGGGGCAACTGGCCGACCTCGAAGCCCGCAGGCGGGCGACCGAGCAGCGGCTCCGCGGCCTGCAGCGAGCGGTACGCGAGGCGGCGGTGTCCCAGTACCTGCGCGGTGGGGGAGGGCCGGGACCGCTCGACGTCGACCCTTCCGATGCCGCAGCTACGGTCCGGGCCGAGGCGCTGGCCCGCATGGTGGCGGCCCAGTCGAGCGATGTCGCCGACGCCTACCGCGCGGCGGCCGCCGACTTCGCCGTCGTTGAGACCAGGCTCTCCGCCAGCCGCAAGGACGCCGCCACCGCCCTCGCCGACTACCGGCGACGGGTGTCGGCGGCCACTACCCAGCTCCGCCGCCTGCAGGCCCTCGAGGCCGACCGCATCGCCCGGGACAAGGCTCGCCGGGCGGCGGCCGGCCGGGGCTCGGGCAAGCCGACCCGGCCGGGATCGGGGCAGGTCATCGGCAAGGGGGATTGGGTCTGCCCCGTGCAGGGACCCCGGGCGTTCGGCAACGACTACGGCCAACCGCGCGGTGGCGGCCGGCGTCGGCACCAGGGCAACGACATCCTCTCCCCGCAGGGGACGCCCGTGGTGGCGCCGGTGGCAGGCGTGGCCACCAAGCACGACAACCGGCTCGGCGGCCACGCCTATTACCTCCACGGCACCGACGGGGTCACCTACTACGGCGCTCACCTGAACGCGTACAGCTCGAACTACGGGCGGGTCAGCGCCGGCACCGTGCTGGGATGGGTGGGCAACACGGGCGACGCCCGGGGCGGCCCGCCCCATCTCCACTTCGAGATCCACCCGGGGGGTGGCGGTCCGGTCAACCCCTACCCCACGCTGCGGCAGTACTGCTGATCACACGGTTGCCAAGGGCTCGGACGCCTCCGGCGAGCCTTCGGTCGCAGCAGGGTTGCCAAAGGCTCGGACGCCTCCGGGGAGCCTTCGGAACAGCGGCATCCGGCCCGCCGACGCCCGCGCTGCCCAGCGGCGCGGCCGGCTTCCCCTGGTGCCGGCTCGATCGGCTGGCAAGGGCCGAATGCCGCTGTTCGCTACGGCTTGACCTTCTTAGACAGCGGTGGCGTGGAACCCGCCGTCAACGTGAATGACCTCACCGGTGGTGGCAGGCATCCAGTCCGACAAGAGGGCGACGGTGGTGCGGGCCACCGGGTCGGCGTTGGACACGTCCCAGCCGAGCGGGGCGCGCTCGCTCCACACGTCCTCGAACTTGGCGAAGCCGGGGATCGACTTGGCCGCGATCGAGCGGATGGGACCGGCCGCCACCTGGTTGACGCGGATGCCCTGAGGTCCGAGGTCGCGGGCCAGGTAGCGCGACGTCGACTCCAGGGCGGCCTTGGCCACGCCCATCCAGTCGTAGGCCGGCCAGGCCAGGGTGGCGTCGAACGTGAAGCCCACGATCGAGCCGCCGCTGGTCATCAACGGCAGCACGCCTTCAGCCAGCGCCTTGAGGGAGTAGGCAGAGATGTGCAGGGCCACCGAGACGTCCTCCCACCCGGCCTCGAACATGCCCTTGCCCAGGCACGGCTCGGGAGCGAAGCCGATGGAGTGGACGGCGCCGTCGACCC
>JAOBWJ010000193.1 GCA_025463335.1 Acidimicrobiales bacterium
GATCCTCTTCAGCGCAGGGGTAGACGCCCTGGGGGGCAGCGTCGAAGGTCCGGTTGCCCTCGCGCCCGAGCAGGACGCCGTTGGCCGTCCACTCGAGCACCTGTTCGGCGGCGATGTTGAGCGCGGCCTCGACCAGCGGTGACTCCACCAGGAGGCCTTCGCCGGTGGCGTCGCGGTGCTCGAGGCCGGCGAGGACGCCGAGGACGGTGTGGTAGGCGCCGAGCACGTCGCAGGGGCCACGGGGGACCAGCGGCTGGTCCTCCCAACCCGTGCGCCAGGCCAGGCCCGAGGCCTGCTCGACGGTCATGGCGAACCCGCCGCGGTCGCGCCACGGGCCGTCGAGGCCGAAGGCGGGCATGCGGGCCATGACCAGGTCGGGCCGTACGGCCCGGAGGTCGGACTCGCCGAGCCCGAACCCGTCGAGCACCCGGGGGGAGAAGTTGTCGACCACGACGTCGGCGCCGGAGACCAAACGAAGGGCCAGGTCGACCCCCTCGGGCCGTTCGAGATCGAGGGTGATGCCCCGGACTCCGGCGTTGGCCCCGTGACTCACGCCCGACCACTCGTAGAACAGCGGGTCATCCAGCTTGACGCCGCCGGCGAAGCGCATGCCGTCGGGGCGCTGGATGGACTCGATCTTCACCACGTCGGCGCCGAGGGCGGCCAGGTAGGACGCCACGAACGGGCCGGCCCAGAAGGCGACGAACGCCACCACCCGGACGCCCTCCAGCGGGCGGGGAGCCGCCGCCGCGTCGGGCCCGCCGGTGCGACCCTGGCCTGGTCTGACCTCTTCTTCGACCTGGTCCTGGTGCTGCCCCAACTGCGGTGCCGGCCGGATCTCGGGGTCGGCCGCCTTGCCCAGGCGGTAGGGCCGGCGCGGTTGGAGGAAGCCGCCGGGGTGACGCACGTACACGCCGCGCTCCACGAAGTGGTCCATCTCGGTGACGGTGCGACCGTTTCCGACAAGCGAGACCGGGATGCGGAACAGCGATGCCAGTTCCACGATCTCATCCACGGTGTGGGTGGTCGTCCACGCCGCGATCGCGGCGCGGAGCTCGTCGACGCGTGGCATCCGGTTGACGGCGTAGTTGAGCGACTCGTCCTCGCCGAGGTCGGGGCGCTCGATGAGGACGAGGAAGTCGCTCCACTGCTGGCGGGTGATCGTGCAGAGCCCGATCCAGCCGTCGGCGGCGGGCTCGATCGAGGGGATCTCGATGCTTCGGCCCTGCGGCCTCTCGTCGAACTGGGCGAAGATCGGCTGGTAGGACACGAACGACAACAGCATGGCCTCGAGCATGGAGACGTCGACGTGTTGGCCCCGGCCGCTGCGGCGAGCCGCCAGCCAGGCGGCGACCGCGGCCGAGGCGGCGGCCGAACCAGCCATGAACTCACCGATGTTCCCGCCGGATCCGACCGGCGCCGAGCCCGGGATGCCCCTGCCGTTGAGCGAGCCGCACCACGCCTGGAGGGTGAACTCCGTCGCGGCGCGGTTCGACCACGGACCGCCCCGGCCGAACGGCGAGATCGACACGAGGGTCGTTGCCGGGTTGGCCTCGTGGAGCGCGTCGGGGCCGAGGCCCAGGCCCTCCATGGCGCCCGGCTCGAACGACTCGAGGACCAGATCCGCGGTGGCGGCCAACCCGAGGGCCAGCGCCCGGCCGGACTCGGCGGCCAGGTCGGCCACTGCGCTCCGGTGGCCGGCGTGCAGGTACTGGAACAGGAGCCCGCCCTGTTCGATGTCGACGGGCGAGCCGGAGGCCGACCGGGCGCGGAGCGAGTCGCCACCCGGTGGCTCGAGCTTCACCACGTCGGCCCCGGCGTCGCCGAGCAGCTTGGCGCAGTAGCCGCCGGCGATGCCCGTGCTCAGGTCGAGCACGCGCGGGCGGAGCGGTCGGGCGGGATCGTGGGCCGTGTCCATGGGCAGCCCGGGACGGTATACGCCCGGTTCGGCCCCAGGGGATCACAGCGACTGGACGTGCCCTTGCTCCCGATGACCCCTCAGGTCGGGCCGGCGAGGGCCGAGGAGGGCGAGGACCCACGGTGGGGTCCTTTGCTGCGCTGGATGCGCCGAGACGCAGGAGCCCGCGTGCCCGACGACTTTCCGGCCGACGTGATCCCGATCCAGTACCACTTCAACATGCTGAGCGACGGCGCTCGCATGGACGGGTTCCACCGGGCGATCCAGCTCGCCGTGCAGCCGGGCATGAAGGTCGTCGACCTCGGGGGCGGCACCGGCGTCCTGTCGTGGTTCGCCGCCCGCCAAGGTGCCGACCGGGTGTGGTGCGTGGAGAAGCTGCCGGAGATGGCGGAGGCCGCCCGGGCCGCCCTCGACGCCAACGAGGACGGTGAGCGGGTCACGGTCGTCAACCGCGACGCCAACGAGTTCCTCCCGCCCGAGCCGGTCGACGTGGTCATCTGCGAGATGCTCCACACCGGTCTCCTGCGGGAGAAGCAGCTCCAGGTGATCGGGTCGTTCAAGCGCCGGTACCTCGATCGTTTCGGCGGGCCGCTCCCGAGGTTCGTGCCCGAGGCCACGCTGCAGGCGGTGCAGCCGGTGCAGCAGGACTTCGACTACTTCGGCTACCGGGCCGCCACGCCGATCTTCCAGGACGCCCGTTGCCTCCAGCCCCGGACCGTCGAGCTGGGGCCGCCCCATCTCTTCCAGTCGTTCACCTACGACGGTGAGCTGCCGAACCGGTGCGCCGTCCGGAAGCCGCTGGTGATCGACACCGACGGCGTGTTCAACGCCATCCGGCTGGTGACCAAGAACCTGCTCGCCATCGACCCGGCGACCGGGCAGACCGCGGACTGGATCATGGGCTACCTGGTGGTGCCGATCCCGGCGCCGATCGTCGTGCACGCCGGCGATTCGCCCAGCGTGGCGTTCGGCTACCACCCGGGCGACGAGCTGGTGGCACTCACCGACTCGCTCGACGCCCACCTGCCCCGCCTCGACTTACGCGACCAGGAGCTGGCGACCAGGTAGCAAAGGGCGGGTGGATCCCGCCCGCGCCACCCAGCTGGCCCTCGGCTACTGGCCGGCGCGCGCCTTCTCGGCGGCGGCGGAGCTGGGCGTTTTCACGCTGCTGTACGCCGAGGGTGCACTCGACGCCGGCACCATCGCCGAACGGCTCGGCCTGCGCTCGCCGTCGCTGCCCGACCTGCTCGACGCCCTCGTGGCCCTGGGCGCCCTGGCCCGCGAGGACGACCGCTACTCGGTGATCATCGCTCCGGACGACGCCCTGGTGGAGGCTGCCGACGGCGCCGCCTATCGGGCATGGGCCGATCTGCCGGATGCCCTGCGGGGTGGGCCGCGGACGTCGATGTTCGACGGCATGACGGCCGAGGCCACGGCCCGCTTTGGCGATGCCATGGGCGCGGTCATGGCCGCAGCCCATGCCGGCGTGGCCGAACGGGTGCGCGAGGGCGAGCACGTGTGCGATGTCGGCGGGGCCGATGGTCGGCTGGCGATCGCCCTGGCCCGGGCAGGCGCCCGCGTCACGACGTTCGACCGGCCGGCCCTCGTGCCGCTGGCCGAGCGGGCGGTGGCCGACGCAGGGGTGGACGAGCAGGTCACGGTGGTGGGCGGCGACTTCTTCGTCGACCGCATCCCGGGCAGCGACACGGCGGTGCTGAGTGTCGTCCTCCTCGACTGGGACACCGACGCCAAGCGACGGTTGCTCCAGCGGGTCGCCGCGTCCACCGGTCGGATCATCGTCGTCGACCGGCTGGCCCGGCCCGAGCGGCCGACGGCCACCTTCGAGCTGCTGCGGTCGCTCCACCTCCTCGTGACGGTGGGCGACGCCTTCCACTACACGGGCGACGAGCTCGCCGGCTGGCTGGCCGAGGTCGGCTTTCGGGCGGAGCCGGGCCGGGAGCTGCCCGGCGGATTCACGCTCGTCGAGGCCCGGCCAGAATGACCGGCGTGCCCGAGACCACCGCGCCCGTCCGCCTGCACTTCGAAGGGACGGATGGCATCCACCTGGCCGGCGATCGACGCGGCCATCCCGACGCGCCGCCGGTCGTGTTCCTCCACGGCGGCGGGCAGACCCGCTACTCGTGGGGCGGCACCGCGCAAGAGGTGGCCGAGCACGGCTGGCAATCGATCACGCTCGACGCCCGCGGCCATGGCGAGTCCGAATGGTCCGAGGCGGGCGATTACCGCCTGTCCAGCTTCGCCACCGACGTGCAGCGGGTGGTCGAGGTGCTGCCCGACGGGCCGATCCTCGTCGGCGCCTCGCTCGGCGGCCTCACATCGATCCTCCTCGCCGGCGAGCTGGCCCCGGGGATCGCCCAGGGCGTCGTGCTCGTCGACATCATCCCCGACATGGAGCAGGCCGGCGCCGACCGCATCCAGGCGTTCATGGCCGAGCACGCCGAGGACGGGTTCGGGTCGCTCGACGAGGTGGCCGACGCCATCGCCGCCTACAACCCGCACCGACCCCGGCCCACCGACCTCTCCGGCCTGCAGAAGAACCTGCGCCAACGGGACGGCCGGTGGTTCTGGCACTGGGATCCCCGGTTCATCGGCGGCGTGGCCGACCTGCCGCCCACCGAGATCAACGACCCGGTCCGTCTCAACGCCGCCGTGGCCGCGATGATCGACGGTGGGGTGCCGGTGATGCTGGTGCGGGGCCGGGTGAGCGACCTGGTCAGCGAGGAGAAGGCGGCCGCATTCCTCGAGCGGTTCCCGACCGTCGAGTTCGTCGACGTCTCCGGTGCCGGCCACATGGTCGCCGGCGACCGGAACGACGCCTTCTCCGCTGCGGTGCTCGACTTCCTGCGGCGGCACCACCCGGTCTCGTGACCGTCGCCCGACAGCCCTGGCTTCGGCGCTGATGTGCCTCTTGATCGTGTTGTCGAGCGTGCTGTCGGACATCCCCTTGGTGGTGGTCGGCAATCGCGACGAGCGCTTCGATCGGCCGGCGGAACCCATGACGGTCCTGCGCGAGGCCGGCCCACGCACGTTGGGCGGGCGCGACCTCGTTGCTGGAGGGACGTGGCTGGCGGCCAATGAGTGGGGCGTGGTTGCCGGGCTGACCAACCGCCCGCTCGATGCGGGGGCCGACCCGGCGAAGCGGTCGCGTGGCGAGCTTCCGCTCGCCCTCACCTCCCATCGCTCCGCCCGCGCCGCCGTGGATGCCTTCGTCGAGCACCATCGGCCTTCCGACTACAACCCGGCGTGGCTCCTCGTCGGTGACCGGGATGCGTTGTTCGGCATCGACATGACCGGCTCCACCAGGGCAACCGTGCGGGAGTTGCCGCCTGGCACCCACATCTTGGAGAACCGCCCGCTGGAGGAGGTCTCCGCCAAGGTCGAGCACGTTCGGACGCAGTTGGCTGGTGTGGAGAAGATGACCGCCACCGATGTGATCAAGCGCCTCGAGACCGTCGTCGCCGACCACCAGATCCCTGAGGGGGCCCACGACACCAGCCAGGAGCGGATGCCCCTTGGCGCAGCGTGCGTGCACACACCCGAGTCCGGCACGCGCTGGTCCGGCATCGTGACCGTCCCGACCGACCGCTCGGCCCCGCCGACGTTCCGGTACACGGAGGGCCCGCCCTGTCAGGCCCCGTTCCTGGACGCAGCGCCGCTCTGGAGCTCGGCCCGGTAGGCGCCCACACGATCGACGCCGCGCCCGGGGTAACGCCCCTGTTGTTGGGGTTCGCCAAAGGCAAAGACGCTCCGAGGGCGAGGGCCGCATTGCTCACGTCGGTGCGGCCGTTCGCCCTGAGTTCTGGGCAGTTCTTGG
>JAOBWJ010000212.1 GCA_025463335.1 Acidimicrobiales bacterium
TCGGCGACGAGCTGCGGGCGCGGGGCAAGGCCTACGTGCGGTTCGGCCTCGACAACCCGGAGCAGTACCGGATCCTGTTCATGACCCGGCCCGTCGGACTCGAACCCGACGCCGCCATCCCGGCGACCGCTGCCTTCGACCACCACCTCGACGCCATCCAGCGGGCGGCCGACGCCGGCCTGTTCGTCGAGGGCACCGACCCGCTGCTGGCCGCGCTGACTGTCTGGGCCGGTGTGCACGGCGTCACGTCGCTGCTCATCGCCAAGCCCACGTTCACCTGGCCCGACCTCGACGTCCTGATCGACGGCGTGCTGTCGACGCTGGTGCGTGGCCTCAGCCGGTGATGTCGAGCACGAAGCTGTCGTAGCCGTCGAACAGGCCGGTCCCCGAGCCGCTCTCGCGGACCTGATGGGCCAGCTTGCGGCACTTCACCACCAGCTCCCGGGCGGCCCGCCCGGCCCACGGGCGGGGCAGCAGCTCGGGCGGCAGGAACGGGTCCATGGCCGAGATCTCATCGTGGGCCACGCCCATGGCCAACATGCGGGGAAACAGCTCGGTGTCGGACACGCGGCCACGGTTCTGGCGGAGTGACTCGAGCTCGGCCGGCAGGTGCCGGAAGGTGTCGACGAACCGTTCGTAGGCGGTTGCCACGTCGTCGATGGGCCACAGCATCGCCGCCAGGCGGCGGGGATCGGTCTCGCCGCCGACTTCGAGGTCGTCGGTGCTGGCCAGGGTCAGGTTGTCGGCCACGCCGAGCTGGTTGGCCAGGTCGCGGACGTCGGGCTCCCATGGATGGGGTGACACGTAGAGGCCGCCCTGGATGGGCGCGCCACCCAGGTCGCGGAGCCGGTCGCGCAGGGCGTCCCGGCTGGCTCGGTTGGCCTCGGGCACGGCGAAGGCGACCAGTCGCCAGTTGCGGTCCCAGCCCCGGCCGGCAGCGTCCTGGGAGAACGACAGCCGCACCCGACGCAGCCGGGTCCCGAGTGTGGCCGCACCGGCGGGGGTGGGGGCGAAGACGGCCTTGCGGCCCGAGCCGTTCCGCTCGTAGAGGCCCTCGCTCACGAGGCGGCGCAGGCAGGACCGGACCTGTTCGGCCGACTGGCCCGAGGCTTCCGCCACCCGGTAGACGTCCTCAGCCCGGATGGTCCCATCCCGCCGGGCGGTGCCCAGCACCAGCGTTCTGGTCGGGATCGTCACGGTCGTGCTCGGCACGACCGTGATAGTAGCGACCTAGTGCTCGCTACTCGGCGCCGTGGAGCCCGCACTCGGTCTTGTCGCGACCGGCCCAGCGACCGGAACGGGGATCGTCCGGGTCGGTGGGGCGCGTGGTGCAGGGCATGCAGCCGATCGACGTATAGCCCTGGAGCAGCAGCGGGTTGACCGGCACGTCGTGGTCATCGATGTAGCCGTCGACGTCGAGGTCGGTCCAGTTGGCGATCGGGTTGATCTTGATCAGGCCACGGATGTCGCGGCCGATGATGGGGGCGCCGGCGCGGGTGGCGGCCTCCTCGCGGCGCAGGCCGCTCATCCACGCCAACTTGCCGTTGAGGGCACGGTCGAGCTGGCCCACCTTGACGGCCGAGCAGCAGTTCTCCGGGTCGACCTTCCAGAGCTCTTCGTCGTGGTGCGGCACCGACATCATCCGGAGGTTGAGCCCGTAGCGGCGGCGCACCAGCTCCACGGTCTCGAGCGTCTCCGGGAAGTGGTAGCCGGTGTCGATGAACACGACCTCGATCGACGGCTCGACCTTGGTGGCCAGGTCGATCAGCACGGCGTCAGTCATGGATGCCGACAGGCACAGGTACGGGTTGAACGTGTCGACCGCCCACTGGATGATCTTCTTGGCCGGCAGCCGCTCGAACTCGGCGTTGAGCTCGGCCAGGTCCTCGTCGGAGAACCGAGGGACGTCACGCGGGCGGAGGCTGACCTGCTGGTCGGTCACGGTCACGTCGCGCACTCGGACTCGCCGATCTCCTTGACGTACGGACCGGTCTCGCCGAAGTCGACGTAGAAGTCGGGGTTCTCCTCCGGCGTGGGGAAGACATCGAGGTCCTTGAGGGTCTCGCCCACCGTGCTGGCTCCACCCGAGCGGTCGAGCCACGACGTGAAGGTCTCGCCGGCCTGACGCCCGTCGGTGTACTGCTGCACGACCCGGACGGCGGCCTGGGCGGCGGCCTTGGCCGGGAGGCGGGTGGCCTTCTGGCCGAACTCGATCTCGCTCTGGCCGACGCGCCCGCCGAGAAGCATCTGGTAGCCGGGGGCGGCCTTGCCGTGGGCTCGGCGCTCGGCGCCGAAGAAGCCGATGTCGGCGATGTGGTGCTGGCCGCAGGAGTTGGTGCAGCCCGAGATGTTGATGCGCACGCCGGGCGTGTCGCCCAGGCCGGCATCCTCGAGGGCCTCGCCGATGGCGGCGGCCAGGCCTCGGCTCTGGGTCACGGCCAAGTTGCAGGTGTCGGCACCCGGGCAAGCCACGACATCACGCACCAGCTCGGCACCGGGCTCGGCCATGCCGATGACGTCGAGGCGGGCGTACAGCGTGGGCAGCTGCTCCTCGGTCAGGTCGCGGAACACCAGGTTCTGGCGGTTGGTGACCCGCACGTCGGCGCCCAGCTCCCGCTGGATGGAGGCGAGGGCCCGGAACTGGTCGGCCGTCACGTCGCCCAGGGGCGAGTAGGCGTAGGCCGAGACGGTCTCCTTGGCGGCGCCTCGGACGACGTTGGCGTCCTCCCAGCGGCCCTGGCTCTTGGCCCGGCGCACCGAGACGGGAACGCCCTGGCCCACCGGGGTGGGGGAGATGGTGGTGGAGACGCCGGCGGGGGCGTCGCCGTGCTCGCGCACGTACTCGGGGATGCCGCCGGGCCACCCGGCGCTGGCCACCAGGAGCTTGCGCTCCTTGAAGATGCGCTCGCGGAGCTCGTCCATGCCCATGGTGTCGACCAGCCACTTGAGGCGGGCCCGCAGCTTGTTGTCGCGGTTGCCGTGGTTCCCGAACACCCGAAGGACGGCCTCGCACGTGGCCAGCAGATCCTCCCGAGCGGTGAACTCCTCGAGGGCCTGGGCCGGATGGGGGTTGGCGCCGAGGCCACCCGCGACGAACACCCGGAAGCCCTGCTCGACGGTGCCGTCGGCGGTCGGGCGGCTCACGGCGATGATGCCGACGTCGTTGAACATGGCCTGGCCGCAGTCGGTGGCGCAGCCCGAGAAGTTGAACTTGAACTTGCGGGGCAAGCGCTGGGAGATCGGGTTGCGCAGGAAGTGGCGGTGCACGGCCTCGGCCCACGGCGAGATGTCGAGCACCTCGTAGGGGCAAGCGCCGGCCAGGTGGCAGCCCTGCACGTTGCGGACCGTGTCGCCGCACGCCTCACGGCTGGTGAGGCCCACCGAGGCCAGGTCGCGCAGCAGGGCGGGGATGTTCTCGAGCTGGACGAAGTGGAACTGGATGTTCTGCCGGGTGGTGATGTGGCCCCAACCCCGGGAGTACGTCTCGGCGATGTGGGCGCACATGTCGAGCTGCTCGGGCGTGATGGTGCCGTACGGCGCCTTCACCCGGACCATCTGGTTGTGACCGCCCTGACGCTGTCCGTAGACCCCGTTGTTCAGCCGGAAGACCCGGAAGGCGTCCTCCTCCAGGTCGCCCGCGAGGTAGCGCCCGAGCTGCACCTCGAACTTCGCGATGTCCGCAAGCTGCGCGTCTTCCATCGCCTGGGTCGGCTTCGCCACATGCATCATCAGGGGGAACGCTACCGAAACCCGAGTATTCCGGTCCACTTTTCCGGGAATTACCGGCGGAGCAGCTCCGCCACCTGAAAAGCGAGGTCCAGACTCTGCCGGCCGTTGAGCCGAGGGTCGCACATCGTCTCGTAGCGATCGCTCAGGTGGGTGTCGAGGATCTCCTCGGAGCCGCCCAGGCATTCGGTGACGTCATCGCCGGTGAGCTCGATGTGCACGCCGCCGGGCCAGGTTCCCTCGGCCGCGTGGGCGGCGAAGAACCCGGTGATCTCGGCCAGCACGGCGTCGAAGTGGCGGGTCTTGCGCCCACTGGGGGCGGTGAAGGTGTTGCCGTGCATGGGGTCGCAGGCCCAGACGACCGGGTGCCCGGCATCGCGCACGGCGGCCAGCAGGGGTCGCAGGCCGTCGGTGATCCGCTCGGCGCCCATGCGGGTGATGAGGGTGAGCCGGCCCGGGATGCGTTCGGGGTTGAGTCGCTCGCACAGGGCGAGGACGTCGTCCGGCGTCATCGTCGGCCCCACTTTGCAACCGATGGGGTTCTTGACGCCGGCCAGGAACTCCACGTGGGCACCGTCGAGCTCGCGGGTGCGCTCGCCGATCCAGAGCAGGTGGGCCGAGCAGTCGTACCAGTCGCCGGTGAGGGAGTCCTGCCGGGTGAGGGCCTCCTCGTAGCCGAGGATCAGGGCCTCGTGGCTGGTGTAGAAGTCGACTTGGTGGAGGTTGGATTGGGTCGCCACCTCCACGCCGCAGGCCGCCATGAACCGCATGGCCCGGTCGATCTCCTCGGCCACCGTCTCGTAGCGCCGGCCCTGGGTCGAGCTGGCCACGAACTCCTGGTTCCAGGCGTGGACCCGGTTCAAGTCGGCGAAGCCACCCTTGGTGAACGCCCGCAGCAGGTTCAGCGTGGACGCCGACTGGTTGTAGGCGGTCAGCAGGCGCTCCGGGTCCGGGATCCGTGCGTCGGCGGTGGGGGCGATGTCGTTCACGATGTGGCCGCGGAACGACGGCAGCTCGACGCCCCCGATCATCTCCGTGGGCGCCGAGCGGGGCTTGGCGAACTGGCCGGCGATGCGGCCCACCTTCAGGACCGGCACGCCCGACGAGTAGGTCAGGACGACGGCCATCTGGAGGATGACCTTGAGCTTGTCGCGGATGGCGTCGGCCGAGAACGAGTCGAACGATTCGGCGCAGTCACCGGCCTGGAGGAGGAACGCTTCGCCCCGGGCGACCCGGGCCAGATCGGCCGTCAGGTTGCGGGCCTCGCCGGCGAAGACCAGCGGGGGATAGGTGGCGAGTTGCTTCTGGGCGCGGTCGAAGGCGGCAAGATCGGGCCAGTCGGGCTGCTGCCCGGCCGGCCGCTCCCGCCACGAGGAGGGCGTCCATGTGCTCACGGGTGTCAAAGCGTACGGCTCCCGGCCCACGGGGCGAAGTCAGTAACGCGAACTGGCGACGGCTGGTGGACGAATGCGTCCACCGGCCGTCGCCAGTTCTGTGACCCTCGCGAGGAGGGGCGGGTCGGCGGGGGGATGCCGACCCTGCCCTCCCTCGGCGAACATGGCTGCCCGGTGGGGGGCACCGGGCAGCCAGAGCGGGCTAGCGGGGGGCGCTAGGCCGCAGAAAGAGCGTCTACGTCGAGCTTCAGCTCGTCGACGGCGCGCTTGACGATGCGGCGGGCGGCTTCGGCCGTGACGCCGAGCACCTCGCCCACCTCACGGAAGGAGTGCTTCTGACCGTCGTGGAGGCCGAAGCGGTGCTCCACAGCGGTTCGTGCTCGGGGCTCGAGGTTGCCCAGCAGGCTGGTGACCATCTCCTCCTGCATGGCGTCCATCACGAGGGCCTCGGGGCCGGGGACGGCGTCGGGCAGCAGGTCGACCAGCTCCTGATCGCCGTCGTCGCCGACGGTGCGGTCGAGGCTGGTCGGGGTGGCCAGGCGGTGCAGGTGGGCCAGCTCGGCATCGAGGTCGTCGCCCTCACCGGACACCGCCCGGAGGGCGGCCCGCAACTGAGCGGAGCGCTCGCTGGGGAGCCGGACGAGGTTGGCCTTCTGGTCGAGGGCCCGGCCGATGGCCTGACGGATCCAGAACGTGGCGTAGGTGGAGAACTTGAAGCCCTTGCGCCAGTCGAACTTGTCGACCGCGTGCTCGAGGCCGAGGTTGCCCTCCTGGATCAGGTCCAACAGGTCCATGCCAGGGGGGAGGGGGTAACGGCGGGCGATGCTGACGACCAGGCGGAGGTTGGCCCGGATGAAGTGATCCTTGGCCCGGGCGCCCTCGCGGACGGCCCGCTTCAACTCGACCTTGCGTTCACCAGCATCAATGCGCTTCTGGGCCTCGTGGCCCCGCTCGACGATCTGGGAGAGCTCGCGCTCCTTCGCAGCGTCCAGCAGGGGGACTAGCCCAATCTCATGGAGGTATTGACCAACGGAATCTCTCATCGCAGTGTTTCCCAACAATCGTGACACGGGTGTCATTCCAAGCGACGCGGTGACGACCGTCACGCTTGGGAGGGGATAGGACGACCATCTGTCGCCTGACAACGTCTGGACTGGCGGGTTCGTTCCGCCCCCTACCCCCGTTCGGCTAGCAAGTAGCCGTGCTTGAGCGTTTGGGGGTGTTCGGAGGGACGTTCGATCCGATTCACGTCGGGCATTTGGTCACCGCGATCAACGTCAGGCATTCGCTGTCGCTCGACCAGGTCCTGCTGGTGGTGGCCAACGATCCTTGGCAGAAGGCGGGCACGGTGGCAACGTCCGCCGCCGATCGACTGGCCATGGTCGAGGCCGCGGTAGCCGAGGTGCCGGGCCTGGAGGCCAGTGACATCGAGCTTCAGCGGGGCGACCATTCCTATACCACCGATACGCTCTCCGAGCTCCGCCGACGACACGCGAACGCGCAGCTCTTCCTCATCCTGGGCAGCGATGCCGCGGCCGGGCTGCCGACCTGGGAGCGGGTCGAGGAGGTCCAGGAGCTGGCCACCCTGGTCGTCGTGACCCGTCCCGGGGCCGAAGCCATGACCCCGCCGGCCGGTTGGACCTACGAGCGCCTGGAGGTGCCGCGCCTGGAGGTGTCGAGCACCGACCTGCGGGCCCGCTTCAGCGACGGGCGGCCGCTCGACTACCTCGTCACCGCGCCCGTCCAGCGATTGATCCGCGAGCGTGGTCTCTACCTTCCATGACGTGACGGTGGTGGTTGGCGCCGATTTCGCGGCATCCTTGCGGGGAACGTCGTCCGCTGAACAAGGAGCCAGACCCTGACCTTCCAGTCCGTCCCCACCACCGCCGAGCGAGCCGTGCTGGCCGCCCGGGCGGCCGCCGACAAGCTGGGCACCAACACCGTGGTGCTGGAGGTGGGCGACGTGCTCTCGATCGTCGAGTACTTCGTGATCACCAGCGCGCCCAACACCCGCCAGGTGCGCACGATCGCCGAGGAGGTCGAGGAGAAGGTCAAGCTGGTCGAGGGGGTCGGTCCGATCCGGGTCGAGGGACTCAGCGACGGCACGTGGGTGCTGCTCGACTACGGCGACGTCGTCGTCCACGTGTTCCTCGACGAGACCCGCGAGTTCTACGACCTCGAGCGGCTGTGGCGCGACGTCGGCCGGATGGACTGGGAGCAGGCCGTTCCCGTCGAATAGAGCCGGCGCCGGTCGGGTACCCGTTCGCCATGGACGCGCTGACACTGCTCACTGCCGATCACAACCGGGTGCGGGGCCTGTTCACCCGGTTCCAAGCCGCCCACGAGGCGGAGGACACGACCGCCGCCACCGAGCTCGCGGCCAAGATCTTCAACGAGCTCGAAATCCACACGTCGATCGAAGAGGCCGTCTTCTATCCCGCCGTCACCGACGTGAGCGACTCGGTCCACGATCTGGTGGTGGAGGCATTCGAGGAGCACCGTGTGGCCAAGGAGCTCATGGTCGAGGCCAGGGCCCTCGACCCGGACGACGAGCACTGGGCGGCCAAGATCAAGGTGCTGATCGAAAACGTGGAGCACCACGCCGAGGAGGAGGAGACCGAGATGTGGCCGCCCCTCCGGAAGCACTTGAGCAGCGAACAGCTCGAGTCGCTCGGCGACCGGTTGGAGGCCAAGAAGGCGGAGCTGGGGGCGCCCACGCTGGCCGAAAAGATCGACCTCACCAAGGCCGAGCTGACCGAGCTGGCCAAGGAGCAGGAGATCCCCGGCCGGTCGAAGATGGACCACGACGAGCTGGCCGCCACAGTGGCGCCCGACTGACCCTCGCCGAAAACGCAACGTGACCGGCCCCGGGGCCGGTCACGGAGTGGAGCTAAGGAGAATCGAACTCCTGACCTCTTCCATGCCATGGAAGCGCTCTACCAACTGAGCTATAGCCCCAGAGGGAGCCGTCACCATAGCACTGGCGACCTGCTCCTCAAACGCAGCGCCAGGCGTCAGAGCACGATGTTGACCATCCGGCCCGGCACCACGACGACCCGCTTGACCGGGCGACCGTCGATCGCCGCCTGGACGGCCGGGTCGGCCAAGGCGACGGCCTCGATCGTGTCGGCGTCGGCGTCGGCCGGGATGGTGATGTGGGCCTTCACCTTGCCGGCGATCTGGACCGGGATCTCGATCTCATCCTCGACCAGCAGCGCGGGGTCGGCCTGAGGGAAGTCGGTCCACACCACCGAGGCCTCGTGGCCGAGCATGGCCCACAGCTCTTCGGCCACGTGGGGGGCGAGCGGCGCCAGCATCAGCACCATGGCCTCGGCCACCTCGCGGGGCGCCCCGCCCACCTCGCGGACGACGGGCCCGAGGGCGTTGTTCAGCTCGATGAGCTTGGCCACCGCAGTGTTGAACCGCATGGCGTCCATGTCGTCGCGCACGCCGGCGATGGTCTTGTGCAGCAGGCGGCGCAGCTCGTCGGGCGGCGCCGTGTCGACCACGGCGAGCTCGCCGCTGTCCTCGTCGACCAGATGGCGCCACACACGCTGCAGGAAGCGATAGACCCCCACGATGTCGCGGGTGTTCCACGGCCGCTCGGCGTCCAGCGGCCCGGTCGACATCTCGTAGAGCCGCAGCGTGTCGGCGCCGTAGTCGGCGTAGATGTCGTCGGGCGAGACCGAGTTCTTCAGGCTCTTGCCCATCTTCCCGAACTCGCGGGTGACGGGCGAGCCCTCGTAGGTGAACTGTCCGTCGCCGACCTCGTCGACGGCCTGGGCGTCGACGTACACGCCCCGCTCGTCGGTGTAGGCGGGGGCCAGCACCATCCCCTGGTTGAACAACCGATGGAACGGCTCGGGCGTGGAGACATGGCCCAGGTCGTAGAGCACCTTGTGCCAGAAGCGGCTGTAGAGGAGATGGAGCACGGCGTGCTCGACGCCACCCACGTACAGGTCGACTCCGCCGGCCTTGGGCGTGCCGTCAGGCCGAGTGCCTTGCATCCAGTAGTGCTCGATCTCGGGGTCGACGAAGCGCTCGCGGTTGGTGGGATCGAGGTAGCGCAGGTAGTACCAACACGACCCGGCCCACTGCGGCATGGTGTTCAGCTCGCGGCGGTAGGAGCGGGGGCCGTCGCCCAGGTCGAGCGTGACGTCGCGCCACTCGGCCACCCGTCCGAGAGGCGGCTCGGGCACCGAACGGTCGTCGTCGGCCCGTACCTCGGGGGCGTAGTCCTCGATCTCGGGCAGCTCGACCGGCAGCAGCTCGTCGGGCACGGCGTGCGGGTTGCCGTCTTCGTCGAACACGATCGGGAACGGCTCGCCCCAGTAGCGCTGGCGGCTGAACAGCCAGTCACGCAGCTTGTAGGTGACGGTGCCCTGGCCGAAACCCTCGGCCTCCAGCCACTCGATCATGGTCCGCTTGGCGGCTGTGATCCCGAGCCCGTCGAGGAAGCCGCTGTTCGTGGCGGGGCCCTCGCCGACGAAGGCCTTGCCCTCCCAGCCCTCGGGCGGTTGGACGGTGCGGACGATGGGCAGCCCGAACTGCTCGGCGAACTCCCAGTCGCGCTCGTCCTGAGCGGGCACGGCCATGATGGCCCCGGTGCCGTAACCCATGAGGACGTAGTCGGCGATCCACACCGGGACGCGCTCACCCGTCGCCGGGTTGGTGGCGTAGCCGCCGGTGGCCACACCCGTCTTGTGCTTGGCGTCGGCCTGGCGTTCGAGCTCCGAGCGCTGCTCGGCCTGGAGGCGGTAGGCGTCGACTGCCTCCCGCTGTTCGGGCGTGGTGACGACGTCGACCAGCGGGTGCTCGGGTGCGAGCACCATGAACGTGGCGCCGAACAACGTGTCCGGACGGGTGGTGAAGACGTCGATCGCGTCGTCGATGCCCTCGACCGGGAAGCGGACCTGGGCGCCGTCGCTGCGGCCGATCCAGTTGCGCTGCATCAGCTTCACCGGCTCGGGCCAGTCGACCAGGGCCAGGTCCTCGATCAGGCGGTCGGCGTAGGCGGTGATGCGCAGCATCCACTGCTTCAACGGGCGGCGGTAGACGGGGAAGTTGCCCCGCTCGCTGCGGCCGTCGGCGGTGACCTCCTCGTTGGCCAGCACGGTGCCCAGCGCCGGGCACCAGTTGACCGGGGCCTCCGAGATGTAGGCCAGGCGGTGGTCGTCGACGAAGCGACGGCGCTCGGCGCCGGTCAGCCCGGCAGGCACCGGCAGCTCGCCGATGGGACGGGCCCGGCGCTCCTTGGCGTCGTACCAGGAGTTGAAGATCTGCAGGAAGATCCACTGCGTCCACCGGTAGTAGTCGACGTCGGTGGTGGCCACGCTGCGCCGGTCGTCGTGGCCGAGGCCCATGGCCCGGAACTGGCGGCGCATGTTGGCGATGTTCGCCTCGGTGGTGACACGCGGGTGCTGGCCGGTCTGCACCGCGTACTGCTCGGCCGGCAGGCCGAAGGCGTCGTAGCCCATGGCGTGCAGGACGTTGAACCCCGTCATCCGCTTGAAGCGGGCCAGCACGTCGGTGCCGATGTAGCCGAGGGGGTGACCGACGTGCAGGCCGGTGCCGCTCGGGTACGGGAACATGTCGAGCACGAACAGCTTCGGGCGTCCGCCGACCTTGTCCCACCCGTCGTGCAGGGGGCCGGTCGGGTTGGGGGCGTGGTACGTGCCCGCCGACTCCCACCGGTCCTGCCAACGGCCCTCGATCTCGTTGGCGAGGCTGGCCGTGTAGCGGAACTTCGGGGTGTCCTCGGGGGGTGCTGCCATAGGTCAGCGAGGCTACCTACCTGTCGAGATCACGCAGGAAGCGTTCGACCTCGGCGGCCAGCTCGTCGCCGGTCGGGACGGGGCCCAACAATTCGGCCGACTCGTCGTAGTGCTCCTCGAGCTGGCGCACCATGGCCACGTGCTCGGCGTTGTCGGTGACGAGGGCGTCGAGCCGGGCCCGCAGCAGCCTGTCCGAGTCACGCAGAGCTTCGAGGTCGACCCGCACCCGGGCCAACCGCTCGAGCCCGTCGAGCAGCGCCAGGCTGGCGCCGGGGAACGGCATGGCCGCGGCGTAATGGGGGACCTGGGCCCACAGGCCGACGTTGGGCATGCCTTCCTCGGCGCAGCGCCGCTCGATGGCGGCCTGCACGCCGGCGGGCACGTCGAGGGTGCCGGCGAGTTGGCCGACGCGGGCGGCGAGCTCGGGGCTGGTGGCTGACGTCGAGAGGCGGGTGGCCCGGGTGTGGGGAACCGGTGCCGGGTAGGCGCCCAGCCCCACGACGAGCCCCGCGCCGAGCTGGCCGGCCAGGTCGACCACGTCGGAAGTGAACGCCTTCCATCGGGCGTCGGGCTCGGCCCCGGCGAGGAGCAGCACATCGTTTCCCTCGGCGTCGACGCCGTGGCGCAGCTCGATGCTGGGCCAGGTCAGGCCGGTGTTCACACCCTCGACCAGGTGCATGATCGGGCGCCGGGAGCGGTAGTCGACGAGCGCCTCGGTGTCGAAGGTGGCCACGAGGGTGGTGTCCATCTCCTGAATGAGATGGGACATGGCGGATGCTGCGCCGATGCCCGCATCGATCCAGCCGTCGAGGGCCACCACGAGCACAGGGTCGGTGGCATCCGGCCACTGCGCGATCTCGTAGAGCGGATGGTCGGTCATGCGTCGAGCACCGCCGAGGCCCTGTCGGCCAGGCCCTCGACCCGGCCCATGAACGATTCGACGTCGGTGCCGTCGTTGGCCATGGCGCCGTCTCGGTAGCGGTCGAGGACGCCCTGGAGGATGCACCCGAGCTTCCAGAAGCCGAAGGCTGTGTAGAAGCCGATGTCGGAGAGGTCGCGCCCGGTGCGATCGGCGTACAGGTCGATCAGGTCGGCGCGGTGCAGGAAGCCGGGGACGCTGGTCGGGTAGCCGACGATGTCCTCGTGGAGGTCCTCGTCGGGCTCCCCCCAGTAGACGAGCAGCAGGCCGAGGTCGGCGAGTGGATCGCCGAGCGTGCACAGCTCCCAGTCGAGGACGGCCTGGACCCGACCGTCGTCGTCGAGCAGGCAGTTGTCGAGTCGGAAGTCGCCGTGAACGATGGCCGCCGGGCCCTGCTCGGGGATCGAGGCGGCCAGGCGGTCGTGGACCTCGTGCAGGCCTTTGGGGACGTCCGAGGTGGCGTGCTCGAGCTGCCCGTTCCAGCGCTTGAGCTGGCGAGCGATGTACCCGTCGCGCCGGCCGAGCTCGCCCAGGCCCACGGCGTCGGGGTCGACGGCGTGGATGGCGCCGAGCACGTCGATCAGCGACTCGCCGGCCCGACGCCGGGCCGATTCGGTCAGCAGCGCTCCGGCCGCCTCCCGGGTCCGCACCACGTGCCCGTCGACGAAGTCCATGACGTAGAACGGCGCCTCGTTGACGGTCGGGTCGTCGCAGTAGGCGTACGTCTCGGGCACCGGCACGTCGGTCGGTACCAGGGCGCTGATGATCCGGTGCTCGCGGCCCATGTCGTGGGCGGTGGCGAGCACCTGGCGCAGCGGCGGGCGGCGGAGCACGTAGGGCCGCCCCTCGGCATCGCACATCCGGTAGGTGATGTTCGAGCGGCCTCCGGCGACGAGCGTCCACTCGAGCGGGCCCCGCAAGCCGGGCACGTTGGCCTCAAGCCACGGGACGAGGGTCGCTTCGTGGATGCCTTCGGGCGCCGGTGCCATCAAGAGGTCAACCTATCGGCCGGTCGCGAGGGTTGACCCGTGGTCGGGGAGCCTCGACACTTCCGGGTCCGCGGGCGAGGTGGGGGAGGTCCGGTGTCGTTCTGCACGGATTGCGGTTCGGAGGTCGAGGACCGCTGGCGCTTCTGTCGCTCCTGTGGCACGCCGCAGCCCGTGTTGGTGGACGACATGGTCCCCGCGAGCGGCCCGAGCACGCCGCTGGTGGCCACGCCGCAGCCCGTCACCTACCCGCCGCCGCGGAGACCCGGCCCGTCGCTGTCGGCGTTGCGGACCTTGGGGACGTGGATCCAGGTCGTGCTGTGGGTGTGCGCCGCGGTCTCGGCCCTGTTGCTGGCCTTCGCCCTGGCCGCCCATGCCGCCTATGACCGGTTGGTCGACCGCGTCTCCCCGGGATCCCTCGGCGACGCCGTCGCCGCCAACGATGCGTTCGAGCTCGCGATCGGCAGCTGGATCCTCGTCTCCCTCGCCGCCGGCGTCGCGTTCATCGTCTGGCTGTACCAGGCCGGCAGGTACGTCCGTCGGGAGGGCCGGTCCGGCGGTCGGTTCGGTCCGGGTTGGGCCATCGGGGGCTGGTTCATCCCCCTGGCCAACCTCGTGCTCCCGGCCCTCTACGCGGCCGAGCTGTGGCGCATGAGCGACCCGGCCGTGGTGACCGACGACCCGGAGGGCTGGCGACACCGTCCGATCGACGGGAAGCTCTGGACGTGGTGGGGGATGTTCTCCGTCGCCGCCATCCTGTTCAGCATCGGCCTGGCCCAGACCGACGACGCCACCCTCGTCACGGACCGGTCGCTCTGGATGACGCAGTACAAGTTCACGGCCGTGGCCATGGTCCTCTACGTGGCTGCGGGCGCTGTCGGAGCCCTCCTGGTACGGCACCTGACGGAGCGGTTGTCGTCGGTGGGTGCCGACCCGGCCGGTCGGTAGCCTCGGGTCCATGGCCGACGTCACCGATCAGACCTTCGAGCAGGACGTCATCGAGCGATCGAAGACGCGGCCGGTGGTGGTCGACCTGTGGGCCGAGTGGTGCGGACCGTGCAAGACGCTGGGTCCCATCCTCGAGAAGGTGATCGAGGAGACGGGGGGCGAGGTCGAGCTGGCCAAGGTCGACGTCGACGCCAACCCGCAGATCTCCCGGGCCTTCCAGGTGCAGTCGATCCCGGCGGTGTACGCCCTCAAGGACGGCAAGGTCGTCGACGGCTTCGTCGGTGCCCAGCCCGAGGAGGCCGTGCGGACGTTCGTGGCCGGCCTGGCCGGCGCCACGGAGCCGACCGAGGTCGAGCGGCTGGTTGAGCTCGGCGACGAGGAGTCCCTGCGCAAGGCGCTCGAGATCGAGCCCGACAACGAGGACGCCATCGTCGGCCTCGGCGAGCACCTCGTGGTCGAGGGCAGGCCCGACGAGGCCCTCGCTCTGCTGGCCCGCATCCCGGAGTCGGCGGAGACCCGTCGGGTCGCGGCGCTGGCCCGGGTGGGCGTGCCCACGAGCGACGACGACACCGATGCCCAGCTGGAGACCCTGTTGCCGCAGGTGAAGGACGACGAGGAGGCCCGCCAGCGCTTCGTCGATCTACTCGAGCTGCTGGGCCCGGACGATCCGCGGACCGCCTCCTGGCGCAAGCGGTTGACCGCCCAACTGTTCTGAAACTCGAGCGTCAGCGAGATCACTGGCGGCTGATCGGTGGCCCCGTGCCGCCCGGTGCCGCGGCCATCACGATCGGACCGGTGGTGTCGGTTCGGTCCGCGTGGGCTGGCGACGAGCGCCTGGCCCGTCATGAGGCCGTGCACGTCGCGCAGTGGCGGCGGTACGGGCCGTTCGGGTTCCTCCGTCGCTATCTCGGCGCCTACCTGAGTTGGCGGCTGCGGGGACACCCGCATTGGGACGCCTACCGGCACATCCCGTTCGAGATCGAGGCCGAATGGGTGGCCCGCACCGCCCCGGACTCCTAGCCTGAGGGGACCGCTTCCCCGGCGTCGACGATCTCCGCCCTGGGAGCCTCCGTGCCCGACCCCGTGCCGCCCCCCGTCGTGCCGACCTGGCGCGATCGCCTCGAGCTGATTGCCGCCGGCGGTGCCGGCCCGACGCCCGCCCAACTGGCCCTCGGAGCGGTGGGCGTGCTGGTGACCGCCTTGCTGGCCTGGTTCGTCCTGCGGCAACCGCCCGGGCCGCCGGCCGAGGCGTCGATGGCCCGGGCCGGTGGTGCCGGCTCGGTGGCCACCACTTCCACGTCGGCACCGTCGAGCGTCCTCGCCCACGCGGCCGGTGCGGTGCGGGCGCCCGGCGTCTACACGCTGCCGGTGGGGGCTCGCGTGAAGGACCTGCTCGACGCCGCCGGTGGCCCGGCGCCCGATGCCGACCTCGATCGGCTCAACCTGGCGGCGCCGGTGGCCGACGGCTCGCAGGTGTACGTACCGCGGCAGGGGGAGGCGGCGCCGGCTGGGGCGACCAGCAGTGGCGGAACGGCGACGCCGACGGGCCCGCTCGACCTCAACACGGCGACGTTGGAGCAGCTCGAGACCCTCCCGGGCGTGGGGCCGGCCACGGCGAAGGCCATCCTCGACGAGCGGGCCAAGCGGGGCAGGTTCGGGTCGGTCGACGAGCTGCTCGACGTGCGCGGGATCGGGCCGGCGAAGCTCGACGCCATCCGCGAGCTGGTCACGGTCTGATCGCGGAACTGCCATCGACCGGTGCATGTCCGCCATGTCGTCGTCCCTTGGGGATGGGCAGGTGGCGGCACCGTAGGTTCCGGTGATGCCGATCATCCCGGACACGCAGGACTGGACTTGGGTGCTCGAACGGCCGTGCCCCGAGTGCGGCTTCGACGCCTCCACCTTCCCTCGGACCGGTGTGGCCGGACTGGTCCGGGAGAACGCCGCCGAGTGGCAGCGCATCCTCGCCCGGCCGGCGGCGGAGGTGCGTCGCCGGCCCAGCGACGACCAGTGGTCAGCCCTGGAGTACGCGTGCCACGTGCGCGACGTGTTCCGGACCTTCGAGCGTCGCCTGGCGCTGATGCTGACCGAGGACGGGCCGACGTTCCCGAACTGGGACCAGGACGCCACTGCCATCGACGACGGTTACGCCGCCCAGGACCCGGTTCGGGTCGCCGAAGAGCTGGCGCAAGCGGCCGGGGTGCTGGCCGATGGCTTCGACGCCGTCACCGACGAGCAGTGGGACCGCACCGGGAGCCGCAGCGACGGCGCCCACTTCTCGATCGACACCTTCTCCCGGTACCTCATCCACGACCCCGTCCACCACGTGCACGACGTCCGGGTCGCATCGTGACCGGGAAGCAGCAGGCCCGGCTCAGGCTTGGACGCCGCTGAGTGGTCCGGGTGCTCCTGGTGGCGACGGCCGGATCACCGATCCCGTCCTCCGGGCCCGCTTGACCGACGCGCTACGGACCCTCGCCGCCTACAGCGGGTAGACGCGTGCCGGCGCGGTGGCCGGCGGCAGGAGCTGCATGCCGCCGGAGCCGAGGCTGTCCGATCCGAACGTCGCCGGCGGCGTCGACTCAGTGGCCGGAGGCGTCAACTCATCGGGGCGGGGACCAGGTGCGGCGTCCAGCCCCGCTCGCTGGCTCTCGGCGTCGGGCGGGACGGATCACCCTGGCCGAGCAGCACACCGAGCACCGCGGCCGCGGTTGCGGCACCGAGGAGCGGGATCACGACGCGACGCATGCCGGACAAACGCCGTCGTCGCCCTCCGGGTTCCGAGGCCACCATCTTGGCCGACCTGCCGCTAGGGCAAGGAGGTGGGGGACCCGGCTGTCTGAGCCGCCCCGACGCGCGGCGCTGTGGTCGTGGTCCCCGGGGGCAGCGTCGTCGATGGGTCCCCGGGCGTGGACGTGGTCGTGGTGCTCTCGTTGGTCGGGATGGTCGATGTCGTCGTCGACGAGTCCGGCAGGGTGGTCGTCGTGATCTCGGTGCTCGAGGTGGTCGTCGAGTCACTCGAGCCCTTCGACGGGGCGTTGAGCAGCGCCTTGTCCGGTGGCGTGAAGGTGCCGGTGTCCATGCCCTGGGTGGCCGCCTTCATGTAGCGCTGCCAGATCTGGGCCGGGAACGTGCCCCCGGTGACGGCCCGTCCGTGGACGTTGTCCATCGGCTTCCCGGTCGTTCCGGGATACCCCATCCACACCGCCGTCCCGAGCTTGGGCGTGTAGCCCACGAACCAGGCGTCGGTGTTGTTCGTCGTGGTCCCCGTCTTGCCCGCCGCCGGCTTGCCGATGTCGGCGGCCGTGCCGGTGCCCCGCTTGATCGTCTGGGTCAGGACGTTGTTGACCACGTCGGCGTACTTGCGGTCATAGACGTTCTTGCTGTTCCGGTGGGCGTCGTAGATCACGTTGCCATCGGCGTCCTTGACCTGCCGCACGTAGAAGGGCTCGACGCGCTTCCCCCGGTTGGCGAAGGTCATGTAGGCGCGGATCATCTCGTAGGGCGACACGTTGGCGGACCCCAGCGACATCGATGGCACCATCGGGACGTCGGAGGTGACGCCGAGCTCGTGTGCCGCTTCGGCCACCTTGTCGAGGCCGATGTCGGCCGCCAGTTGGGCATAGACGGTGTTGACGGAATGGGCCGTAGCCGTGGTGAGGTCGATGCTGCCGAACGACTCGCCGCCGTAGTTGTCGACCTCGTAGGGCGGGTTGTCGGGGAAGTCGATGAACTTCTTGGCCGGCCCTGAGTAGCGCTGGGTGACGGGGACGTCGTTCTGCAGGGCGGCGGCCAGCACGAACGGCTTGAACGTCGAGCCGGCCTGGGGTCGGACACTGTTGGTGGCCAGGTTGACCTGCGACGCCTGGAAGTCTCGGCCGCCGATCATGGCCACGACCGCGCCCTCGTCGGTCATCGACACGAGGGCGGCGGCCGGGTCGTCGGGACGGTTCAGGGTCGACGTCACGGCCTTGTCGGCGTCGGCCTGCATGGCCGGGTCGAGGGTCGTCTCGATCTGGAGGCCGCCACCGAAGGCGATGCGCTCGCCGAACTCCTGTACGGCCCACTGTCGAACCATGGCGATGAAGTAGGCGTTGGGACCCGTCAGCTTCTGCAGCGGGTCGGGCCGGTCGGTTGTCGGGAGGGGAGCGGCCTTGGCCTCGTCGGCCTGGGCCTGGTCGATGACCTTGTCGCGAACCATGGCGTTGAGCACGAGGGCCCGACGGTTGCGCGCGACCTCAGGGTGCAGCTTGGGGTCGGCCGACTCGGGAGCACGGATGAGGCCGGCGAGGAGGGCGGCCTCGGGCAGCTGGAGGTCGGCCGCCGGCTTGCCGAAGTAGTTGTTGGCCGCCTTCTCGACGCCATAGGCGCCCCGCCCGAAGTAGATCGTGTTGAGGTAGCGCTCGAGGATCTGGCGCTTGCCGAGCTGTTGCTCCACCTTGACGGCGAGGATGGCCTCCTTGGCCTTCCGGGACAGCGACCGCTCGTGCGTGAGGTAGGTGTTCTTGACCAGTTGCTGGGTGATGGTGGAGCCGCCCTGGACGTTTCCGCCCCGCACGTCGTTGAGGAGCGCCCGAGTGATGCCGATCGGGTCGACGCCCGAGTGCTCGTAGAAGTGGCGGTCCTCGGCCGACACCACTGCCTTCTCCATCACGTCGGCCACCTTGTCGAGGGGGACGGCGACACGGTTCTGATCCTTGTACAGCTCGGCCAGCTGGGTGCCGTCGGCGTCCCGGATGATCGTGGTCCGGGCCTGCTCGGGCTCGACCGGCAAGGCGACCGAGGAATACGCGTACAGCACGAGCGACAGGACGAGGACCAGGCCACCCACGAACCCCAACACCGCCCGCCGCAGCCACTGCTTGAACGTGGCGTCGCGGAACCAGGCGCGGAGGTAGTCGCGCGCCGAACGACGGGTCTTACGGGCCTTGGTCACCGTGACAGCCTGCCCGTAGGATTCCCTTCGCACGGGTCACTTCCCCCATGAACATCTGTGGGGAGCGACGGTGCCGTGTCTGATTTCGCAGTGTTTGTCCTGTGTGGGGCGATCTGTGCGGGGGCTCGCTTGGCGCTCCCGGTGCCGCTGCGGTTCGCCCTGGTGGTGGCG
>JAOBWJ010000236.1 GCA_025463335.1 Acidimicrobiales bacterium
GGGTCGACCCCGGCAGCCTCGGCTCGAGCCGCCAGCGTCTGGTCGGGCGAGGGCTCGTAGTCGGGGATGTCGCCCAGGAAGTACAGCGTCGACGCCATCTGGGCCAGCGAGCCCGGAAGGGAGTCGAACTGCCGGGTGGGGTCGGGCGGCAGGTCGGCCTCGGTGAGGATGGCCTCGCGGACCTCCGGCTCCCGGAGCCGCTCGATCAATTCTGCGTAGGGCAGCGAGTCGGCCAGGGCCTTGAACGTCGGGCGCTTGGCGAACGGATGGTTGCTGCCGAAGCCGATGAGCATGCCGAACGGGCGCACCGCGATCTGAGGCACCAGCCGGGCGCCGGCCTCGTTGGCCTTGATCGACTCGTCCATCAGCTCGCGCCAGAGCTCGGGCTGCGAGCGCACCTCCAGCAGGGCGAAGCTGACCGGCAGGTCGAGCTCCTTGCTGAGCCGGGACATCCAGTCGACCTCGACGCGGCCGGCAAGGGCGTCCTGGCCGTCGGCACCGGCCGGGGCCAGTTCGAACACCGCGCCCCCGCCGGCCTTCACCGCTCGGCCCAGGCCGAACAGCTCGTCCTCGGCGGCGAACGTGCCGGGCACCGGCTCGCCGTCCATGGCCCGGTGGCTGAGCACTCGGGACGTCGAGAAGCCGAGGGCGCCCGCCTCGACCGCCTCCTGCACCAAGGTCGCCATCGCCGCGATGTCCTCGGGCGTGGCCGGCTGGTTCTTGGCGCCGCGCTCGCCCATCACGTAGGCGCGGATGGCGCCGTGGGCCACCTGGGTGCCGATGTCGATCGACCACTTCCCACCGTCGAGCACGTCGAGGTAGTCGGGGAAGCTCTCCCAGCCCCAGGTCATGCCTTCGTGCAGGGCGGTGCCGGGGATGTCCTCGACACCCTCCATGAGGGCGATGAGCCAGTCCTCGCTCCCGGGACGCACGGGCGCGAAGCCCACGCCGCAGTTGCCGGTGACGATGGTGGTCACGCCGTGCTGGCTGGACGGCTCGAGCAGCTCGTCCCACGTCGCCTGGCCGTCGTAATGGGTGTGGATGTCGACGAAGCCGGGGGTCACGAGCTTGCCGGTGGCGTCGATGGTCTCGGTCGCGTCTCCGTCGACGTGCGGACCGACGGCCACGATCACGCCGTCCTTGATCCCCACGTCGCCCACGAAGCGCTCGGCGCCCGTGCCGTCGACGATGGTCCCCCCGGTGATCTTCAGGTCGAACATGGATGGCTCCTTTGTCTGACGGCACCGTACGACGTTGCATTGTGGAACAGCAACCGGTGCATAGTGCAACGCTTGGCTCCTGGTTGCGACGGGACGGTAGAACAGTCGCATGGGGAACCCGGTCATCGTCGAAGCGGCACGCACACCCATCGGGAGGCGCAACGGCTGGCTGTCCGCCGTCACCGCGCCGTACCTCCTCGCCGAGGCCCAGTTCGGGGTGCTCGAGCGGGCCGGCGTGGCACCCGCGGACGTCGACCAGCTCATCGGTGGGTGCGTCACCCAGGCCGGCCAGCAGGCGTCGAACGTGACCCGGAACGCCTGGCTCAGCCGGGGCGTCGACTACACGGCGGCGGCCACCACCATCGACTGCCAGTGCGGCTCGGCCCAGCAGGCCAACAACTTCATGGCCGGGCTCATCGCCACCGGTGGCGCCCAGATCGGCATCGCCTGCGGCGTCGAGCAGATGAGCCAGATCCCCCTGGGCACCGCGGCCCAGGCCCGGGGCCTCGGCGGCTACTACAAGGATGAGCGCTGGCCCTGGACCGACGAGGCCAAGACCCAGTTCGAGATGGCCGAGCGCATCGCCGAGCTGCGGGGCTTCTCCAAGGAGGACCTCGACGAGGTCGGCGTGACCTCCCAGGAACGGGCGGCCAAGGCGTGGGCCGAAGGCCGTTACGAGCGCGAGGTCCTGCCGGTCGAGGCGGCCCAACGTGACAAGGAGGGCAACCTCACCGGCGAGACCCTCACCGTCGACAAGGACCAGGGGCTGCGGGAGACGACGATGGAGTCCCTCGCCAACCTGAAGCCGGTGATGGAAGGGGCCAAGCACACGGCCGGCACCTCGTCGCAGATCTCCGACGGTGCCGCCGCGGTCCTCTGGATGGACGAGGAGGTGGCCCGTGCGCGCGGCATCCGCCCCCGGGCCCGGATCACGTACCACACCATGGTCGGCACCGACCCGTACTACGGGCTCGACGGCCCGGTGCACGCCACCCAGAAGATGCTCGACCAGACCAAGTACTCGATCAGTGACTTCGACGTGTTCGAGTGCAACGAGGCGTTCGCCGCCGTCTTCCTGTCGTGGGCCACGGTGCACGAGATCCCGCGGGACAAGGCCAACGTGAACGGCGGCGCCATCGCCCTCGGCCACCCGGTCGGGTCCACCGGCGCCCGCCTCATCACCACCGCGCTGCACGAGCTCGAGCGGACCGACGGCCAGCTGGCGCTGGTGACCATGTGCCAGGGCGGCTCCCTCGGCATCGCCACCGTCATCGAGCGCCTGTCTTGAGCCGGACCAACATCTCCTCGGGCTCGCCCTTCGAGCCCACCATCGGGTTCAGCCGGGCCGTGCGGTCGGGCAGCCACGTGTTCGTGGCCGGCACCGCGCCGGTCTGGCCCGACGGCACCGTCGATCCCGATCCGCTGGCCCAGGCCCGGCGCGTCTGGGAGATCGCCCTCGCCGCCCTGGCCGAGGCCGGCGGCGGCCCGGAGCACGTGGTGCGGACCCGCATCTTCATGGCCGACAAGTCGGTCGAGGAAGCGGCCATGCAGGCCCACGGCGAGCGCTTCGCCGACATCCGCCCGGCCTCGACGATGCTCTACGTCGCCGCCCTGCTCGACGACCGCTGGCTCATCGAGGTCGAGCTCGACGCCATCGTCGAGTGAGCGACTCGATGTTGCGCTTCGTGACATGGGCCACGCTGAAGTTGGCGTTGGCTGGCGCCCTCATCGGTGTCGTGGCCGGGCTCATCCTCGGTGGCGGAGTTGGCATGGCCGTCGTCGGGGTCCTCGGTCTTGCGGCCGGACTACTGATCGCGCGTAACCGGTCGCAGGGACTGTCCCAACATGGAACAACTAGAGGAGCCGGGCGGCGGTGAACGCGCCGATCAGCAGCGCCGTGTTGCTGGCGAGGATCGCGTAGAGGAGTTTGTTCTCGGTCCGCGCTAACTCAAGGCGGAGTTGGTCAGCGAAGTGCTCGAGGTCGCGCTTGGTCGCCACATCGGCCCACCCGACGGGCGGGAGGTGCTCCATCAGCACGTTCGCCTCCTGCGGTCCCAGCACCGCTTCCAGGCGCTGGTACAACCGATAGCGGTCTTCTTCGGTGATCCCACTTCTCGCTCCCTGTCGAGTGGATCGAGAGGGAGCCGGTGCTCCGAGGCCCGGCGGACCAGGCACCAATCACAGTACCGACCCGGCGTGAAAGAAGGAACGCGTTCTACAGTCGGCCGCTCATGGGGGGTGAGGGGCGGCAACGGCGGGTTCTGTGGGCGACCCTCCTGGGGATCCTGGTCGCCTCCTTCACGTCGGTCATCCTCGTGGCCGCCCTGCCCGACATCGCCGAGGAGTTCGGCGTGGGCGAGTCCTCCGTGGGCTGGGTGCTCACGGCGCCCATGATCGCCAGTGCCGTGCTGGTGCCGCTGTTCGGCAAGCTCGGTGACCTGCGCGGCCACCGCCGCGTGTTCCTCGTCGGCTTCACCCTCTCGGGCGTGCTCGCGGCCCTGACGGCGGCGGCGCCGGACCTGGGCTCGCTCATCGTTCTGCGCACGATGAGCCAGGCGGCCGGCGTTGCCACCGGGCCCACGGCCCTCGCCCTGCTGCTGGCCACCCACGGCCCGACCGAACGACCCAAGGCGCTCGGTGCCTGGGCCTTCGTCGGGGCCGCGTCGCCGGTGTTCGGTCTGCTTGCCGGCGGCCCGCTCATCGATGCCCTGTCGTGGCGCGGGCTGTTCGCCATGCAGGCCCTGCTCGCGCTCGTCACCTTGCCGCTCGCCCTCAGCGCGCTGCCCGAGACGCCGAGGGTGCCCTCCGTCCGCTTCGACGTGCTCGGTGGCCTGCTGCTCGTGCTCGGCAGCGGGTCGGCCGTGTTCGCGCTCGACCGGTCGGCGTCGTGGGGGGCCACCTCGCCCGGCGTGGTCGCGGCCGTGCTGCTCTGCCCACTGGCGATCTGGGCGTTCGTGCGGGTGGAGCGCCGCGTCGAGGATCCGCTCGTTCCTCTCGCCCTGGCCCGGGGCCGGGCGTTCGTGGCCCCCGTGCTCGGCGACTCGCTCATCCAGATCCCGAGCATCGGCGCCTTCTTCATCGCCCCACTGGTCCTGCACGCCACGTTCGACATGAACGTCGGACAGGTGGCGTACTACCTCATCCCGATGCCGCTCGGCATGGCGATCATGGCCCCGATCGGTGGCCGGTTGACCGTGAGCTGGGGCGAGCGCCGGACGTCGGTGGTGGGCTGCCTGCTGATGATCGTCGCGCTTGGGATCAGCTTCGTGGGCAACGAGGCCGAGGTCCTCCTGCTCTCGCTCACCGGCTTCACGCTGCACGGTGCCGCCATGGGGCTCAACCGTCCCTCGTTCGCAGCCGCCGCGGCCGGCGCCCTCCATGCCGGCATGACCGGCATCGGCATGGCGGTGATGCGGATGTTCTCGGCGCTCGGGTCGGCCGCCGGTGTGAGCCTCTCGATCGCCGCCCGGGCCGCCGGCGGATTTGGCGCCGTGTACGGCACGCTGGCCGTCGTCGCGTCAGCCGCCACCGTGGTCACCCAGGGGATCGTCGAGTCGGTGCCGGACGCCGAGGACGTGGCCATGGCCGGCATCCTTCCCGCCCTCGACGCCTGAGCCCGGGGCCTGACGCCCCGTCAGGAAGCGACTAGAAAGGCGCCATGACCACGGTTGCTCCGCTCGCCGGTGTCCGCATCCTCGAGGTCTCGATGCTGGGCCCGGCCGCTCTGACCACTGCCCTCGCCGAGCTTGGGGCCGACGTGATCAAGGTCGAGCCGCCCGGCGGCGACTACGGCCGGGAGATGACCTGGCCGATCGTCGAGGACGTCTCGCTTCTCTTCCTCCACGCCAATCGGGGCAAGCGCAGCCTGGTCCTCAACCTCAAGGACGACGGCGCCAAGGAAGTCTTCCGCGAGCTGGCCAAGGGTGCCGACGCCGTGGTCGAGGCCATGCGTCCCGGAGCCCTGGCCCGCATGGGGCTGGGCTACGAGGACCTCAAGAAGGTCAACCCGGCGATCACCTTCGTCTCGATCTCGGGCTACGGCATGACCGGTCCCTACAAGGACATGCCGAGCCACGGCATCGCCTACGACACGTGGTCGGGCGTGGTCGTGCCCGAGCGGCGCGACGACGGCCACTGGATCATCCCCGAGCACGTCTCGATCGGCATCAACGCCGGGCCGCTCTACGGCGCCCTGGCCGTGGCCGCCGGCATCATCCAGGCCAAGAACTCCGGCGAGGGGGCGTTTCTCGAGATCGCCCAGAGCGATGCCGCCGCCGCCTTCGACTGGTACCGCATCGAGTCGCACAAGGCCTACGAGCGGCCGCAGTCCGAGGTCACCGGCAACAAGAGCGACAACTACGAACGCCGGCCCGCCGGGACCGCCGGCATGCGCGAAGGCGTCCGCTACCAGATCTACGAGGCCAAGGGCGGCAAGTTCGTCCTCTTCATGGCCTCAGAACAGGCGTTCTGGAAGAACTTCTGCGAGGGCGTGGAGCGCACCGAGCTGTTCGACAAGTGGCCGGGCTCGAAGTTCGCCGACCATGCCCGGGGCAACACCGAGCTCCAGGACCAGCTGCGCGAGATCTTCCTGTCGAAGACCTCCGACGAGTGGATCGCCTTCGGCAACGAGCACAACACCCCCATCGCCCCGGTCAACACGTCGCAGAACGTGGGCGACGACCCGCAGTTCAAGGCCCGCATGAACTGGATCCCGAAGGAGCAGCTCGGCGCCGAGCAGATGCCCTCGCCGATCAAGGCGGTGGGTGGCGCCGAGCTGCCGGAGATCCGCAAGGCACCGACGGTGGGCCAGCACAACGACGAGGTGTTGCAGGACGTCCTCGGCTACGACGCCGCCAAGATCGCCGCCCTCAGGGAGTCCGGCGTACTCGGCTGAGTCCTCGCCCTAGGCTCCGGGCGCTATGGCCCGGGACGCCACCGAGACGAGAGAGAAGCTGCGGCGGGCGGCCGAGCACCTCTTCGCGC
>JAOBWJ010000292.1 GCA_025463335.1 Acidimicrobiales bacterium
CCGGCGACCCACCTTGTCGGGATCGGGGTCCTTCACCGTGATGCGGAGGTGGGCGATGGCCCGCTCGTCGGTGCGCACGAGGGTCACGTCGTGGGCGGCGAACTGGTCCCAGCCGCCCAGGATGCCGGCCAGCATGGCCAGCGCCCGCTCGGCCTTGGCCTCGATGTCGAGCCCGGTGATGCCGAGGGTCATGGTGTTGCGCCAACCGCCCGGGTAGTTGAGGGCGACCTTGATGCGGCCCGACGGCGGCTCGCCCCGGATGCCCGAGAGGCGCACCCGATCGGGGTCCTCCTGGGCGATGTCGATGGTGTCGAACCGGGCCACCACGTCGGGGTTGGCGTAGGCCGGCTCGGCGATCTCGTAGAGCAGCTGCGCGGTGACCGTCCCCACCGTCACCGCGCCACCGGTGCCGGGCTGCTTGGTGATCACCGACGAGCCGTCGTCGGCCACCTCGGCGATGGGGAAGCCCGGGTAGCGGGCGTCGGGCAGCTCGGTCACCGCGAACGAGTAGTTGCCGCCCGTGGCCTGGGGGCCGCATTCGATGACGTGCCCGGCCACCACCGCTCCGGCCAGGCGGTCCCAATCCTGGCGGCCCCATCCGTGCCACCACGCTGCCGGGCCCACGACGAGGGCGGCGTCGGTGACCCGCGGCGTGACGACGATGTCGGCGTCGGCCGCCAGGGCGGCGGCGATGCCCCAGCCGCCGAGGTAGGCGTTCGCCGTCACCGGTTCGACCCCGGCCTCGGCCAACTTCTGCCCGGTGTCGAGGTGGGTCAGATCCTCGCCGGCCAGCCGGCCGAGCAGGTCGTCGCCCTCGACCACGGCGATGCGGGGCGAGAGCCCCAGTCGGCCGGCGACCTCGTGCAGCTGCTCGGCCAGGCCGTGAGGGTTGAGCCCGCCGGCGTTGGTGACCACCCGGATGCCGCGAGACAGGGCCGTGCCCATCACCTGCTCCATCTGCCGCACGAAGGTGGTGGCGTAGCCGGTCGTCGGGTCCTTCCGCCGGGCCTTCCAGAGGATGAGCATCGTCAGCTCGGCCAGGTAGTCGCCGGTGAGCACGTCGATCGGATCGGGTCCGTCGAGCATCTCCCGGGCGGCGGCAAGACGATCGCCGTAGAAGCCGGACACGTTGGCGATGCGGACCGCGCGGTTCACGAGAACTGCCCTGGCTCCCGTCCGGCGCCGGGCGGACCGGCGAAGGCCTGCGCGATGCCGAGCCACTCGGTGGCGACCGGGCCCTCGGCCACCAGGGCGCTGTCGGTGACGTGGCGGCGCTGGGTGGTGACCAGGCAGAAGTCGAGCGCCGGGCCCCGCACCACGTCGACCGCATCATCGGCTCCGAACGTCCACGTGTCGCCCCGCGGGCCGACCAGCTCGACCCGCACCGGCTGTTCGGGCACGGGCCGGCCTTGGGCCACGTAGCTGTTGGGCAGGGCCCGGGCGCCGAGGAAGGCCACGTGCCGCAGGCGGTCGGTGGGTTGCCGGGTCACGCCGAGGGCGTCCACCACGTCCTGGCCGTGGGCCCAGGTCTCCATGATCCGCGACGTGATCATCGACGCCAGGCTCATGTCCGGCCCGTACCAGGGCACCCGCGCCTTGCCGTCCACGGGTCTGGCTGCCTCGACGAGTTGCTCGCCGGCCCGCTCCAGCCACGCCACCACCTGGCCACCGGCGAGGTGGCGGTTGGCCTGGGTCACCCGGTCGACGTAGCCGTCGACGTCGGCCAGGGCCGCGACACGGGTGGGGAGGAAGAGCTCGGGCTCGAGCATCGCCTGGCGAGCGGCGTCGTCGAACCACGCCAGGTGCGTCACCTGATCGAGGACCGACCACCCCGGCGCGGGCGTCGGCGTGTGCCACCGGCCCTCGTTCAGCGGGGCGAGCAGCTCGACCAGGTCGGCGCGCTCGGCCAGCAGGTCGTCGCACAGCGAGCCGACGTTCACCGGCCCTGCCACTTCGGTGCCCGACCCTCGCGGAAGGCGGCCGGGCCCTCCTGGGCATCGGCGCTGCGGTACACCGGTTCCCAGATGCGGTCGGCCTCGTCCCATGGGATCGACCGCATGGCCAGGGCCACCGTCTGCTTCGACGCCCGGACCGACAGCGGGGCGTTGGCGAGGATGGTGGTGGCCAGCCGCTGGGTGGCGTCACGCAGCTCGGCCGCGGGCACGACCTGGTTGACCAGGCCGATCCGGTGGGCCCGCTCGGCGTCGATGGGGGCGGCGGTGAGCAACAGCTCCATGGCCACCCGGGGCGGGATGAGCCAGGGCAGTGGCGCCGCCCAGGGGGCACCCCGGCCGACCTTGGCCTCGGTGATCCCGAACCGGGCGTGGTCGGCAGCCACGCACAGGTCGCACGACTGGGCCAGCAGGAAGCCGCCGGCGAAGGCCACCCCGTTCACCGCCGCGATGGTGGGCTTGGGGACCTCGACGTTGCGGCCGAAGATCGGGACGAAATCGGGTGGCGGCACCTCGAGCGCCACGTCGGCCATCTCCTTGAGGTCGCCGCCGGCGCAGAAGGCCTTGTCCCCGGCGCCGGTGAGCACCAGCACCCCGGCCGAGTCGTCGTCGTTGAACCGGCGCACGCCGTCCCACAGGCCGTCGCGCACGCCCTGGTTCAGGGCGTTACGGGCTT
>JAOBWJ010000293.1 GCA_025463335.1 Acidimicrobiales bacterium
GAGCGGCTGGAGCGGGAGTTCAACCTGAGCCTCATCGCCACCGCCCCGTCCGTGGAGTACCGGGTGCAGAGCACCAACGGCGACGTGAAGCTGGTCGACAACCCGGCCGCCATGCCGCCGCCCACCGAAGTCGAGTTCGTCGAGGAGCCGTACCTCCGCATCACGATCCTGACCCCGAGCGAGTACACCGGCACGCTCATGGAGCTGTGCCAGGAGCGGCGCGGCGACATGGAGAAGATGGAGTACCTCAGCCCCGAGCGGCTCGAGCTCGTCTACCGGATCCCCCTGGCCGAGATCGTGGTCGACTTCTTCGACCAGCTGAAGAGCCGCACCAAGGGTTACGCCAGCCTCGACTACGACCAGGCCGGCTACGAACGCTCGAACCTGGTGAAGGTCGACGTGCTGCTCAACGCCATCCCGGTCGACGCCTTCTCCACCATCGTGCACCGCGACAAGGCGGCCGACTACGGCCGGCGCATGGCCGAGAAGCTACGGACCCTGATCCCGCGCCAGATGTTCGACGTGCCCATCCAGGCGGCCGTCGGCGGGCGCATCGTCGCCCGCGAAACGGTGAAGGCCAAGCGCAAGGACGTGCTCGCCAAGTGCTACGGCGGCGACATCACGCGCAAGCGCAAGCTGCTCGAGAAGCAGAAGGAAGGCAAGAAGCGGATGAAGAACATCGGGCGGGTCGAGGTGCCGCAGGAGGCGTTCATCAGCGCCCTCCGCCTCGACGACTGAGGTTGGCCCGGTCGTCGGGTCCTGTCACCGAGTAGATCCTCGCCTGGACGACCAAGGGCAAAGGCTCGGACGCCTTCGGCGGCCTTCGGAACAGCGGCATCCGGCCCGCCGACTCCCGCGCTGCCCAGTGGTGCGGCCGGCTTCCCTTGGTGCCGGCTCGGTCTCCTGGCAAGGGCCGAATGCCGCTGTTCGCTACGGCTTCTACTTCTTCTCGGGCCGCCAGAAGGCTGCGAGCAGCAGGAGGGCGCCGCCGACGCCGCCGATGAGTGTCACGAACAGGCCGGTGACGCCGACGAGGTCGTTCTCGAAGATGGCGTGGTCGAGGCCCCATTCGCCGCCGCCGACGGTGCCGAGGGCGAGCCCGCAGAAGGTGAGCGTCATCACGTACTCGTAGCCCTCACCCGGGCGGAAGATGAAGAAGCCGTTCTTCCGGTGGTTGGTGATCCAGGCCACGAGCATGGTGCCCATGACCCCGGCGCCGGCGAGGGGCATGCCGAGCCCGAGGACGAGCAGGATGCCGGCGCCGACCTCGACCAGGCTGGCCATCCACGCGTGCACGACGCCCGGCCGCATACCGAGGCTCTCGAACCAGCGCCCGGTACCGGCGATCTTGCCGCCCCGGAAGATGTGGTTGATGCCGTGGGCGAGGAAGACGATGCCGATCGCCACCCGAAAGGCCAGCAGCGCGAGGTTGACGGCGTCCTGATCACTCACTGGTGCACCGCCGGAGTCGTACGACCAGATCGGCCGGCGACGCGGCCAGGAGCACCAGTGAGCGGCTCGGCGCAGAGCGCCTCGCCAAGACCTGTGCTGATGATTCGCTCGCTGCGCTTACTCATGGCGCCGGACCCTAGGTGACGGCGGGACCTGCGACGATGACCCGCCCGTGGGGGATGGCAGTCAGTACGATCGAGTGCCAGCCATGCTCGACGAACGACGCGCAACCATCCTCCGAGCGGTCGTGGAGGGATACATCGAGACGGCGCAGCCGGTCGGCTCGGGCCATGTGGCGCGCCGCGAGGGCGTCGCCGTGTCACCCGCCACCATCCGCAACGAGATGGTGGCCCTCGAGCAGGAGGGCTACCTCAGCCAGCCCCACACCAGCGCCGGCCGAGTGCCCACCGACAAGGGCTACCGCTTCTTCGTCGACTCGCTGGTCGGTCCCGGCGAGCTCGACGCCGCCCGCCGCCAGCAGGTGAAGTCGTTCTTCGCGTCCACCCACGGCGCCCTCGAGGACATGCTGCTCTCGACGAGCCAGCTCCTCTCCAACCTCACCGACTACGCCGCCGTGGTGGTCGGACCGCCGCACGAGCAGGCAACCATCCGCTCGGTGCAGCTCGTCGGTCTCGGCGCTCGCACCGGCCTGGTGGTCGCCGTGCTGTCCAACGGCGTGGTCGAGAAGGCCACCATCGACCTGGCCGACGAGACCGGCGACGAACGGCTGGCGGCGGCCACGGCCCATCTCTCGAAGTGCCTGGTCGGCGGCACGCTCGCCGCCCTGCCCGAGGTGTCGGCATCGGGCGACGTGCTGCTCGACGACGTGTGCGCCACCTCGGTGCGCGCCCTCTCCGCCGGCCACGAGACCGAGCCCGACCACGTGTACGTCGGCGGAGCCTCGCGCATGGCCGTGGCCTTCGACGCGGTGGAGACCGTCCGCCGGGTGCTCGGCACACTCGAGCAGCAGTACGTGGTGGTCGGCCTCCTGCGCGACGTGATGGACCGTGGCCTTTCGGTCGCCATCGGCACGGAGCACGGCCTCGAACCCCTGGCCGAGTGCTCGGTGATCGTGGCGCCCTACACGATCGAGGGCGAGCCGGCCGGCACCATCGGGGTGCTCGGCCCGACCCGGATGCACTACCCCCAGGCGCTGGCCGCGGTGGCCATCGTCAGTCGTCGCCTGGGCCGACGCTTGAGCGAGGGATAGATGGCCACCGACTACTACGAGCTCCTCGGCGTCGCGCGCTCAGCCAGCCAGGACGACCTCAAGAAGGCGTACCGGCGCCTGGCCCGTGAGCTGCACCCGGACACCAACCCCGACCCGGTGGCCGAGGAGCGGTTCAAGGAGGTGGCCATCGCCTACGAGACGCTCTCGGATCCGGAGCGGCGCCGCCGCTACGACACGTTCGGGCCCGAGGGGGCGGCCGGTGGGCCCGGCGCTGGCGGGTTCGACCCGTTCGCCGGAGCCGGCCTGGGTGACATCTTCGAGGCGTTCTTCGGCGGCGCCGGTGGCGGCAGCCCGTTCGGTGGCGGTCGCCAGCGAGGGCCGTCGGGCCGGCCGCGGGGCGCCGACATGGAGCTGGCCGTCGAGCTCACCTTCGAGGAGGCCGTCTTCGGCGTGGCCAAGGACGTCACGCTCCGTCTGCCCGTGGCCTGCGCCACGTGCGAGGCCACCGGGGCCAAGCCGGGGACGGCGCCGACCGTGTGCGGGGAGTGTGGGGGCAGCGGCCAGGTCCGCCGGGTGCGCCAGTCGATCCTGGGCCAGATGGTGACGGCCGGGCCGTGCACGCGCTGTGGCGGCGTGGGCGAGATCGTCCCCGACCCCTGCGCCGCGTGCCGGGGCGAGGGTCGAGTCACCGAGGAGCGGACCTACACCATCGATGTGCCCTCCGGCGTCGACGACGGCACCACGCTGCGGCTGACCGGGCGGGGCTCGGTCGGGCCGCGAGGCGGCGGGGCCGGCGACCTCTACGTGCACGTGCGGGTCAAGCCCCACGAGCGCTTCGAGCGCGACGGCTACGACCTGGTCGACGAGCTCCACCTGGCGTTCACCCAGGCGACTCTCGGCACGACCGTTCGGTACGAGACGCTCGACGGCGACGAGGAGCTCGCCATCGGCGGCGGGACCCAGACCGGCCGGGTGTTCCGGTTGCGGCACAAGGGCGTCCCCCACGTCGACGGTCGCGGGCGGGGGGATCTGATGGTGCACGTGGTGGTCGACGTGCCCGACGACCTCGACGATGCTCAGGAGGCGCTGCTGCGCCAACTGGCCGAAGCTCGGGGCGAAGAGGTCGCCCCGCCCGAGCATGGCCTCATGTCGCGGATCCGCGGCGCCTTCAAGTAGTGCCGGCGCACGTGTTCGTTGCCGACGTGGCGGCGCCCGCGCTCGACGACGAGGATCGCCATCACCTCGAGCGCGTGCTCCGGCTCCGCGACGGAGAGGAGGTCACCGCCTCCGACGGTCGGGGTGGCTGGCGGGCGTGCGCCTTCGTCGCCGGCGGCAACCTCCGGCCGGTGGGCGACGTCGAGCACGTGCCGGCGCCGAGCCCGCCGATCACCGTCGCGTTCGCCCTCACCAAGGGGGAGAAGCCGGAGACCGCCGTGCAGAAGCTGACCGAGCTCGGCGTCGACCGCATCGTGCCGTTCGCCGCCGGGCGGTCGGTGGCCCGGTGGGACGGTGACCGGGCGGCCCGGCACGTCGCCCGCCTCCGCAAGGTGGCGCAGGAGGCAGCCATGCAGTGCCGACGGGCCCACCTGCCGGTGATCGACGAGGTGGTGGACTTCGCTGCCGCCGCCGCCCTCCCGGGCGCCTGCCTGGCCGAGGCCGGCGGCGCGCCACCGTCGCTCGAGCGCCCGGTGATCCTCGTCGGGCCCGAAGGAGGCTGGACCGACGAGGAGCGCGGGACCGGCCTCCCGGCGGTGGGCCTGGGCGCCCAGGTGCTGCGGGCCGAGACGGCGGCCATCACCGCCGGAGCCCTGCTGGCGGCGCTGCGGCTGGGCCTCGTTGAGCACGCTGGGTCGTTGCGACTACTGCCCTGAGCACGTAGCGTGGCAGCAAGGGCCGGACGAACCGGGAAGAATCGGACTAATGGTCATGAAGCACGAGCTGGACACGGCTGATGCCGCTGATCTTTCCTACGCCGTGAAGGTTGGCGGACGCCTGCGGGCCATCCGCAAGCAGAAGCGTCTCTCCCTTCAGGACGTCGAGGCCGGTTCCGACCAGGAGTTCAAGGCGTCGGTCCTGGGGGCCTACGAGCGTGGTGAGCGGGCCATCTCGGTGCCTCGCCTGCAGCGCCTGGCCCGCTTCTACAGCGTGCCGGTCGACCAGCTCCTGCCCCGTGACGACGATGACCACGGCGACGCTGTCATCGATCTCGAGCAGGGCACGATCTCCTCGCGGTCGGTCGACGAGCACCCGGTGACCATCGACCTGCACCGGCTCACCGATCTCCGCACCACCGAGGCCGAGCTCCTCTCCCGCTACCTCGGGATGATCCAGGTCCAACGGGGTGACTTCAACGGTCGGATGCTCACGATCCGCCGCGACGACCTGCGGGCCATCGCCTGCCTGCTCGACACGGTGCCCGACGGGGCCCGGTCGAAGCTCGATGAGCTCGGGCTCCGCCTCGTCCAGTAGCGCCTCGTCGTTCGGGGTCTACCTGCACGTCCCGTTCTGCACGCGTCGCTGCGACTACTGCGCCTTCGCCACCTGGGACGACCGCGGCCACCTGCTCGACGAGTACGTCGCCGGCCTCGTTGCCGACCTCCGGCGGTCGGACGCGCCCGCCGCCACCAGCGTGTTCCTCGGCGGGGGCACGCCGTCGCTGCTGTCGCCCGACCAGCTTGCCGCCGTGCTGTCCCAGGTGGCGATCGTGCCGGGGGCGGAGGTCACGATCGAGTGCAACCCCGACACCCTCGACGAGGCCAAGCTGGCCGGCTACCGAGCGGCGGGCGTCAACCGGGTGTCGCTCGGGGTTCAGTCGATGGTGCCCCACGTCCTGGCCACCCTCGGCCGGACCCACGATCCGGAGAACGTCCGGCGGTCCGCCGCAGCCATCGAGGCTGTCGGGTTCGACTCCTGGAACATGGACCTCATCTACGGGTCGGTGGGGGAGTCGGTCGACGACTGGCGGACCACGCTCGAGGGGGCGCTCGCGCTCGGGCCGCCTCATGTGAGCGCGTATGGCCTCACCGTCGAAGCCGGCACGCCGCTGGCCAACGACCCGGCCCGGTTCCCCGACGACGACGACCAGGCCGACAAGTACGAGCTGGCCGAGGCGCTCCTCACCGGTGCCGGTCTGGCGAACTACGAGGTGTCCAACTGGGCCCGCCCCGGCCACGAGTGCCGGCACAACCGCCTCTACTGGTCGCAGGGTGAGTACCTCGGCGTGGGTTGCGCCGCCCACTCCCATCGGGCGGGGCGCCGGTTCTGGAACGTGCGCACGCCGGAGCGATGGCTCTCGCTGGTGGCCGCCGGCGAGTCGGTCGAGGCGGCGGGCGAGGAGCTCGACGCCGAGGAGCGGGTGCTCGAAGGCCTGCAGCTCGCGCTTCGGATGCGGGAGGGCGTACCGGCCGACGCCCTCGACGCCGACGAGCTCCAGGGTCTGGTCGAGCGGCGGGGCGATCGGCTGGTGCTGACCCTCCGGGGCCGCTTGCTGGCCAACGAGGTGGCGCTGCGGCTGCGCCCGCCTCAGCCGACCGTCGTCGACTGACCGTCGGCGGTCAGCACCTCGAGGCGGTCGCACCGGCCGTTCGACGACACTCGAGCTGACGTCGCACCGCGGATGGTGCCCAGCGTGCGTCCGGCCTCCGGCGCACCAGCCGCCGACCAGCGGGCGAACGACCACACTTGCCCGGTCGTCGGGCGGAGGACGGCCGGCGTGACCTCGCCGTCGCAGTCCCAGTCACCCAGCACGACCACGTCGCCGGGCCGGCCGACCGTCCACCGCTCACCGTCGCGCTCGACGATGTTGCCCATGACGCGCAGGCGGTGGGCGGCCCACGTGGTGGTGGTCGCTTCCGTGGTGGTCGCTTCACGGCTGACCGTTGTGGTGGTCGTGGACCGCGCCGGGGCGGCGGCGAGCGCGGGGTCGACGGTCTCGCCTCGGCGAGGTGACAGGACCAGACCGCAGGCGACCAGGGCCAGGGCGGTGGCCAGCCCGGCGAGCACGACGGTGGGAAGCCGGCGTGCCGGTCCTGGACTCGGCGTGGCCCCGGCCTGGAGCGACTCGGCCATCGATGCTGCGGTCGGCGCGCCGGCCGCCGTCGCTCGGGCGGCGAGGGAGAGCAGGGTGCGGTCCCCGTCGGCGTGCCGGGCGAGGAGCCGGCCGAGCTCAGCCACGTCGGTGGCCGGGTCGCCGGGGCCGGCCTCCTCCCAGCCTCCGACGAGCACGTTGCCCGGTGCGCCGAGGACGTGGTTCTCGGACAGCGAGCCGTGGACGAGTCCGGCGGCGTGGGTGCGGGCCAGGACGCGGGCCACATCGGCGAGCACCGCGGCGAGGTGACCGGGGGCCAGTGGGAGAGCGGGCGCCACGGACGTGACCAGCCGCACGTGGGTGCCGTCATCGTCGAGGACGAGCACCTCCGGTACGCCCGGACCGGCCACCATGGTCAGGAGGGCGGCCTCCCGCCGAAGCTCCGGGCCGCCGGTGCGGACCAGGACCGGGCGCCCGTCCCGGACCTCGACCGTCGCCATGCGTCGATCGTGGCATGAAAATGCATGAGAAGCAATGAAGCCCCGTTGGCTAGCCTGGGCTGGTGGACGAGCTGCTGCGGCTCCTCGACGATGCCCGGGCTGAGGAGCGCGGGGCGTCGCGCGGGCGGGAGCGGATGCTGCGCCAGGCTGCCGAAGAGGGCGCCCGGCTGGCCGGCACCCTGGTCGACCTGGCCGAACGGAACACGGCCGTCACCGTGCGCACCGAGTCGAGTCGTGCCCACCACGGCGTGGTGCGGCTCGTCGCCACCGACTTCTGCGTGGTGGGGACCGAGGCGGGCGACGTGTGGCTGGCCCTCGGAGCGGTGACCACGATCCGGCCCCACCCGGGCGTGCGTCACACGCCGGCCACCGGCGATCGGACGGCCATCGACCTGCTGCTGGTCGAAGCCCTGGCCCGGGTCACGGCGGAGCGACCACGCCTGGCGCTGGTGACGGCCGGCGGGGAGACGCTGGCCGGTGAGCTGCGGGCGGTCGGCGAGGACGTGCTCACCCTGCGACTCGACGGCGACCCCGGCGGCGTCTGTTACGTGTCGGCCTCGGCCGTCCGCGAGGTCTTTCGCTCCGGGTAGAGGTGCTCGAGCGTGCCCGGGGTGATCCGGGACTGCTCGATGAACGCGTCCACGTCGGACTGCTTGAGCCGGAACACGCGGCCCATCTTGTAGGCCGGCAGCGAGCCCTCGTCGACGAAGCGGTAGAGCGTCCGCGTGGTGATCCCGAGCCGCCGGGCCGCTTCCTGCGTGCTCATCCAGACGATCTCGTCAGAGGCCACGAGGCGAGGGTACACCCGTCGATGCCACCTGTGGTGTTTCGTTCCCTTCGAATACATCCCGGACTGCTCGGAATTGGGGCAAAGGGATCGCTGTGTCCCGTGCGGAACTCCTGACCATGGCCGATCGTGGCGCCCCAACCTTCACGCCACTGGCCCTGGGGAACGGCTCTCGCCCGGGCGCATCGGCCCGGCCGCTCGGCCGCCGCCGCACCCTTCCCGGCAGTCGGGCTGTGGTCGGCGGATTGCTGGTTGCGGCCAGCGCCGTGGGCCTGTTCGCCGCGTACGGGTCGAGCCAGCAGGGCCCGTCGATCACCTATGTGGTGGCCGCCAAGGACATCCCCGAGGGCGAGGTGCTCGCCGCCGCTGACCTGACCACCGTCGCCCTCGACCTGCCGGCCGCCCAGCACCGGGTGACCTACAGCCACATCGAGAACCTCGTCGGCCAGGTCGCCGCCGTGCGCGTCAAGCCGGGTCAGCTCCTGCAGGAGAGCCTGGTCGTCAACAAGCGGTCACGTCGCACCAACGCCCGCATCTCGGTGCCGGTCGAGCCGGGCAACGCCATGAATGGTGAGGACCTGAAGGGTGAGCAGGTCGACGTGATCGTCACCTACACCGAGGGCGGGGCGCCGAAGACGGCGACGGTTGCCGAGGGGGTCACGGTGGCCGAGGTGCTCACCGGCGACCGCAACCTCGGCACCAGCGGCCAACTCACGGTCGTGCTCTCGGTCCGACCCCAGGATCTCGAGGCCATCGCCGGGGCGGCCGCGGCCGGGAAGATCACGTTGGCCCGCACGACGGGCATCGCTCGCTGAT
This sequence comes from Acidimicrobiales bacterium, assembly GCA_025463335.1. Taxonomy (GTDB): domain Bacteria; phylum Actinomycetota; class Acidimicrobiia; order Acidimicrobiales; family CADCSY01; genus RYN-34. The sequence goes on from JAOBWJ010000293.1 coordinate 8,754, forward strand.
GGCCGACGACCGCTTCGTCGTCCTCGGCCTGGCTCGCCCGCGGGCCGAGTGGTTTCGGTCGGTGGCCCAGTGGGCCACGTCGGCCGCCATCCCCGCCGAGTTCCTGAAGTGCGTTTCGGTCGAGGAGTTACGGGCCCGCCTGGCGGCCGGACGGGCCTACTCGGCAGCTCTGCTCGACGGCAGCCTCTCGACGGTCGACCGCGACCTCGTGGAGACGGCCCGCGAGGCGGGATGCGTCGTGCTCATCGTCGATGACGGGCGGGTCGGTCGGGACTGGGCCGCACTCGGGGCGGCCGCCGTCCTGCCACCGTCGGTCAGTCGCGAGGCCCTGCTCGACGCGTTGGCCACCCACGCCACCATGGTCGGGCGGGCCACTGCGGCATCCCTCGACGAGGGTCTCGGCTTCGAGGTGCCGCTGGCGTTCGGCACCGTCGCCGCCGTGTGCGGACCGGGCGGCACCGGAGCCTCCACGGTGGCCGTCGCCCTGGCCCAAGGCCTCGGCACGGCCGGCACCCACGGCGACGTGCTGCTTGCCGACTTCGCGCTCAACGCCGAACAGGCCATGTTGCACGACGTCCGCGACGTCGTCCCCGGCGTGCAGGAGCTGGTCGAGGCCCATCGCTCGCGGCGCCCGACCGAGGAGGAGCTCCTGTCGCTCACCTTCCACGTGCTCGAACGCCGCTACCACCTCCTGCTCGGACTCCGCCGGGCTCGATACTGGTCGACCCTGCGCCCGCGCTCGTTCGAAGCCGCCTTCGATTCGCTGCGCCGTCGGTTCGGTGTGGTCGTGTGCGACGTCACCGCCGACGTCGAGGGCGAAGATGAGGGCGGCTCGACCGACGTCGAGGAGCGCAACCTGCTGGCCCGGACCGCGGTGCGCTCGGCCGATGTGGTGTTCGCCGTCGGACTCCCGGGCGCCAAGGGCGTTCACGCCCTGGTGCGGGTGCTGGCCGACCTGGCCGGGGTCGGCGTGCCTGCCGGCCGCGTCGTTCCCGTGCTGAACCAGGCCCCCCGCCAGCCCAGCGCCCGGGCCGAGCTCACCGCCGCTCTGTCCGACCTGGCCGGGCCCGCCATGGGCGGCGGCCGGACCGTCGCGCCCGTGTTCCTGCCGGCTCGCCGGGTGGAGGAGGCCATGCGCGACGTGGTGTCGATCCCGGCCCCCCTTCCCGCCGTGCTGGCCGGCGCCTTCGAGGCCACGCTGACCCGGCTCGGGCCGGCCCTTGCCCCGGCTGCCGAGGAGCCCGAACTGGTCACGCCCGGCTCGCTGGGCGGCGGGTACGACGAGGAGCGCGCGTGAGCCCGCGAAGCGAGCCGTCGCCGCTCCTCGACATCGAGCTCGCCGTCCAGGCTCGGGCCAAGGACCACTCGCTCGACGTCGACAGCCCCACGGGCCGGGACGCGCTGCGATCGCTCGTCGAGGAGGCCATCGCCGGGTGGAGCAGCGAGTACCGCCGGGGACTCCGGCCCTTCGACCTCGTGAACGCCGAGCTGGTTGCCGACCGGGCCTACCGCAACCTCGCCGGCTACGGGCCGCTCGAACCGCTGCTGGCCGACGACGACGTGTGGGAGATCATGATCAACGCTCCCGACGCCATCTTCGTGAAGCGACACCGCGGCGTGTCCGGATATCACGACGAGGTCTTCCACGACGACGACCACGTGCTGCGCACCCTCACCAAGATCCTCGACGACGCGAGCGGCTCGCATCGCAAGCTCGATCCGGCCGAAGGGCTGCAGGACGCCCAGCTCGACAACGGGTCTCGCCTTCACATCGTCCACGGTGACGTGGGCCGCGACGGCCACGTGCTCGTCAACATCCGCAAGTTCACCGGCGTCCCGTTCCGCACGCTCGGCGACCTCGTCGACCGCGACATGCTCGACCGCCCCGCCGCCGAGTTCCTGCGAGCCGCCGTCCGCGCCCGTCAGTCGATCGTGTTCGCCGGGGCCCCGGGCTCGGGCAAGACCACGATGCTCTCCTGTTGCGCGGCCGAGCTCGATCCGTCGCTTCGCGTGGTGGTGGCCGAGGAGGTGTTCGAAGCTGACGTTCCCCTTCCGAACGTGGCCTCCATGCAGACCCGACCTCAACGGGCCGACCGCGAGCCGGTCGACCTCCGTCGGCTCGTGTCCGGCTTCCTGCGGATGGCACCGGACGTCGCCATCGTCGGGGAGGTCCGTGACC
>JAOBWJ010000322.1 GCA_025463335.1 Acidimicrobiales bacterium
AAGGACGCAACCACGGGGGCGAGGGTCACATGACTCACGTCGGTGCCGCCCGCCGATCCGTTCTGGGGCCCTAGGAAGGCCGACGATGGTCGGATCCGGGCCCCGGAATGGCTGAAGACCCCGCGACGACCTTCGGCCACCACGCCCCTGGGCGCGTCTTTGTCCTTTGGCGCAACCCCAGCAGTACGCCCGATCCCCTACGGCTTGATCTCTTTGGAGAACCGAGCGTCGACGCCCAGGAACCCGCGCCGGATCACGGTCACCACCACACCCGCCGAGTGCTCGAACCCCGGCGTGTACTGCGGCCCGTAGGTCGTGAGGTCGAGGAGGGCGAGCAGGAGGAAGGCGTCCATGTCGGTGTCGCCGAAGCCGCGCGGCTCCAGGAAGCGGGCGAGGGTGCTGCGGATGGCGTCCATGGCTCGCACGGTGACGTCGCTGAGCTCCTGGTCACGGCCCAGGGCCTCGACCCAGATGCGGAAGATCGGCCCTTCCTCGGCCCACGTGGCCGAGTAGTCCGACATCCACTTGCGCAAGAGGCGGGTCGACGCCGGCGAACCGGGCTGCTCGGCGATGTCGGGCAGCCGGGAGAGCGCGCTGAACACCCGCCGGCCCGAGCGGCCGGCGATCACGCGGAAGACGTGGTCCTTGTTGTCGAAGTAGCGGTAGAAGGTGCCGTGGGAGACGTCGGCGGCGGCGACGATGTCGTCGACCCGGGTGTCGTGGTAGCCGTTGGCGGCGAACTCGACGGCGCCGGCGTCGAGGATCTTGGTGCGGGTCCGGCGACCGGCCGGACCCAGGCGCACCGCGTCGGCCGGCGGCTCGGTGGTCGCTGCCGGCACCGGGGGACGCGGCGGCGCGGCGTCCCCGGCGCGGTGGGCCACCATGGCCACGCCCCGGCGGCCGAAGAGCGACCGGTGGAGGACGTCGGTCAGGCTGTCGAGCAAGCGGCCCCGCTCCGGGGCCCGGTCGGGCGCGATGCGCACCAGCAGCTGCTCGTAGCGGTTCGCCCGGTTGACGGCGTTGAGCAGGATGCCCGCCACGACCTCGGGGGTGTCGGTCTTGAACGCCTCGGGGTCGATCTTGGCGGCCACGGACTTGATCTGGCGGCCGCCGACGCGCGCCGCGCCGCTGGCCACTACGTCGTCGCTGCCCTCGGCGGCGGCGAAGGCGGCGAAGACGGGCTGGTACTCCTCGTAGAGGTCGGCGTAGGCCTCCAGCCACTGGCGCAGCGCTTGCCAGCCGGCGGCGTCGGGCGTGACCCGGCCCATGCCATCGATGATCCCGAAGAGGGAGCGGGCGACCTCGCCGGCGAGCTGCCGGAAGAGGTCCTCCTTGCTGGAGAAGTACTGGTAGAAGGAGGGCCGCGAGCAGCCGGCCGCTTCGGTGATGCGCTCGACCCGGCAGGCGTGGTAGCCGACCTCGCCGAACACGTCGAGGGCGGCGCGGAGGATGCGGTGCTGGGTGCGGGTTCCACGCGCGCCGACGGCCGGGTTGTCACCGAACGGGGCGCGGCGCTGGACGCCGATCACCTCGATGACCGAACGCGGCGCCGCTTTCCGGGCCGCCCTTGTCTTCTTCGGCGGGGTTGCCGCGCTGCTCGAGGCCACAGGCTCTGTCTCCGCACGACGGGGGAGGCGTCGCCGGTCACGGCACCGAACGTGCCTCAGGATGCTAACGGTGCCGCGAGGGCCCTGACGTCATCGTCAGGAATCTGGCTAGTCTGACACTCATGTCACGTCGGGGGGACGTGGCTCGGGGAGGGAGTGCACCATGGGTGACCGCCGCATGCTCATCGACGGCAAGCTCGTCGACGGCGAGGACGGCAGGGTCTTCGACAACGTCAACCCCGCTACCGAGGAGGTGCTCGGCCCGGTGGCTGACGCCACCCGGGCGGACATGGCCCGCGCCATCGCCGCGGCCCGGACGGCGTTCGACACCACCGACTGGTCCACCGACCACCAGCGCCGCAAGGAGGTCATCCTCCAGCTCCAGGCCGCCATCGAGTCCGAGAAGGAGGAGCTCCGCGCCGAGCTCGTCGCCGAGGTCGGCTGCCCGGTGCTCAGCACGTGGGGACCGCAGCTCGACGCACCCCTCCGCGAGGCCCTCGTGTGGCCGGCCGAGATGATCGAGCGCTTCCCCTGGTCGCGCGACCTCGAGCCCAAGGACGCCTTCGGGATGGGCATCGTCGCCGAGCGCCAGGTGTGGAAGGAGCCCATCGGCGTGGTCGGCGTCATCGTGCCGTGGAACTTCCCGATCGAGATCATCCTGAACAAGCTCGGCCCGGTGCTGGCCATGGGCAACACGTGCGTGCTCAAGGCGGCGCCCGACACGCCGTGGAACGCCACCCGGCTCGCCCGCCTCATCGCCGAGCACACCGACATCCCGCCCGGTGTGGTCAACATCCTCAACTCGTCCGACCACCTGGTCGGCGAGGAGCTGACCACCTCGGCGCTGGTCGACATGATCGCCTTCACCGGCTCGACGGCGACGGGCCGGCGCATCATGGAAGCGGCGTCGGCGACCTTGAAGCCGGTGTTCCTCGAGCTCGGCGGCAAGTCGATCAACCTCGTGCTCGACGACGCCGACTTCGCCACGGCCATCCCGTCGTCGGCCGGCGTCTGCATGCACGCCGGCCAGGGCTGCGCCATGCCGACCCGGCTCATGGTGCCGAACGCCCGCTACGACGAGGCGGTCGAGCTCGCCAAGGCCGCCTTCGAGGCCATGCCCTACGGCGACCCCACCGACCCGTCCAACTTCCAGGGCCCGCAGGTCTCGAAGAAGCAGCAGGAGCGGGTGCTCGGCTACATCGAGAAGGGGCGCCAGGAAGGTGCCCGGGTCGTCACCGGCGGCGGCCGGCCGGCCCACCTGCCCAAGGGCTGGTTCGTCGAGCCCACGTTGTTCGCCGGTGTCGACAACCAGATGACGATCGCCCAGGAGGAGATCTTCGGCCCGGTGCTCGTCGTCATCGGCTACGACGGCGACGACGACGCCGTCCGCATCGCCAACGACTCCGCGTACGGCTTGTCCGGGATGATCACCTCGGGCGACCTCGACCGGGCCAAGGGCATCGCCGCCCGCGTCCGCACCGGGACGCTGAGCATCAACGGTGGTCAGTGGTACGGCGCCGACGCCCCCTTCGGTGGCTACAAGCAGTCGGGCATCGGTCGCCAGTGCGGCATCGAGGGGCTCGAGATCTTCACCCAGACCAAGACCGTGAGCTGGCCGGTCGCCTGACCGGCGGCACGAGAGGAGCAGACATGCCCGGACCGCTCGACGGCATCCGCGTCATCGAGGTCGCCAGCTGGATGTTCATCCCGGCCGGTGGCTCCGTGCTCGTCGACTGGGGGGCCGACGTGGTCAAGGTCGAGCCCATCACCGGCGACCCCCAGCGAGGGCTCATCACCTCCGGCCTCGTGCCCGGCGGTGCCGGCGGCGTGAACTTCATGATCGAGCAGCCCAACCGCGGCAAGCGCTCGGTCGCCATCGACATCTCGAACCCCGACGGCCACGAAGCCTTCATGAAGCTGGTGGAGACGGCCGACGTGGTCCTCACCAGCTACCTCCCCCAGGTCCGCCGGAAGCTGAAGATCGACGTCGACGACCTGCGGGCCCGGAACCCGAAGGTCATCGTGGCCCGGGGTTCGGGCCAGGGGCCGAAGGGCCCCGACGCCGAGAAGGGCGGCTACGACGCCGCCTCGTTCTGGGCCCGCGGTGCCGTGGGCACCACCATGCCGGCCCGGCCCGACGGCTGGCCTTCGGGCCAGCCCACGCCGGCGTTCGGCGACGTCATGGGCGGCCTCGCGATGGCCGGTGCCATTGCTGCCGCCCTGCTCAAGCGGGAGCGCACCGGCGAGCCGAGCATCGTCGACGTGTCGCTGCTGGCCACCGCCATGTGGCAGATCTCGCCCATGGTCGTGGCCTCCAAGCTGTTCGGCCTCACCCAGATGCCGACCAGCGACCGCACGGCCATGGCCAACCCCGGCGTGAACACCTACCGCACCCAGGACGGCCGGTTCATCTCCCTCATGCTCTTGCAGTCCGACAAGTTCTGGGCCGACTTCTGCCCCCGCCTCGGCCGGCCCGACCTGGTCACCGACGAGCGGTTCGCCGATTCGACCGCCCGGGCCGCCAACGCCAAGGAGTGCATCGCCATCCTCGACGAGGCCTTCGGGTCGCGGACCCTCGCCGAGTGGCGGGAGGCCCTCGACGACTTCGCCGGCGTCTGGATGCCGTTCCAGACGCTCGAGGAGCTCTACACCGACCCCCAGGTCGTGGCCAACGGCTACCTGCCGACGATGACCGCGTCCAACGGCCAGGACGTCCAGCTGGTGGCCAGCCCGGCTCAGTTCGACGAGGTCCCGGTGCAGGTGGTGCGGGCGCCGGAGTTCGGCGAGCACACCGAGCTGGCGCTGCTCGACGCGGGCCTCGGCTGGGACCAGCTGGCGGCCATGAAGGCCTCGGGAGCCATCATCTAGAAGCAATCAGGTAGAGGAAAGAAGGTCGTCACGCTTCGGTTGTCCAACACCTTCGTCATGATCCGTGGCCTGGTCCGGCGGCTCGCGGTGGCCGGCGCCCTGGCCTCGTTCCTCCTCTTCTTCGCCGAGCCCTACGTCGGCGCCCAGGAGGCCCCGGCCCTGCCCGAGAGCTTCGGCGGCGCGGCCTCGGCCTCGGCCCTCGAGATCGCGCTGGTCACACCGAGCCTGGTGCCGGTCGAGGACCTGTTCGACGTCCACGTGGCCGAGGGTCGGGGCACCTACGAGAGCGACAACCAGGAGGGCCGGGCCTCGCTGCTCCTCGGTGGCAACGCCCTCGTGCTCGGCCCCTCGCTCCTCTGCGAGGCGTTCATCGGGCCCCAGATGTCGCCGGAGGGCAAGGCGTTCCTCGGCCCCGTCCTCGACGCCTGCTCGAACTACCGATATCCCCTCGCCGTGTTCGTCGACCCGCTGAACCCTGACGGCCAGACCGAGGGCGCCGGCGCCGTGGGCAAGGACGGCGACCCGTTCGCAGTGCGGGCGGTGGGCGCCCGGGCCCACGCCGGCATCGACGCCACCACCACCGATGCCGAGCTGTCCGACGTGCGGCTGCTCGGCGCCCCCGCGGTGGGCTCCCTGGCCGGGCTGCTCGAGGCCGTCGTCGGCGAGGCCCCCGACGCCAGCCTGCTGCGGGTCGACGGCGTCACCGCCCACACCGACCAGCGGTTCAAAGGCGACACCCTCGTGCTCGACGCCCGGGCCACGATCAGCGGCCTGCGCCTCCTCGGGGGCATCGTCCGCATCGGCTCCATCGACTCGCACGCCCGACTCGAGCTCACCCCCGGCAGGGAGCCGAAGGCCACCACCACGCTGGACATCGGCGGCGTCGAGGTGGCCGGCAACCCCGCGACCATCGGTGAGAAGGGGCTGGTGCTCGGCACTGGCGGTTCCGGGCCACTCCAGGACCAGGTCAACCGTCAGGTGGCCGACCTCCTCGGGGAGTCCGGCCTGAAGGTCACCGTGCTGCCCTCGGCCGGCGGCGACGACGAGACGCCCGGCGCCAGCATCGGCGGCGTGGAGATCGAGCTCGTCGCGCCGATCACCGGGCTCCCGCCCGTGCCCGGCCCGACCGGCGAGTCCGACCTGAACGGCGACTACGGCGTGCGCCTCCGCATCGGGGCGACCGGGGTCCGGGGCTTCGCCGACGACCTGCCCGACCTCCCGCCCCTCGCCGACGTCGGCATGGGCATCGGCATCGGTGGCGACCCGAGCCTCGGCACCACCCCCGGCACCGACGTCGCACCGGTCGGGACCTCCGACGTAGGCAGCCCTCGTCCCGCGGCCGAGGCCGGTGCGGACCGGCCGGTGCTGCGGGCGGCCCTGTCCGACCTCGTGGTCGACCGGCTCCGCCTCCTCTACCTGGCGTTCACCCTCGTCGGCATCGCCCTGTGCCTGACACCCCGGTTCACCCTGCCCGCCCGCTTCCCCGCCGCGCGCGGTTGAGGAGTCCCCATGCCTGCAGACCGCTCCCCGCTCGACGACGACCAGCCTGACCCCCGGGTCCTCTGGCGATGGGTGGCGGCCGCGGCCCGGCCGTGGGCGGGGTGGAGCTTCATCGCCGTCGGTGTGCTGCTGGTGCTCCTCGGCTACCTCGGCGTGTCCCGCGAGGCGATCGTCGAGAAGCAGATCCCGTACCTCGTCTCCGGCGGAATCGGTGGCCTGCTGGCCTGCATCCTCGGCGCCTACTTCCTCGGCACCGAGGAGCTGCGCAACGACTCGGGGCGGCTCGACCGGCTCGAGCAGATGGTGGAGGACCTGCACACCGCCCTCCTCGCCCGCCCCGACGCCCCCGCCACTCCGAGCCGCAACGGCACCGGCACGCTCCACGCGCCCGAGCTGGTGGTGGTCGACGGCGGCACGACGATCCACCTCCGTGGCTGCGCGCTGGCTCAGGGCAAGGACACCAAGGCGGTCGCGGCCAAGGCCCTCGACGGCGGGAAGCTCCAGCGGTGCCCGCTCTGCGAGCCGCTGGCCGCCACGACGGCTTGAGTCGTGGCCCTCCTCGAGAACGCCCTCCTGGGCATCATCTTCGGCGGCATCTACGCCCTGTCGGCCACGGGCATCGTGCTCACCTACACCGCCACCGGCGTGTTCAACGTGGCCCACTTCGCCGTCGCCCTGCTGGCGGGCTACCTGGCCTGGCACCTCAACGCCGTCGTCGGCCTCCCGATGGTGGCGACCGTGCCGGTCGTGCTCCTGTTGTGCGGCCCGCTGCTCGGCCTCACCCTGGAGCGGCTGGTGTTCCGCCCGCTGCAGGCCCGGGGCGCGGGCAGCGCCGAGAAGCTGGTCGCCACCCTTGGGGTGACCGTGCTCCTTCTCGCCGTCATCAACATCGTGTGGGGCCCCGGCGTGCAAGGCAGCAGCGAGGAGCCCGTGCCCCGGGTGTTCCCGGTCAAGCCGTTCGCCTTCGGCTCGCTGCGCTTCGACACCGAGCAGGTCGGCGTCGTCGTGACCATCCTCGTGGTCGCCGCCGGGCTCTACCTCCTCCTACGTCGCACGTTCCTCGGCACGTCGATCCGGGCCGTGGTCGACCGCCGCGAGCTGGCGGAGCTGGCCGGCATCGACGCCAACCGGGTGTCGCAGGTCGCCTGGGCACTGGGGTGCAGCCTCGGCGCCCTGACCGGGCTCCTGATCGCCCCGCCGGTGCTGGAGCCGAACCGCATCGTCATCCTCGGCATCGAGACGTTCTCGGTAGCCGTGGTGGCCCGGCTGACGAGCATCCCCGTCGCCCTCGGCTTCGGCTTCTTCGTGATGGGCATGGGCCGGGGGATCCTCGACGGGTTCGCGCCGTTCGGCACCGGTGACGGCAACCTCCCGGCGCTCTACGACCAGCTCGTGCTCAACCTGTCGAGCGTGATCCTGTTCGGTGCCCTCGTGCTGTTCCGCCGCCTCGATGAGGTCGGGGCCGGCAGCAGCAGCGGGCTGGCCAGCGGCCCCCAGACCGAAGGTGGCTCGTCGACCCTGCGGCGGGTGCAGACCGCCATCGCGCTGCCGATCGCCCTGCTCGTCCCGGTGCTGCTCGACGGCGGCGACCTGCGGGTCGCCCACCGCTTCCTCGCCCTCGTCGTCATCTTCGCCTCGATCACGGCCATCACCGGGTTCTCCGGCCACGTCACGCTCGGCCAGGCGTCGATCGCGGGGCTGGGTGCCTTCGCCACCGGCCGCCTCACCGCTGAGCTCGACCTGCCCGTGCTCGTCGCCATGGTGCCGGGCGTCGCCATCGCCGTGGTCGCCGGCCTGGCCGCCGGCTACCCGGCCCTGAAGCGCAAGGGACTGTTCCTCGGGCTCACCACGCTCGGGCTCGCCCTCGTCATCTACCAGTTCGTGTTCAACGCCCAGATCCCGGTGATCGCCGGCGGGGCCGGGATGCTCCAGATCCGCCGACCGTCGCTGTTCGGGATCGACCTCGGCGGCGACATCGCCTTCTGGTACTACGAACTGGCCGTCGTGGTGGCCGTCCTGTTCCTCGTGCACAACCTGCGGCGGGGGCCGCTCGGCCGGGTGCTGGCCGCCATGCGCGACTCGGAGGCGGCCACCAGCTCGGTCGGCATCGACCTGCGGTCGTCCAAGCTCTTCGTGTTCGGCGTGTCGTCGGGCATCGCCGGCCTTGGCGGCGTCCTCCTCAGCCAAGCCGACCAGAACTTCGACGCCACGACCTTCTACCCGGTGTTCGGCCTGTTCTGGTTCACCGCCGTGGTCGTGTGCGGGGCGTCCAGCCTCCGGGGCGCCGCGCTGGCCGCCGTCTTCTACGTCGCCGTCCCCCACCTCACCGGCCAGGACGTGCAGAGCGCGGTCGGTGTCTTCGGCCTGGGCGCGCTCCTGCTCGGCCGGTTGCCGGGCGGGCTCGTGCCCCAGCTCCGCCGGGTGCCCGACGCCGCCACC
>JAOBWJ010000347.1 GCA_025463335.1 Acidimicrobiales bacterium
TGCTCGAGCTGGTCGAGGGCACCTACGTCGAGCGTGCCGTGCTCGACGCCGCCGGCCGGTGCGAGGTGTCGGCGCCAACCACGTTCGAGCTCGACGCTTCGGCCATCTTCGGTTAGCGCGAGGGATCGGCGTCGATGAGCTCGAAGGCAATCCCAAGCGCCTCCTAGGTGCGCGTGGCTCGCTCCTCGCGGGTGAGCAACACCTGGTCGTGCTCGGCCGCAGTCAACGCCACGAGGGCGTCGTACGTAGTGCCGCCCGCGAGGCGCGCGTTGGCGAGTCGCCGGACCATGGCGCGTTGGAGCCCAGGGCCGAGCCGATGTGGTGAGGGCAGTCGCGCCGTCCCGCTCCGCCTCGGCCCTTTGGCGAGCCATGATCAGGCGCCCGAAAAATCTTGTTTGGGTGGTTGCGGCTGAATTCAGCCCTTGCTACCATCGAACGTATGTTCGATCGGCTGGCCGAGGCGATCAGGGAGACGGAGGTCCCGCCCGACGCGCCTGCCCTGGTCGAGGTGCTCGGTCTCCAGGACCAGCTGGCGGCCCGGGTGCTCCGCGGCCTTGCCGTGTTCGACGCCGTCGACGGCTGGGCGCCCGACGGGGCCACCTCCCTGACCGCATGGCTGCGACACCACGTCGGCATGGCCAACCGCGATGCCGGCCACCTGGCCCGCCTGGCGAAGTACCTCCACCGGCTGCCGGTGACCGCCGCCGCGCACGCCGACGGGCGCCTGTCGAGCGGCCAGCTCGAGGCCATCGTCGCCCACCTGTCGGAGCGAACGGTCGGACGGTTCGCCGAGCAGGAGGGCGGCCTCGTGCCCTCGCTGGTGCCACTGCCGACCACCGACGTGATCACCGCCATGGAGCGATGGCGGGCGCTGGCCGAGGACGAGCTCGACGAGAAGGAGCCGCCCGAGCACGTGCGCTCCCTCCACCTCTCCCCATCGCTCGACCGGCGCTGGCACGGATCGCTCACCCTCGACGACGAGGCCGGCACGGTGGTCGCCACTGCCGTGCGGCTCGCCTCGGCCGGGGTGCTGCCGGCGGCGGGGGAGGCCGAGCGCAGCCCCGCCCGCCAGCGCGCCGACGCGCTGGTCGAGGTGTGCCAGTTCTTCCTCGACAACCAGCGGACCAAGCTCGGCGGGCGGCACCGGCCGCACCTCAACATCGTGATCACCGCCGACGACCTCGCCAACGACGGTCCCGGCCGGCTGGTCGACGGGGGCCTGCTGCCGAGCACCTCGGTCGATCGACTGCTGTGTGACTGCAACGTGCACCGGGTCGTGATCGACAGCGCCTCGGCGATCGTCGACTACGGCCGTTCGACTCGGACGGCGCCGGCGCCGCTGTTCAACGCGCTCGTCGTGCGCGACCAGCACTGCCGCCATCCCGGCTGCGACCGGCCGGCGAGCTGGTGCGAGGCCCACCACGTCGTCCACTGGCGGCGAGGCGGCGAGACGAACCTGTCGAACCTGGTGCTCAAATGCAGCCGCCACCACCACTTGGGTCACCAACGCGGGTGGTCGGAGGTGCTCGAATCGGATGGAACGTTGATCATCACCGACCCGAGCGGACGCCGGCACGTGAGTCACCCACCCGGCCAACTCCAGTTGAGGACAGCGGCATGACCACGGATCCGACGATCGGCGCCCGCTTGGCTGAGGCGCGGGCGCGCCTCAAGACCCGCGGCTGGACCGAACGTGACCTCGCGGCGTTCGAGCGCCGACACCGCCGCAACCGAGATCGCGAGCCGGGGATCCACGACGACCAGCTCCTCTTGTCTCTCTACAACGTGCTGCCGCCGATGCCGGAGGTGTCGGCGCACGCCGAGCACGGGGTCGACGCCGGCATGCTGGCCAAGGTGCGGGCCCTGCTCGCCAAGGCGGAGTCCACGACCTTTCCGGCGGAGGCCGAGGCGTTGTCGGCCAAGGCCCAGGAGCTGATGACCCGCCATCGCATCGACGCCGTGCTGGTCGACGGTGGCGGGGGCGGGCCTCGGCTGGGTCCGGGTGGGCGGCGGATCTGGGTGGAGGACCCCTACGCCCGTCCGAAGGCGAGCCTGCTCAGCGCGGTGGCGAGAGCCAATGGATGCCAGGCGGTGAGGATCGGTGTCGACGGCTGCGTCCACCTGGTGGGCTTCGACGCCGACCTCGAGGCCGTCGAGCTGCTGTTCACGTCGCTGCTCGTGCAGGTGGGGAGCGCCATGGTCGCCGCCGGCCCGCAGGTCGACTGGCGGGGCCGGTCACGGACGCGGTCGTTCCGCCATTCGTTCCTGCTCGCCTATGGCTGGCGGGTCGGCGAGCGGCTCGAGCAGGCGAACGCCACGACGGCATCCGCCGTGGATGCCGAACGAGGCGGGGACTTGTTGCCGATGCTGCGGCGTCGCGACGTGGAGGTGTCCGCTGCGCTGGACGCGGCGTTCCCCAACCTGCGCCGTCATCGCCGGTCGCCGGCGATCAGCAACGCGGCGGGCTGGGGTGCCGGGGTCGACGCCGCGGACCGTGCCGACCTGGCGACGGCTTCACGGGTGTCGACCTCGACCCGCCGGGCCATCGGCCGCTGAGCGCGAGCAGGGCGATGCCGCTCCCTACCTACTGGTCGGTAGGGTCCCGAAGTGCCCAAACCCCCCGAGCCGACCGGCGAGCGGATCAACTGGATCAGTTCCGCGCCGTTCCTGGCCTTCCACCTCATCCCGCTGGCCATGCTCTGGACCGGCGTGCCGGCGCGGGCTCTGGCGATGTGTGCCGCCCTCTACTTCGGACGGATGTTCTTCATCACCGCCGGCTACCACCGCTACTTCTCGCACCGCTCTTACCGGCTGGGGCGATCGGCGCAGTTCGTGATGGCCCTGGGCGGGACGACCGCCCTACAGCAGGGCCCGCTCTGGTGGGCCGCCCACCACCGCCATCACCACCGCTGGTCCGACACCGAGCGCGACGTCCACTCGCCCATCCGCGGCTTCTGGTGGAGCCACCTCGGGTGGATCCTCTGCGAACGCTCTGGCGCCACTGACGAGAGCCGGGTGAAGGACCTGGCCAAGTATCCCGAGCTGCGCTGGCTGAACCGTCACGACTGGGTGGGCCCCCTCGCCCTCGCCGTTGGCACCTTCGCCCTTGGCGGCTGGGCCGGCCTGGTCATCGGCTTCGGCCTGTCCACCGTGCTGCTCTGGCACGGCACGTTCCTCGTGAACTCGCTCGCCCACGTCGTCGGCCGCCGCCGCTACGTCACGTCCGACACCAGCCGCAACTCGCTGGTGATCGCCCTGCTCACCAACGGCGAGGGTTGGCACAACAACCACCACCACTACCAGGCGAGCGCCCGCCAGTCGTTCCACTGGTACCAGTGGGACCCCAGCTACTACGTCCTCTGGCTGCTCAGCAAGATCGGCATCGTCCGCGACCTGAAGACCCCGACCGCGACGATCCGCGCCACCGGCCTGGTCCGGGCGGGCCACTTCGACGTGGGGATGTTCCGCACCCGCTGGCACGTGGCGACCGTGCGCCTGGCGATCGTCGGGGTCGAGGTCGCCGACGCCCTCGCCGCCCGGCGCCAGCTGCTGGAGGATGGCATCGAGGCGGCCCGCCACGACCTCGACGCGTACGTCCGGGCCCAGCGCCTGGCCTTCGAGGAGCTCGCCGCCATCCGGCGGGCGGTCCGCTCGCTGCGACTCGTCCCCGTCGGGGGCCTGAGCCTTCGCTAGGCGTTCTTGATGGCCGGACGGGCCGCCACCTCGCCGATTCGCACCAGGTCGGCGAGGAGGGCCGGCTGGCGGTCGCGGTGCTCGGGGACGACGGCGTAGAAGAGCCGGTCCATGAACCAGCTGAGGCGCAGGACCTCGAACGTCTGGATGATGCGGGTGTGGTCGCCGTCGGGCTCGACGGTGATCGTCCACTCGGTGCTGTCCCGGTAGTTCCACGCCGGGACGGTGCGCCAGACGATCCGGCGCGGCGCGTCGACGGCGACGACCTCGTTGACGCGGGACCAGCGGCTCCGGGTCACCTTGTTGTGGCCGACGAACCGGGCGCCGGGCGCCGACCCGGTGGCCCCGTCGAGCCAGCTGGCGCCGTGCGTCTCGTGGCTCCACTCGCCGACCCTCGTCGGGTCCGACACGAGCGCCCACACGGCGGCGGGGGAGGCGTCGACGACGACCTCGATGCGGCTGGACCTCTTCAGCGTTCCCATCAGGCTGCGGTCTCCGTGAGGGCGGCGGCCAGCACCTGGTCGAGCAGCTCCTGGCCGGGCATGGGCACCGCCGGTTGGGCGGCGAGGTCGAGCGTACGACGGAAGGCGTCGGCGATGCGGGGGCCCCGGTGCACCGGGCCGTGAGCGCTGGCCACCAGCTCGAGCGGGAGGTCGAGCGTGGTCTGGACGTGGGTGGCGAAGCGGTCGAGGTCGACCCACTCCAGCCACGGCGTGTTCCAGCTGTTGAACATGACGAAGCTCTGGTCGTAGAGGGCGGGGTCGACCTCGTCGGCCTCGTAGATCTCGCCCTGCACGAGGGCGCCGAAGGCGTCGGCGGCCCACAGCAGGCCCGTGGCCGAGTCGTGCAGGCCCCGGGTGGCCGGCGAGTCGAACACGGGCGGGCGCACGGCGGTAAGGGTCCGGTCGGGGAGCTGGAGCGACTGGCCCGGGTCGAGGAAGCGCATGCGCTCGAGCGGCAGGTCGAGCGAGCCGGTCAGGCGGCCGGCGATCGAGAAGTTCACGACCAGCGTGGCGCTCGGGCACCGCTCGAGGACGGTCTCGACGTTGCCCACGTGATCGTGGTCATCGTGCGACAGGAACACCCAGCGCACGTCGTCGGGCTCGACCACGGAGAAGGCCTTGGCCAGCCAGTCGTCGCGGACGAGGGCGCAGCCGGTGTCGACGATGACGGGCTCGGCGCCCCGGATGACCAGGGAGTGGGCACCAACGAACCCGCCGGCCGGGTCGGGGGCGAACGTCGGGACCAGCCAGGTCTCGGCGGCGATCTGGTTGGCTGCGGTGGGCAGTGTCTCGATCGGCATCAGTATCTCCTTGTTCGATGCAGTATCG
>JAOBWJ010000359.1 GCA_025463335.1 Acidimicrobiales bacterium
AGGTCCTCCGGGTCGACGGCGTCAACGATGTCCACCGCGCGGGATCATACGGCGATGGGGAAGCGGCTGTTCAGCGACGAGGAGCTCGAGACGCTGGCCTCGGCCCCACCCGACGAACGATCGGAACAGGGCGCGATCACCGGCTACGCCGACTGGATCGCCCACACCCAAGCCTGGCTGCTCGAGAGCCACGGCCTGCCCGCGCTGTCGGTCCTGAACCAGGTGACTCGAACCTTCTTCGCCACGGTGGCCCCGATGTCGTCCGAGCACGACACCTACCGCGACTGGATCTCCGTGGTGCTGGCCCACGTCTATGAGACCTACGGCGTCGACGACCTGGAAGCCGCCCTCGCCCATGCAGCCGAGCGGACGCTGCTGGCCTGGATGCCGAACGACATCGCCCGGCCTCCTGAGAAGCGGCTGATGAGTTGGGTCAGGCTCCTGCGGGGCCACCACAGCGAGCTGCGCATCGAGGAGGAAGACGACCGCTTCGTCATCACCCAGGACCCGTGCGGCTCGTGCACCCGCCAGGTCGACGACGGTCGCTACGGGCCACCACTCTCTCTGCCGGTCGTCGAGGAGTGGGGCGGACCGACGATCTACCGGTCGCACATACGCGTGATGCACCAGGCCCTGCCCCGGCAGCGGATCGGCGTGCCGTGGCCCGTCAACATCTGCCCTGCCGGGCTCGGCACGGGACCATGCACGATCCTGCTCTACAAGGACCCGCTCGACCCGGCGGCGGCCGATGTTCCCACCCCCTTCTGGCCGGCAGACGCCGGCGACCCCCAGTAGGGCAACGAGCGGCCCGACGCCCTCCGGGCCGGGAGGCGCCGTGGTCTCCGCCCTGACGCGGTGCCGGCCTCGGCGGGCTCAGCGGCGACCGGGAATAGGGGGCGTTACCGAGGACTCGACGGCCATCCACCCCGTCCGGCCCATCTCGATGCGACGCTCTGACCCATCGTCCTCGCGGAGCGACGCCGCCACTTCGTCCGTGGTGAGTGGACGAGTCTGCTCATCGTCGTGGCACAAGGTGCCGCGCTTTCCAGTGACTGCCGGAGGACGCCTCATTGGCGCCTTCACCATGCTCATCGGCATCAGCACCTTCGCCGTCGTCACCGCCAAGGTGGCCGAGTTCCTCGTGCGCACTCGCGACACCGATGCTGAGCCTGTCGGCCCCGCAGTAGCAAGCCCGTGTATTGACTCGTCTCCAACGGTGGCATTGCACGGGTTGAGCAGGGCAGAGCCGGTTCGGATGCACTGCGGTCTGGTCTGGCATTGCCAGGTGACGCCGCCGGGGTGGTGCTCGACGGTGAGGTCGAGGACCCCATTAGCGTCGGAAGGGTGGCGAGCTTCGGGACGGTCCGTGTGGCAGCGGTGCAGGCAAGCCCGGTTGTACTTGACGCCGACGCAACGATTGACAAGGCGATCGCGCTCATCGGCGATGCGGCCGAACGCGGCGCCTCTTTGGTGGTGTTCCCCGAGTGCTTCGTGTCCGTCTATCCCAGCGGGACGTGGGCGGCGCAGGCGGCGACCTGGGCGCCTGGGTGCGACGAGCTGTGGGAGCGCATGTGGGCGTCGAGCGTGGATGTGAGCGGCCCGCACGTCGCCCGGTTGGCGAAGGCGTGTGCCGACGCGGGCGTCCACGTAGCCATTGGCGTCAACGAACGCGAGGACCTCCGGCCGGGTTCGCTCTACAACACGCTGCTGATCCTGGGCCCCGAAGGTCTCCTGCACCGCCATCGCAAGCTCATGCCAACCATGCATGAGCGGGTGTTCCACGGCGTCGGCGCCGGTGACGATCTCGGGGTCGTCGAACTCCCCGACATCGGTCGGGTTGGTGGGCTCATCTGCTGGGAGAATCGGATGCCCTTGGCGCGCTGGGCCGTCTACCAGGGCGGCCCCCAGATCTGGGTTGCGCCGACGGCGGATGACAGCGACGGCTGGATCGCGTCGATGCGTCACATCGCCATCGAAGCCGGCGCCTTCGTGATCAGCGTTCCTCAATACATCCCGGCGTCGGCCTTCCCAGCTGACTTCCCGGTGCCGCTCCCCGAGGGCGTGGACGTCTTCGGTCGCGGTGGCGCATGCATCGTCACGCCCGGCGGTGAGATTGTCGCTGGTCCGCTCTACGACGTCGAGGCCATCGTCACCGCCGATTGCGATCTGCGCGAAGCGCTACACGCGAAGCGCTACTTCGACGTCGCCGGGCACTACGGGCGAGGCGACATCCTCTCCCCCTGATCGTCGCCGCAGGTGCGTGCCGGCAGGTAAGGGTGAACCGGTAAGCGCGCTCCGGGCTCCGCGGCGGACTGTGACGTCGTCAAAGACAGTGCTCGGCTCAGGTCCGGCAGACCGAGCGATGGAGAACCCGACTTCTCGATCGTCGGCTAGAGGGGGCTGCATCCTCGGTCGTAACGGTGCTCGACCGCTACGGCCACGCTCCCGGGCCTCCAGGACCAGGTCACCGACGCCCTCGACCGACTGGCCCGGAACGCCCACGCGTGTCCCCGAGACACCGGCATCGGCCGTGATTGACCGAAAAGCTGGGGCATGTGGAGGGCACGAACCCTTTCCAAAATGCAATCTGGCCAGGCCCTTAGGGGCCTGACCAGGAACTTTCCGGTGGGCGATACTGGTCTCGAACCAGTGGCCTCTGCCGTGTGAAAGTGGGCCTGGCGGTTTCGTCACCCCAGGTCGGAGCGGTGAAAGTGCCGGTCAGCGGATGTTTTGTTTGACCGCTGTTGGCTGACGTTATCCGTGGTTTTTCGGGCTCCCGCGGGTTTTTCGCGGGGCGCGTAGGCCTACTCGAACAGCGTGTCGACCGCTCGATCGAGTGCCCGATCCGCATGGTGGCGCGCCGCTCGATCAGCTTCGT
>JAOBWJ010000369.1 GCA_025463335.1 Acidimicrobiales bacterium
GCCCAACGGCCGTCCTGCACGCCATCGTCGACGGCGTCGTCGACCATTACGCCGTGGTGGGCGACGCCCTCGACGTCGACATCGACCAGATCGAGGAGCAGGTCTTCTCCGGTGACGTCCGTGACCATGCCCAGCGCATCTTCAAGCTCAAGCGCGAGGTACTCGACTTCCGGCGGGCGGTGCAGCCCCTGATCGCCCCCTTGGCCGACCTCTCGGCTGGGCGGGTCCCGGGCCTCGACTCGAAGCTGGGCGACTGGTTCCGCGACGTCGAGGACCACGCCACCCGGATGAGCGAGCACCTCGACACGCTCGACAACCTGCTCGACGGTGTGCTGTCGGCCAACCTGGCCCAGGTGGGCGTGCGCCAGAACGAGGACATGCGCAAGATCTCGGCGTGGGCCGCCATCGCTGCCGTTCCGACGGCGATTGCCGGCATCTACGGCATGAACTTCGACCACATGCCCGAGCTGCGGACGCGCTACGGCTACTACGTCATCATCGCCCTCATGGCCGGCGCCTGCGTCTGGCTCTACGGCAACTTCAAGCGCCGCGGCTGGTTGTAGGGCAGGCCCGCAGCAGCAGTGGCGCCGGGTCGACCGCCGCCCCGCCCTCGGCCAGGCGCTCGAAGTGAAGGTGGTTGATGCCGCCGACGGCGTTCCCGCTGTTGCCCACCCGGCCGATGGCCTGCCCCAGCCGCACCCGTCCCTCGGGCCCCACGAACTCGAGAAGGTGGGCGCCGTAGTAGGTGTCGCCGTCGTCGCCCTTCAGGTAGTAGGCGTTGCCGCCCCGCGGGTTGACGTGGTGCTCGATGGTGCCGGCGACGTTGGCCACCACCGGCGTGCCCCGCGGTGCGGCGATGTCGACGCCCTCGTGTCGGCGCCCACCGGCCCGCGCCGCCCCGTAACCGGAGACGAAGGCGACCCGGCCCTGCACCGGGCACACCCACTGGGCGCCACCGTCGAGCTGGAGAACGGCGCCCTCCTGCACCCGGTTGACGTCGTGGATGCCGTTGAGCTGGGCCAGGCGGGCGACCGACGTGCGGTAGCGGCGGGCGATGGTGCCCAGCGTCTCACCCCGGGCCACCCGGTGGACGACCACCGACGGGGCCGCGGCCGCCGCCGGTCCTCCGGCGCTCGGGATGGCCAACACCTGTCCGGCCCGAAGCCGGTTCGGATCGGTGATGTGGTTGGCCGAGGCGAGGACGCCGAGGGGTACGCCAAACCGGCGGGCCACACCGCCCAGGGTGTCCCCCCAACGCACGGAGTACGTGCCGGCCGAGGCCACGAGGGCGAAGGCGAGCAGCAGGACGAGGGCGCGAGAACCTCGCACGAGGTCCACCTTTCCGCCACCCGCTGCACAGAAGGGTACGAAACGGACACCGGCGACGGCAAGCTCAGCCCGTCTGCACCACCCGGAAGCCCTCGGCCGCCCGACCCTCACCGAAGGCGGCCGCCCCGTTGGTCGTGACCCAGCTGCGCACCCGGTCCTCCATGGCCGCCGGGTCGGGGTGCTGGCTCTCGTGGCAGCGCAGGGCGGTGAGCTTGCGATCGAGCGCGTCGGTGATGTCGACGTAGCGGTTCGGCTCGTCGGTCGCCATGACCCACAGCTCGCTCACCGCCCACGGCTCGAAGCCGTCGGCCAGCAGCTCGGGGTACGCGAAGGCGTTTCGGCTGTCGGGATAGACAGCGCAGACGGTGGCCTCGCCGGCCGCCAGGTGGTCGGGGTGACTGGCGAAGAGCCGATCCCACACCCGCTCGGGAGATTGGCAGATCACCCGGTGGGGCCGCACCCGGCGGATCACCCGGCTGATGTCGCGCCGCAGCTCCATCGATACGACGAGCCGACCGTCGGGGTACCCGAGGAACTCCAGGTCGGTCACGCCCACGGCGGCCGCCGCGGCTGTCTGCTCGGCCCGGCGGATCCGGGGGATCTCGATGCGGGGCACGTCGGGATCGAAGCCGCCGGCGTCGCCGTCGGTGACGATGCAGTAGGAGACCTCGATGCCGGCGTCGGTCCACGTCGCCACCGTGCCGGCGGCGCCGAAGTCCACGTCGTCGGGGTGGGCGGTGACGACAAGCGCCCGTTGGACCTCGTCTTCGTGCGGCACGGCGCTGACGCTACCGTCGAGCTGCCATGGAGCCGACCGAGCCGCGTGACCCCTCGGGTCGCTCCCCGGGCTGGGCCGGGCTGGGTGCCCTGCTCGCCTTGGGCGCGGCGAGGAACGTGGTGCGCCGCGTCACGGCGGACCGACCCGAGCAGGACGTGCCGGCACCCACGCCCGCCCCGCACGGCTCCCAGGGCCGGCTGGTGCGGTGGGTGGCCCTCGGCATGGTGCTCACGCTGGTCCTGAGCGGGATCGCCGTCATCGCAGCGCGGTCCGGCGGGGGCGGCACTCCCTCGGCGTGGGACCCGCGGGTGGCAGAGCTGGTCCGCTTCGTCGAGCGCGAGCGTGGCCTGACGTTCCAGCACCCGGTGCGCGTCGACTTCCTGTCCGACCGCGACTTCCGCGCCCAGGTCACCAGCAACGACGCGCCCACCGCCGACGACACCGAGTCGCTCCACCACTTGGAGGGGCTGTTCCGGGCACTCGGGCTGGTCGAGGGCGAGCTCGACCTCCAGAAGGCGACCAACCAGCTCACGGGTGAAGGCGTGATCGGCCTCTACTCGCCCGAGGAGGATCGCGTCTTCGTGCGAGGCGGCCGCATCACGCCGGGCATGCGTCCAACGATCGTGCACGAGCTCACCCATGCCCTCCAGGCGCAGCACTTCGACCTCCTGCGGACGACGGACACCAGCGGGGAGGACACCGCCTTCCGAACCCTCGTGGAGGCCGACGCCCTGCGCGTCGAGGACGCCTATGTCCAGTCGCTCCCGGACGCAGACCGGAAGGTGATCGACGCCGAAGAGCAGCAGCAGGCCGGCGGCGCCGACTTCGCCGGCGTCCCCCCGATCCTCACCGAGCTCTTCGCCCTGCCCTACGTGTTCGGCCCACCGTTCATCGACGCCCTCGTCGCCGACGGGGGAACCAAGGCGGTCGACCGGGCGTTCCGCACGCCGCCCACCACCGAGGAGGACATCCTCGACCCCACGTCGTACCTGGCCGGCGAGCAGCCCGCGAAGGTGGCAGCGCCGAAGGTTGGCGCCGGTGAGAAGGCCGTCGACCAACCCGACGACTTCGGCATGCTCTCGCTCCTGCTGGTGCTGGGCGAACGGTTGCCCTTCCCCCAGGCATGGGCCGCCGTCGATGGGTGGAAGGGCGACGCCAGCATCGGGTACCGATCCAAGGGCCGCGACTGCATCCGGGTCCGCACCCTGCTCGACACGCCCGCCGACGCAGCCGAACTGCGCGACGCCGTGCAGGCGTGGGCCGCCGGCCGGCCCACCGCCGTCACGACCATCACCGGCCGGACCGTGCAGTTCTCCTCGTGCGATCCCGGCACCACCACGGCGACCAACGATCCCAGCCGCCCCCGCACCTTCGAGGTCCTGCAGCTCCGCGTCGAGCTGCTCGCCTCGCTCCAGGAGGGCGGGCTCCCCCATCCCGTCGCCGAGTGTGCGGCCGACACCGTGCTCCGCGACCACGACCCCAAGCAGCTGCTCGACGTGGTGACCATCGCCGATCCCACGGACGCCCGCATCGTCCGACTCCAGCGCGACGTCGTCGGATCGATCCAGGCCTGCCAGAAGACTGCCTAGCGGCGAGGCCGGGAACGGTCTCCCCCGTGGCGGAGCACGGCGGGTTCGAGGACCTGCTCGACGCGATGAAGCGGGCGGCGGCCGTCCTGCGGGACGCCGGCGTGCCGTTCATGCTGGCCGGCGGGTTGGCGTGCTGGGCGCGCGGTGGTCCCCCCACCGAGCACGACGTCGACCTCATGCTGAAGCCGGACGACGCCGACGTGGCCTGCAAGGCGCTCGAGGCCGCCGGCTTCGTGATCGAGCAACCACCCGAGGCCTGGCTCCGCAAGGCGTGGTGGGGCGAGGTGATGGTCGATCTCATCCACCGCCCGGCGCACGTCGACGTCGACGATGCCCTGCTCGGCCGCGCCGACGACCTCGAGGTCCAGGCCGTGTCCATGCCGGTCATGGCGGCTGACGACCTCCTCATGTCGAAGCTGCTCGCCCTCACAGAGCACCACGCCGACTACGAGAGCGTGCTCGAGGTCGGCCGGGCGCTCCGTGAGCAGATCCACTGGGACGACGTGCGGGCCCGCACGTCGAGCTCGCCCTTCGCGACCGCCTACTTCGTGCTGGCCGAGGAGTTGGGGATCGCGTGACACCCGACGACTACGTGGTCGGCCACGTGGGCGACGCGTTGGCGCATGCCGGCATGTCCGACGTCAACGCCGAAGTGGTCGCCGGCCGGTTGGTGCTCACCGGGCACGTGGCGACGCCCGCCCGGCGTGACGAGGTCACGACCATCGCCTCCGAGGCCGCCGGCGGGTTGGCAGTGGTCAACGAGCTGACCGTGCTGCCGTGCCCGCCGCCGGCCGCGGCCGAGGAGCTCGCGTGATCCGGGTGGCCGCCGTCGGGGACGTGCACTTCGCGGCCGACGTCGCCGGCAGCCTCCGCCCCCAGCTCGCCTTGGTGCACGAGGAGGCCGACGTCCTCCTGCTCGCCGGCGACCTCACTCGGCTCGGGCGCCCGGAGGAGGCCGAGGTCCTGGCCCAGGAGCTGGCCGACGTGCAGGTCCCGATCATCGCCGTCCTCGGCAACCACGACCTGCACGCCAACCGCGACAAGGAGATCGTCGACGTCCTCGCCGCCGGCGGCGTGCGGGTGCTGGAAGGCGAGGCCGTGCGCGTCGACGTGGACGGATACTCCCTGGGCGTCGCCGGCGTGAAGGGCTTCGGTGTCGGCTTCCCTGGCGCGTCGGCGAGCGACTTCGGCGAGCCCGAGATGAAGGCGTTCGTGGCCACCGCCCGCCACGCCGCCGACCGGCTTCGGGCGGCGCTCGAGGCGCTCGACACCGACCGCACGGTCGCCCTCACCCACTACTCGCCGGTGGAGGGAACGCTCCAGGGCGAGCGGCTGGAGATCTGGCCGTTCCTCGGCTCGTATCTGCTGGCCGAGGCCATCGATGCCGCCGGCGCCGACCTGGCCGTGCACGGCCACGCTCATCGCGGCACCGAGAAGGGAATGACGCCGGGCGGGGTCCACGTTCGCAACGTGGCCCAGGCCGTGATCCGGAGTGCCTACCGGGTGTACTGCCTCACCGACCGCGACGGCACGACCTGCTGAGTCAGGACCTGCTGACCAGCTTGGAGAACGTGCTGTCTGCCCCCTCGGCCTGCTCTGCCTGGTAGAGGAACGCGAGGCCCTCCTCATCGAACTTGCGGAACCAGTCGTCCCAGCTGATGTGCTCGAGCCGGTCCTCGCCCGCCCCGCCCGGGAAGTCGATGCGGAGCACGCCCGGGTCATCCCCCGAACCGGTGCCCCGGACCTTGGCCGGGACACCTCCGTGCTCCTCGACCCAGCGGCGGATCTCCTCGTGATCGGTCGTCGTTCGCGTCTCACTCGCCATGGTGCCGCCCTTTCCCGCGACGCCCGGCGGCAACCCGTGTAGGCAGTGGTCGTGGACGAGCAGTTGTTCCGGGTGCCGCCGGCCGAGTTCATCGCTGCGCGCGACGCCGAGGCGAAGCGGCTGCGGGCCGAGGGCGACAAGGAGGGGGCCGCAGCCGTGAAGGCCCTCCGCCGGCCGACCGTCGGGGCCTGGGCGGTGAACCAGGTGGCCCGTGACCACCCCGAGCTCGTCGACGCCGTGGTCGACGCCGGAGCACGGGTGGTCGACGCCCAGACGATCCTGCTGTCCGGTGGCGACCCCGCCGACCTCAGGGCGGCCACCGCCGCCCGGCGCGAGGCCGTCGGGGCCGCCTCCCGGGCCGCCGTGGCCCTCGCCGGGCCCGCCTACCGCGACGGCATCACCGCGACCTTCGACGCCGCCGCCGCCGACGAGGACGCGGCCGCCGCCGTGCGGACCGGCAGGCTGACCCGCGAGCTCGATCCGCCGTCGAGCTTCGCCCTGCTCGGGGTCGCCCCACCCGAGGCTCCGCCCTCGCCCTCGCCCCCGCCGCCGAAGATCGACGAAGCCGCCCTGGCCACCGCCCGCCAGCGCCTCGACGAGGCGCGGGCCGCGGCCCACGACGCGGTGCGGCGGGCACAGGAGGCGGCCTCCCAGGCGGAGGCGGCGAGGGCGGTCGTGGCCGATGCCGAGGCCGAGGTCGAGCGTCTCTCCCATCCCTGAGGACAAGGTGAACGATCGCTCCCCAGCGAACCAGGAGGCATGGCTGCCCATGTCCCCCGCCGGCTGGTGGCCGTGGCCGCCGGCGCTGCCCTCGCGATCCTCGTGCCCCTGACCGCTCGGGCGGACACGCCGACGCTCTTGCCAGCGGCCCGCGCGGCCGAGCCAGTCGTGCTCACCGGGGCGCAGCTGCCGCAGTGGTCGCGGCTGGCCGCCACGGGGACACCGAAGCCGTATCCCTCGGGCGCCACCGACGGCGTGCGGGACGCCCACAACGGCACGGTCGTCGTCCCGCCCGACCTCCGCACGGGCGCCTCGGTCGACCGCATCACGGCGTGGCGGTGGGACGACGGGCGAAGCGCCTTCGTGGCCGTCCCCGTCCAGGTCGACCAGCGCTTCCCGTACTTCCTGGCCAACGGTCGATCCTCGTTCAGCACCTATTCGGGAACCGACACCGAGCTCACCTACCAGTGGGACACCGAGGCGTGGAAGATGACCGACGGCCGGTGCACCAAGGCCTATCCGGTTGGCCAGGGCCCGACCGCCGATCCGATCGCCACGCTCGACGACGACGACGAGGTCACGTTCATGGCGTCGGACGCCGGTGACCAGGCACCGGCCGGCGTCGCCCCCAAGGGCGCGACGAGCCGCCAGGAGGTCACCGTCGCCGACCCGCTCCGGCCCGGCGCCGTCCGCTACATGTACCTGTTCCTCTCGCCGGCGGGCAGCAGGTTCTCGGCCGCCAACGGCTACGTCCGCTACCAGCGCGACGCCAACGCCGACGAGTGGATCGACAAGGCGACGTTCCCCGACGCCGACCCGGAGAAGCTGGGCTCGAGCAACACGTCGTACGGGCCCAACCTCACGGGCTCGGTCTGCGATGCCGACGGCACCGTGCGTCAGTCGACCGACCGGTTTGCGCGCGACGGGGTGACGGTCAGCACCGACAACTACCGGTGGCACGCCAGCGGGCGCTGGATGATCCGCTCATTGCAGGTCGCGGCCCCGGGCGGCGCTCGGCGCTACGGGCTCGATCTGCTCGACCGGTGGAAGGGTCGGGCTTTCCAGCAGAGCCCGGACTCGTCGATCTCGGTGGTGGGCTTCGAGGACGAGCAGGTGAACTGGGAGGCCAACTCGGCGCTGCTGGGCGAGCGGGTCGGAGCCGTGCGAGCAATCCGCGAGGTGTGGGGTGCGGACTCCGGCACCAACGTGACCAAGACCGAGACCTTCTACCGGGACGCCGTCACCTACCGGTACCGCCTGCGGGTGCACCCCATCCCGCCCGACGGGCTCTACACGTCGTGGGACTACAACCACGGCGTCGCCGTGCGCTACTTCAACGCCCTGAAGCCCGAGGGCGTGCCCATCGACGGGGTGAACGACGACGTCGGTCAGGTCGATTCGGTCGGTGGCGCGCCGGCCTACTTCGATGCCCCCGACGCCACCTTCGACCTCCCGCTGGCCCTGCTCAAGTGGGAACAGGTGTCGGGCTCCGGGCGCAACGGGTCGCTCGTCTACGTGCTGGAGGACAAGGGCGCGACCGCCTTCACCAACCCGCTCGTCGTGCCCTACTACCGCGACGACGCCTGCTTCGACGACGGCACCGGCGACGACCCGGTTGCCCGCCCGTGGCCGGGCGAGGCGTCGGCCGACCCCCGTGTGCAGGCCGCGTACGGGTCGGCCCCCTGCGACCGGCGCCAGGGGGCGTGGGGGTCGCACGGCGTGCACTTCTTCGCCACCCACGACAGCGACAACGGCTTCGTCGGCTCGCCGGTGCCGGTCGACGAGGTCGACGCTCAGCAGTGGCAGTTCGTCGTGCCGACCGACGGCCCGAGGTCCGTCGGTGAGCCGTACGCCGAGTCGGTGCGCGCCCCGCTGGTGATCACGGTCAGGTAGGACCTCAGGGGAGGCGACCGAACCCTCAAAGGATCGGGCGTACTGCTGGGTTAGAAGGACAAGGACGCGCCCAGCGGCTGGCGGCAGCGAGTCGGCTCGGGTCCTGAGCTGCGCGGGTCGAACGCTTGCCCGGCGTAGATGAGTGGTGTCTGGGACCACTGATCTACGCCGACAAGAGGGTTCGGGCGGTACCGGGAGGTTCTGTGTCGCGTTGACAGTGTCCCGCACGGCGAACGCGACAAAGAACGGGCTTCGCAGGGACCGGGCGTACTGCTGGGGTGGGCGCAAGGACAAGGACGCGCCCAGGGGGCGGTGCGGCGTCACGTCGCCTCGGGTCTTTGAGGCGATCCCGCGGAACCATCCACATACCGGGCGGCGAGGAAGGTGCGGTCTCATCCGGCGTGAACACCCCGGACGAGACCGCACATTCGAGCAGGGCCGCACCGACGTCGGCACCGCCGGGCCGGCTCCCGTGGTTGGCGTCTTTGCCTTTCGCGACCCCTACAACAGGGGCCGTACCCCGTGCTTAGGTCCGGAGCGGCTGATCGCGCACCACGACCGTGGACGCCAGGGAGTCGTGGAGCCCCTGGCGACGCGGTTGCCAGATCGCCGGGAGGTAGAGCAGCGGCGCCAGCGTGCCGAGGAAGGGCACGATGCCGAGGAGGCTGGGGGCCGCTCGCC
>JAOBWJ010000374.1 GCA_025463335.1 Acidimicrobiales bacterium
CGCCTCTCGGCCGTGATCGCCGGACGCCAGATCGACCTGCGGGTCGCCACCCTGCCGACCGTGTACGGCGAGAAGATCGTCATGCGGGTGCTCGACAAGGGCACGGCGCTGCTCGACCTGGGCGAGCTCGGCTTCCTCCCGTCGACGCTGGCCCGCTACCGCACGATGTTCGAGAAGCCGTACGGAACCATCCTGGTCACCGGTCCGACGGGCTCGGGCAAGTCCACCACGCTCTACGCCACCCTCAACCAGCTCAACGACCCGAGCAAGAACGTCATCACCGTCGAGGATCCGGTCGAGTACCGCCTGGCCGGCATCAACCAGGTGCAGATCAACCCCAAGGCCGGGCTCACGTTCGCCGCCGCGCTGCGCACCATCCTGCGAGCCGACCCCGACATCCTGCTGGTCGGCGAGATCCGCGACCGGGAGACGGCCACCATCGCCATGGAGGCCGCTCTCACCGGCCACCTGGTGCTGTCCACGCTGCACACCAACGATGCCTCGTCCACGCCGACCCGTCTGGTGGAGATGGGCCTCGAGCCCTACCTGGTGTCGAGCGCGGTCGACTGCGTGGTGGCCCAGCGCCTCATCCGCCGACTGTGCGAGCGCTGCAAGGTGGCCTACTACCCGACCCCGGGCGACCTGGCTGCCCTCGGCTGGGATCTCGACATCGAGGCCGCGCCCGACGAGCTCTACCAGCCGGTGGGCTGCGGGGCCTGCAGCCGCACCGGGTACCAGGGCCGCTTCGCCCTGCACGAGGTGATGATGGTCAGCGAGGACATCAAGGCCATGGTCGCCGAGCGGGCCCATCCCGAGGACATCCGCAAGGTGGCGGTGGCCCAGGGCATGGGCACGCTGCGCCAGACGGGCATGGCGCACGTCCGCAACGGGCTCACCTCGGTCGAGGAGCTGCTTCGCGTCGTGGCGTAAAGCCACGTCCGAAACATGCCGATGCTCCCGAGGTGATCATCTCCTCCCGTCGCCTGGGTGAGCTGCTGGTGGAGCGGAAGGTGCTCTCCCGCGAGATGCTCAAGACCTGCCTCCAGCGCGAGGCCGCCGAGGGTCGGCCGCTGGCCGGCATCCTGATGGGCGACGCGATCGTGGGCGAGAAGGACCTCGTCGCCGCCATCGCCGGCCAGGCCGGCATGCGCTTCGTCGACCTCCGCCTCCACGCGGTGGCGCCCGGACTCGACCGGGTGGTGCCGGCGGAGCTGGCGCGCCGAGCGCTCGCCGTGGCCATCGACGTCGACGGCACCGATCTGGTCGTGGCCATGGCCGACCCCGGCGACCGCGACCTCCTGGCCGAGCTGGAGGCGGCCACCGGCTGGCCGGTGGTGCCGGCGCTCGCCGTGCGAGTCGAGCTGCAGCGCGCGATCGCCGCCATGTACGGCGCCGGTGTCCCGACGCCGCCCGAGGTGGTCGTCGAGTTCGACGTCGACGAGGGTCGGGCCAACGCCGCGCCTGTCCCGTGGGACCTGGCCGAGCTCGAAGAGCTCCACGTCAACGACCTGCTCGAGCGGGTGCTCGACCTCGGAGGCTCCGACCTCCACCTCACGGTCGGCATCGAGCCATCGGTGCGGGTCCACGGCGAGCTCAAGCGCCTCACCGAGTTCCCGGTGATGAACGGCTCGGAGATCCGCCGGATGGTCTTTGCCATCCTCACCCAGAAGCAGCGGGAGAAGTTCGAGTCCGACCTCGAGCTGGACACGTCGCACTCGATCCCCGGTCGGGGACGGTTCCGCGTCAACGTCTTCCTCCAGCGCGACTCGGTGGGCGCCGTGCTGCGAACGATCCCCTACGAGATCACGCCGCTCGAGCAGCTCGGACTGCCGGCCTCGGTGGCCCAGTTCGCCGAGCTGCCCCGTGGCCTGGTGCTGGTCACCGGCCCCACCGGCTCGGGCAAGTCGACGACGCTGGCCTCGCTGGTCGACATCGTGAACCGCACCAAGCCGGTCCACATCATGACCGTCGAGGATCCCATCGAGTTCCTCCACGACCACAAGATGGCGACGGTCAACCAGCGCGAGGTGGGGGAGGACACCCACTCGTTCGCCCAAGCACTGAAGCACGTCCTGCGCCAGGACCCCGACGTGATCCTCGTGGGCGAGATGCGCGACCTGGAGACCATCCACACCGCCATCACTGCGGCCGAGACCGGTCATCTCGTCTTCGGCACGCTCCACACCCAGGACGCCCCGCAGTCGGTCGACCGCATCATCGACGTCTTCCCCGCACACCAGCAGCAGCAGGTGCGGGTACAGCTGGCCGCCGCCCTCCAGGGCGTGGTGACCCAGCAGTTGGTGACCGCCACCGACGGGCGCCGCCGGGTGTGCGCCACCGAGGTGCTGGTGGCCACGCCGGCCGTGCGCAACATGATCCGCGAGGGCAAGACCCACCAGATCTACTCGGCCATGCAGTCGGGCGGGAAGTACGGGATGCAGACCATGGACCAGTCGCTGGCCGACCACGTGCGCAGCGGCGCCATCACCATGAAGACCGCCATCGAGCGGTGCTCGAACGCCGAAGACCTCCGCCGCCTGGCCGGGGCCGGGGTCGGCTGATCATGGCAACGACCTACGCGTACAAGGTGCGGGACAAGGAGGGCCGACTCCTCCAGGGCTCGCTCGAGGCCGACTCGACCACGCTCGTCGCCAACAAGCTCCGGTCGATGGGCTACCTGCCGGTCGCCATCGAGCGCCAGGGCACGTCGTCGCTCCAGAAGGAGCTGAAGATCCCCGGCATCACCGACCGGGTGTCGCAGAAGGACATCGCCGTCTTCTGCCGGCAGTTCGCCACCATGATCAACAGCGGCCTGTCGCTGATCCGGGCCCTCAACATCCTCGGCGAGCAGACCGAGAGCAATGTCCTCGAGGGGATCATCGACGAGGTCCGCCAGGACGTGGAGAAGGGCGCCTCGCTGTCGCAGGCCCTGGCCCGTCACCCCAAGGCGTTCAACCGGCTCTTCGTGGCCATGGTCAAGGCCGGCGAGACCGGCGGTGTGCTCGACCGGGTCCTGCTGCAGCTGGCCGACATCATCGAGAAGCAGGTCGAGCTCAAGCGCAAGATCACCTCGGCCATGACCTACCCGGTCGCCGTGCTCGGCCTGGTGCTGGTGATCGTCACGGCCATGCTCCTGTTCGTCGTGCCGCAGTTCAAGAACATGTACTCCGACCTCGGCGGTCAGCTCCCGCTGATGACCCGAGGCCTGCTCGCCGCGTCGGGCGCCATGGTGAAGTACTCGCCGCTGATCGTCCTGGCCGTGGTGGCCGTCGCCTTCCTGTTCCGGCACTGGATCCACACCGACGCCGGGCGGGCGGCGTGGGACGCGTTCAAGCTGCGGGTGCCCATCTTCGGCAAGCTCGTGCACAAGACGTCGATGACCCGCTTCGCCCGCACGCTCGCCGTGCTGCTGCACTCCGGCGTGCCCATCCTCGAGTCGCTGGAGATCACGTCGGAGACGGTCAACAACGCCGTGGTGTCCGACGCCGTGAAGGACGTGCAGGAGGCGGTCAAGCGGGGCGAGACCATCCACGAGCCGCTGTCGACCCACGCCGTCTTCCCGCCGATGGTCACCCAGATGCTGGCGGTGGGCGAGGAGACCGGCATGGTCGACGTCATGCTCGAGAAGGTGGCCGACTTCTACGACCAGGAGGTCGAGGCCACCGTCAACGCCCTCACCTCACTGCTCGAGCCGCTGCTCATCGTCGTGCTCGGCGGTGCCGTCGGCGCCATGGTCGTGTCGCTCTACCTGCCCATGTTCAAGATCATCGAGCTGGTGAAGTAGCGCCATCTCTCGCTTTCAGTCGGTGGGTCGGTCGACCAACGCGACCAGCTTCCTCGGTGCCAGCAGGCAGTAGCTCTCGGTGACGAGCTCCGCGACCTCGTCCCAGTCGACGCCGCCGTCGAGCACCATGCCGACGATGTTGGGAAACCACACGGGGCGGAAGAACGGATGGCCTGCACCGCCAAGTGCGTCGAGCTCTTGCGCCGCCGCTCGGAACGTCATCACCGTGATCGGGCCGTCGGAGGTCGCAGCCCTGGCGTAGGCCGGTGGCCAGCCCTCGTTGATCGTGAGCACGTGCGCAAAGGTCTGCGTGCGGACGCGCCACCGCGTACCGACCCACGCCGGCTCCTCGTAGGTCTCGGGCAGCCCGAGGCACACCGACCGGAGCCCGGCGACGATCTCCTGCGGGACGTCTGCGTGCTCAGTCACTGCGGCGCCGGGCTCGCCGGCGATGGAGCCATATGCCCAGGGCGAGAAGGGCGATGTAGGCGAGGGGAACGAGGAACACGGTCTGCAGCTCGGCGCCCTCGACACCTGTCGACTCGACACTCAGCATGATCTCGTAGACGGCGAGGAACAGGAGCCCGCCGGCGATGGCGACCGAACGTGACGCGTGGCGACCGGCGCTCTCGGCCACCGTCGCGCCAGCGGCGATCGTGCCCACACCGGCGATCAGCGCCCAGAGAGCGGGGATGAACCGATCCGGGATCAGGTCCCTCCCGTCGATCGTGCCGGCGACGATGCCGCCCGCAAGGGCACCCACGGCACTCAGGCCGAACGCTGCGGCGGCGCCGGTGAGCGTATGCAGCGCGCCCGAGGGGGAGAACCGCAGAACCCTGGACCGTCCGTCGGCCATACCGGGAGGCTACGACCATGCGCTGGCGCCGTGAGGTTCGCGGAACGAGCGCGCGACGCCAGGCCGGCGCGGCCTGGATCGCGGGCGTCGTCGTCGTGGTCGAGCTCCTCGCAGCCACTGGCTTCAGCGATCGCCTCGCCGGCGCCTGGTTGGGGGCGTGCCGAGGGGCACCCACCGCCGCGCAGCGCCGCGACAACGGCATCGACCTCGAGGCGTCGACGCACCAATGGCTGGCCAGTCGAGCCATCGCCATCCTGACCGCCGACGGCCATGATCGAATCGTCCGGTTTCTCTCCACGCCCGACCCGACGGCCCCGCCGGCCCGGGGCGGGGGCACCGAGACCTACGGCTACCGCCTGATGTGGGGCGCGTCAGCTGCCGACTGCTCGCTCTACCACCAGGTTCCCGATCACCTGCACAACTTCTGGTCGCACCGGGGTCGGCGCATGATCACGGGGACGTCTGCCGCGTCCTACGCCGAGAAGGCGTTCACGAACGCGACCACGGCGTGGGAGCAGGGCGATCGGAGTCAGGCCATGGTCTGGTTGGGGGCGTCGCTGCACCTGGTGCAGGACGCGTGTGTCCCGCAGCACAACTTCTTCGGGATCGGCGTCAACCACACGCCGTACGAGCGGTGGGTGCGCACCCACCACAACGCCCTGGCCGTGCACGACGGCGCCATCCTGGTCGGGACCTTCCGGGCTACTGATGGCCACGGCGGGGACGAGTGGAGCAGCCAGCATCCGCGTGGGTGGACCGACGAGTGCGCCCACCGAGCGGCTCGGATCATCCGCCCGGCGTTCGCCAACGTGCCGAAGCCGAGCACGAGCGCCGACCCCCAATGGAAGACGGCCGCCCACGTGGCCGACACGCAGCGCCTGGGCGCCGGGTACGTCGAGTTCTTCTTTCAGAAGGTCGGCGCGGCGTGATCCGGGCATTGGTGTGGGGCCTGGCCGCCCTCGGCGTCGTCGTGTCCGGCCTGGCGTTCGCCATCCTCGCCGTCGGCCTGATCGAAGGGTGGCGGCCCATGCCGGACTGGCTGAGCGAGATGATCGCCGTGGCCATCGCCGCCACGGCGAGCTGGACGGCCGGTGTCCTGTGTGCACGTGCGCCGGGCCGGTGGGCGGCGTTGTCGGTCGCCGTGATCCCGGGGAGCTTCCTGGCGATCGGCCTCTTGATCGCCGAGCGGACCGAGTCGACCGGCCACGGCCTGTCCCCGCAGGCGGTCGCCGAAGTCGTGGCCGCGGCTGCCGCTCTCGTCGGCGGCGCCGCCTTCCTGGCCCGCAGGACCGAGTTGCCGACGGGCGGCGAGCGCTGAGCTACTCCGGGTCCACGGCCAGACGGCCAGCGCGGGCCTCGAGGTAGCGCCGCTCGGGCAGGCTGGTGGTGCGGCGGGCGGCCGTGCGGTAGCCCACCCGGGCGCCGGCGAGATCGCCGGTCATCTCCAGCAGGTGGGCCCGGACGGCGTCGAGGCGGTGGTGGCCGGCCAGGCGGCCGTCGGCGTCGAGCGAGGCCAGGAGCTCGAGTCCCGCTTCCGGTCCATCGGCCATGGCCACGGCCACGGCGTGGTTGAGCGTGACCATGGGGTTGGGGGCTACACGCTCGAGCAGCTCGTACAGGGCCACGATCTGGGGCCAGTCGGTGTCCTCGGCGCGAGGCGCCTCGTCGTGGACGGCGGCGATGGCGGCCTGCAGCTGGTACGGCCCGAGGAGGCGGGTGTGGGAGAGCGCGTCGGTGACGAGGGCGACGCCCTCCTCGATCGCCGCCGCGTTCCATCGGCTGCGGTCCTGCTCGGCCAGCGGGACGAGCTCACCCGCCGGCCCGGTCCGGGTCGGGCGCCGGGCGTCGGTGAGCAACATGAGCGCCAGCAGGCCGGCGACCTCGCCGTCATCGGGGAGCAGCCGACGGACGGCCCGGGTCAGGCGCAGGGCTTCGCCGGTCAGGTCCGAGCGCTGGAGGGCGGGGCCGGAGGTCGCCGTGTACCCCTCGTTGAAGATCAGGTCCAGGACGTGGAGGACCACCTGTAGCCGCTCGCCGCGCTCGGCCTCGGGCGGCAACGCGAACTGGGTGCCGGTGTCCTTGATGCGCTGCTTGGCCCGGCTGATGCGCTGGCCCATGGTCGACTCGGGAACGAGGAAGGCTCGGGCGATCTCGGCCGTGGTGAGGCCGCCGGCGGCGCGGAGCGTCAACGCCAACTGCGAGGCGGGGGAGAGCGCGGGGTGGCAGCACAGGAACAGCAGGGTCAGCGTGTCGTCCTGGTCCGCCAGCTCGGCCGGCTCGGGGGGGAGGGCGGCGATGGTCTCCTCCCGCCGGCGGCGGGCCTGGTCGCTACGCACCTGGTCGACGAGTCGGCGCGACGCCACCGTGAACAGCCAGGCCCGAGGGTTGTCGGGCATCCCCTCGTCAGGCCATTGCACGGCGGCGGCCAGCAGCGCCTCCTGCACGGCGTCCTCGCAGGCGTCGAAGTGCCCGTGGCGCCGGACGAGCGCGCCGAGGACCTGCGGCGCCAGCTGGCGCAGCAGGCCCTCGACGCCGACATCGGTGCTCACATCCCCGGATCGCTCTCGTGCATGAGGGGCCGCACCTCGACCGACCCGTAGCGGGCGAACGGGTCCTGGGCGGCGATCTCGAACGCCCGCTCGGGGCTCTCGCAGTCGACGAGCGTGAAGCTCCCCATGTATTCCTTGGCCTCGATGTAGGGCCCGTCGGTGACGGCCGGCGCCCCGTCGACCAGGCGCACGGTCTTGGCCATCTCCTGGTCGGCCACGCCGTAGGCGCCGATGAACTCGCCGGACTCCCGCAGCTCCTTGTGAAGGGCCTCGGTCTCGGCGATGACCTTGGGCAACTCGTCCGGCGGGAACGACGCCCAGAGCTCGTCGTTGCCGTAGATCAGCAGCATGTACTTCACGTGGATCTCCTCATGGTTGCGGGCCCGTCGGGCACCTGTTGCCCCTGAGTCGGAGCCGCCGATCCTTCTTCGACATCCGTTGACCCTCGCGCTGTAAGGCGCATACATTAGAAGCCGAGAACGCGTGCAAGGGAGGGGGCTCCGTGGGGGACAACGATCCGTACCTCATCATCGCGGCCGACAGCCATGCCGGGTTGCCGACCGAGCAGTACCGGGAGTACCTCGAGCAGAAGTTCCACCCGCAGTTCGACGAGTTCCTCGGCGAGCGGGC
The DNA here is from genome assembly GCA_025463335.1 of Acidimicrobiales bacterium. Taxonomy (GTDB): domain Bacteria; phylum Actinomycetota; class Acidimicrobiia; order Acidimicrobiales; family CADCSY01; genus RYN-34. The sequence continues at coordinate 7,820 of JAOBWJ010000374.1, forward strand.
GGCGGTGCTGGAAGCCGTGACCAAGCTGGGCGTGCGCAACGAGCAGTTCGCCAAGGACTGGTTCGAAGAGCACGACGAGGAGCTGGCCGGCGGCTGGGACGCCGTCAAGCGCGACCAGGCCCTCGACGGGGACGGCGTCTGTGCCGAGGTCGTGTACCCCGATGCGGACGCTGTCGAGAGTCGCACCTGCGTGCCCTTCGGCGCCGGCCTCGGCCTCTCCGGCGACCTCGACCCCATCCTCGGCATGGCCGGGGCCAAGGCCCACAACCGCTGGCTGGCCGAGCTGTGCTCGGTGAGCCCCGAGCGGCGATCCGGCGTGGCCCTCGTCCCCATCACCGTCGAGATCGACGACGTGCTGGCCGAGATCCGCCACGCCAAGGAGTCCGGCCTGGGCGCGGTGATGATCCCGGCCAGGTGGGTGAACCAGACCCCGTACCACGATCGTCGCTACGACCCCGTGTGGGCGCTCTGCGAGGAGCTCCGGATGCCGGTGGTCACCCACTCCGGCTCGGCGCCCCGCGAGGAGTACGGCGACCACCTCGGCATCTACGTGACCGAGGTGACGTGGTGGCCGGCCCGCCCGATGTGGTTCCTCCTGTGGTCGGGCGTGTTCACGCGCTTCCCGGGCCTGCGCATGGGCGTGACCGAGGGCGGGTGCTGGTGGCTGCCTCAGCTGCTGTGGTTCTGGGACCGGCTGGCCCTCGGCCAGAAGGGCTCGGAGAAGCTGGGCAAGGACGCGTTCCAGGGTGCCCTCGGCGGGATGCTCCCGAGCGAGATCGTCGATCGGAACTGCTTCACCGGCCTGGCCAACATCAAGCGGCGCGAGCTCGGCATGCGCTACGAGATCGGCATCGACAACATGCTCTGGGGCACCGACTTCCCCCACCCCGAGGGCACGTGGCCCAACACCCATGACTGGCTGAAGAAGACGTTCTTCGACATCCCCATCGACGAGACGCGCCGCATGCTGGGCCTGGCTGCGGCCGAGACGTTCGGCTTCGACGTCGCCGCCCTCCAGCCGCTGGCCGACAAGATCGGCCCCACGCCGACCGACCTCGGTCAGCTCGGCGAGGGTCGCACGGCCGCCGACCTCACCGCCCGCTGGGCGCCGGTCAAGGAGGTCGGCCGCCACTGGCTCACCGACCACGACTTCTCGATGATCCCCGGGGCCTGATGGCGACCACCGTCGGGCAGTACTGCATCAACGTCACCGACCTCGAGCGGTCGATCCGCTTCTACGAGGACATCCTCGGCTTGAAGGTCCAGAGCCGGACCGAGATCCCCGGAGTGCTCGAAGCCGTGCTCGCCGCCGATGACGGCGGCGGCCGCCTCCAGCTCGCCCACTGGGTCGAGCGGGACGAGAAGATCGACCATGGCAACGCCCTCTGGAAGATCTACATGAACGTCGACGACTGCGTGGCGACCCACCAGCGGGCCGTCGACGCCGGTTTCGAGTCCACCATGACGCCCGAGCGGCTCGAGCGGTGGCCCGTGATCGTGGGCTTCATCGTCGACCCCGACGGCTACAGCGTCGAGCTCGTGCAGCGGGTCAACGACTGAGCCAGGCCTGGAAGCCGCCGACCAGGTCGGTGGCCCGGTGCAGCCCGAGCTGGCGGAGGGTGGCGGCGGCCAGGCTGGTCGCGTAGCCCTCGTCGCAGACCAGGACGATCTGCTGGTCGGTCCCGGAGACCTCGGGGAGGCGATGGTCGCTCGTGGGGTCGAGGCGCCACTCGAGCACGTTGCGGTCCACCACCAGGGCGCCGGGCAGCTCGCCGTCGCGCTGGCGCAGCTCGCTGGGGCGGATGTCGACGATCAGGCCGCCGGCGGCCACCACGTCGTCGAGCTGGTCGACGGTCACTCGAGGGGCGATGGCCGTCCGAGCTTCGTCGAGCAGACGATCGACTTCAGCCACGGAGCGAGGGGTGGCGCACGACCGAATCGGCCGACGCGCTGATGGCCGGCTCCTCGATGTAGAGGATCTCGGTGAAGGTGGGCTCGAACGACGTGCCGTCGTAGCGGGTCATGGTCTCCAGGGGCGGGGAGTAGACGTGGATGCTGGTCGCCGGCCCATCGTGCTCGTTCACCACCTCGTGCACCAGTCCGACAGGGAGGTCCTCGGCCGCGCCGGCCGGCAGCACCCGGGAGCGCAGCCCGTCGTCGGTGACGGTGTGCTCGGTGAGCGTGCCGTCGACCACGAGCAGGGCACCGGCGGCGTCGCCATGATCGTGGAGCTCGGCCCGCTGGCCCGGTAGCCATCCGATGACCCACACCTCGTAGCGCTCGGTGGCCAGGAGCCGGACCGGCCGGCGCTCGTCCGCCTGGTGACGCACGAGCGGCCGCCACAGCGTGGTGGCGGTGGCGATGCCGGCCGCGATGTCGTGCAACAGGTCGGGCTCGAGGGGCTCGGGGCGGCGGGGGCCGGTGGCGACGTGGTGGTCGAGCGGGAGAGTGGCGAGGGACATGCGGGGGACTCCTTGCGATCGGTGCGGGCGGAACGCGGTGACGTCAGGCGGCGCAGCGACAACAGCAACGAGTCATGACGGGCATCGTACTACCTAAATCTGATCGGGCAAGTCATGTATTGAAAGATTCTCTTCGGGCACTTTCTCAAGGGCTGGGCGGAACGCGCCGTAGATGTCGGTGCGAGCAGGTGCTCTTGACAACGGCAAACCCGCTGTGAGGCGGGGACGCAATGCCACGGAGCCCACCCGGTCGACGGCGACCGGCTGGGCGAGCCGGGCTACCGGGAGGACCTCCTGACGGGGGAACGACCCAGGGACACGGTCTCGCGACCCACCCGTTCACAGGAGGAACCCATGCTCTCTTCGCTGCGCCAGCGGCTCCACAACGACGAGGACGGCTTCACGCTCATCGAGCTGATGGTCGTCGTCCTGATCATCGCCATCCTCATCGCTATCGCCATTCCGACCTTCCTCGGCGTGCAGAACCGCGCCCGGGACCGCGCCGCCCAGAGCGACCTCCGCAACGGCATCACCAACGCCAAGGCGATCGCCACCGATGACCAGGGCCTGCTGACCAGCGTCAACGCCACCAGCCTCGGCAAGGCCGAAGGTGCCCTCAAGTTCGTTGACGGCGACACGGATCCGGCCTCCGGCTTCATCGGCGTGGTGAAGAGCAGCACTGATGCGGTGGTCCTCTTCAAGAAGAGCGCCTCCGGCACCTACTACGGCGTC
>JAOBWJ010000032.1 GCA_025463335.1 Acidimicrobiales bacterium
TGCCGTCGTCGCCCCGGGTGGTCCACGTGGCCGACACGACCGAGCGCGACGAGTACGTCAACCTCCTCAAGGCCGGCGTGGACGCCATCGTCCCGCTCGCCTCGAGCATGGAGGAGCTGGGCGAGACTCTCGCGCGGGTCCAGCGGGGCGAACGCATCCTTGGTCGCACGACGTTGGCGGCCGTCCGCCAGGAGCTGCTTCCTCGCGACCACGACGTGATCCCGCTCCTGTCCCGCCGGGAGCAGGACGTCCTGATGCTGTTGCCCACCCGGCGCACCCTGGCCGAGATCGGCGACGAGCTCTACGTGAGCACGGCAACCGTGAAGTCCCACGTCTCGCGCGTGTACGCCAAGCTCGGGGTCACCGACCGGCACAGCGCCGTCGAGCGCGCCGTCGGCCTCGGCCTGCTGGGCTAGTCCCAGCGACGGCCCCACCTCACCGAAACCGATCAGGTGACGGTGGCCAGCTCGATCCTCGACTGACGCCACGCCATGGCATCCCGGATGGCGGCTTCGGCGGCCAGCAGGAGCGAGGTGGAGTCGAGCGCGTGCGTGGGATAGGTGGACACCCCCGCCCACAGATGATGGCGGGCGCCCTGCTCGTCGAGGAGGGCCCGGAACCGGTCGACCGTGAGCACGGCCCCCTCGGACGCCGTCTCGTCGAGCAGCAGACCGAAGCGGCCACGCTCGAGCCGGCAGGCGAGATCGGATTCCCGGAGCGTGCGCAGCAGGCCGTACGCCACCTCGCGCCCGGTGATGGCACCGTCGTCGACCTCACCCGGCTGCGGCCCACCGACGGCCAGCAGCACGATCGAGAGCGGCCGCAGCGCCCGCTTGGCCGAAGCCAGGCGGCTCGGCACGGAGGCCGTGAAGAAGACCTCGTTGTAGAGGCCGGTTTCTGGGTCACGCAGTCGGTTCGGCACCGCTTCCTTCTCGTCGCGCTTTGGGTGGATCTGAGCGGTCACCGGGCCGAGAGGGCTGGCAGCCGGAGGAGGAGGCTCTGGAGCAGCAGCGTCTCGTTGGGGTTGCGCACCAGGGCCTCGGCCGACCGGTCGATGGCCTGCACGGCGCCGATCACGGCGTCGACGGGAGCCGAGCCGTCGGTGACAGCCGACCGGTAGCGATCGGCGAGGGTGGCCAGCCCGAAGCGCAGCTCCTCGGCCCGGTGCCGGCGCTGCTCGCGCTTGTGGATGTCCTCGAGCCGCTTGCGCCCCGACCCCCGCTCGCCGTACACCGCCACCCGCTCCTCCAGCTCGGCTCCTTCGGCCTCCTGGCGGGCCAGCAGCGGCGCCGCCGCCCCCTGCACGAGGCCCAGGAGCTCTTCGACGACCACGGCCACCGCCGCCCCGCTGCCGTCGAGTCGCCGGGGCACCCGGGCCCACTCCTCGCGGCGGCCCACCAGGCCGGGGTCGGAGGCCAGCAATCGGGCCCGGTCGAGGCTGCCCATGGCGGCGCCGGCCGCCGTCTCGGCCAGCTCGGGCGCGCACCCCTCGGCCACCAGCAGATCGCGCACGACGGTCGAGGGCAGGCCGGGCACGTCGATGCGGACGCACCGGGAGGCGATCGTCACCAGTTCGGGCGGCACGTGGTCGGCCAACACGACGAAGATCGTGCTCTCCGGCGGTTCCTCGATCGTCTTCAGCAGCATGGGCGCCACCACCGACACCCGGTGCATGTCGGCCAGCACCAGGACCTTGCGCCGCCCCTCGACCGGGCTGCGCAGGGCGAGGCGAATGATCTCCTCCCCATCGGCTCGAAGCAGCGACGCGCCCTGGGGTGTGTAGAAGAGGACGTCGGGGTGCTCACCGGCCAGCGCCAACCGGCAGTCCCGGCATTCGCCGCACCCCCCGTTGGGGCACAGCAGGGCGGCGGCGAAGCCTTCGGCCGCCGCTCGGGCGCCGGCGCCGGGCGTCCCGAGCAGCAGGTAGGCGTGCACGGGAGCGACGACAGCCGCCTGCAGCTGAGCCACCACACCCGGCTGCCCCATCACCCCGTCGAACGACGAATTCACCGGTGCAGTCTGCCGGACACGGCTTCGAACACCGCTGCCTCCACCTCGTCGGGCGTGCCGGTGCCGTCGACCACGACCCAACCCTCGGTGCGGGCCAGCTCGGCGTAGCCCCGGCGGACCCGATCGTGGAAGTCGTCGCCGGCCGACTCCATCCGGTCGCGGTCCTCACCGAGGCGCACGGCGGCCACGTCGGCCGGGACGTCGAGCAGGACGTAGAGGTCGGGCTCCAAGCCGGCACTGGCGAACGCCGACAACCGGCGCACCTCCTCGACCGGAAGCCCCCGACCGTGACCCTGGTAGGCGAGGGAGGAGCCCGTGAAGCGATCGGTGACGACGTCACGCCCCGCCGCCAGCGCCGGTTCGATGACCTCGGCCACGTGCTGGGCCCGGGCGGCGGCGACCAGCAGGGCCTCGGCCCGTCCGTCGACGTGGCCGGTGGCGGGATCCAGGAAGATGGCCCGGACCCGCTCGCCCAGGGCCGTGCCGCCCGGCTCCCGGGTCAGCACCGCGTTCCGCCGGGCGGCCAGCCGGGCAGCCTGGGTCGACTTCCCGCATGCCTCGCCGCCCTCGAAGGCGACGAACACCCCCCGGCCGGTCACTCGTCCCGAGCGGCGCGGAAGGCGAACACGGACAGGGTGCCGGCGCCGATGATCGTGACCGACGACAGCCACAACGCCAGGCGCACGCCGGGCAGGGCGACGGTGACGCCGGCCAGCGACACGTGGCCGTCGAGCACCGAGTCGGACAGGGCGCCCAACCGGTCGGCCAGGAGCGGGCCGGCCGCGAACGACAGGAGCAGGCAGAAGCGCACGAGGGTGTAGAGGCTCGAGAAGATCCGCCCCCGCAGTTCGTCGGCCACCGTCTCGTGGAGGATGGTGAAGCCCAGCACGTAGACCGAACCGGCGAAGAGCCCCACTCCGCCCACCCACACCAGCGCGAGCGTGAAGTTCGACATCGACGCCCCGACGAACAGACAGGCTCCGGCGCCGAGCACCGATGCCGAGAAGATCCGAGACTTGGGGAGGCGCTTCTGCAGGGCCGAGAGCAGCAGCACGCCCGCGGCCATGCCGAAGCCCATGGCCGACAGCAGCAATCCGAACCCGGCCGAACCGCCGCCCAGCACGTCCTGGGAGAACACCTCGCCCAGCGGCACGACCATGCCGCCACCGATGAGGCCGGTGGCGAGGGCGATCATGACGGCCCGCACGACGGGGTCGGTGAACATGAAGTGCCAGCCCTCGCGCAGCTCGCGGAAGGTGGCGCCGAAGTCGACGTCGAGGTCGCCCTCCCGCTTGCGGCGAGACAGCGGCAGCAGCAACGTCGAGATCAACACGGCCGACGTCACGAACGTGAGCACGTCGACGTAGATGGCCACCGATCCGGCCTGCCCGAACCGGAAGAACGACAGGACCGAGGTGTGCTCGAGCCGGTCGCCGACCTTCTCCAGGACGGCGAACAGCAGGCTGGCGATCGGGAACGTCCCGTAGGCGGCGGCCAGCGACAGGGAGTTGGCCGTGGTCAGGTGGGGGGTCGGCACCAGGTTCGGGACCGATGCCTCCTTGGCCGGCGACCACAGCAGCGTGGCGATCTCGAGCAGCAGCGAGGCCACGACCAGTCCGGGCAGCGAGTCGATGAACGGGAGCGACAACAGCACAGCGGCGCGGCCGATGTCGCAGGCGACCATGACCTTCTTGCGGTCCCACCGGTCGACGAGCACACCGGCGATGGGGGCGAGGAAGAAGCCCGGCACCATGCGGGCACTCATGACCAGGGAGATGGCACCCGCACCCGAGCCTCCGCCGACCCGACGGGCGATGGCGACGACGGCGAGGAAGCCGATCCAGTCGCCGATGGCCGAGACGACCTGGGCCAGCCACAGGCGGAAGAACCCCCTGGACCCGAACAGGCGCACAACCGTCGAGTGGTCGTCGGCCTCGATGAGCGGAAGCGGCCCGGTCGGGGCATCCGGATCGCCCGGGTGCCCGTTCGTCACGAGCTTCCGTCCGTCCGAGAGCACTCGCGTCAGGCTAGGAGACGCAGCCCATCGAGGCGACGATCACGCCTGCTTCTTGGCCGCCGCCTTCTTGGCCGCGGCCTTCTTCGCCGGCGCCTTCTTCTTCGCCGCCGCCTTCTTGGGTGCCGCCTTCTTGGGTGCCGCCTTCTTGGGTGCCGCCTTCTTGGCCGGGGCCGGACCCCGCTCCCGCCGCTCGCGGAGGAGCTCGGAGCCCTGCTCGGGCGTCATCTGCTCGACGAGGATGCTCTTGGGCACGGTGGCGTTGGTCTCGCCGTCGGTCACGTAGATGCCGAAGCGGCCCTCCTTGACCACCATGGGCTTGCCGGTGTCGGGGTCGTTGCCGAGGTCGCGCAGCGGCGGCGCGGCCTGGCGGCGCCCGAACTTCTTGGGCTCGGCCAGGAGGGCCAGCGCCTCGTCGAGGGTGACGGTGAAGATCCGCTCCTCGTTGTCGAGGCTGCGGGAGTCCTTGTCCTTGGAGATGTAGGGCCCAAACTTGCCGTTCCGGGCCGTGATCTCGACGCCGTCGGTCGGGTCGACCCCGACCAGTCGGGGCTGCGACAGGAGCTGGAGGGCGTCGTCCATGGTGATGCGCTCGAGCGTCATGGTCTTGAACAGCGACGCCATCTTGGGCTTCTGCTTCGGCGGCAGCGTCTCGGCGTCGCCGAGCTGCACGTAGGGACCGAAGCGCCCGTTCTTGGCGTAGACCGGGAGGCCGGTGGCCGGGTCCTCGCCGATCGGCTCGTCGCCCTTGGGCAGCGCCAGCAGGTCCTCGGCCACCTTGACCGTGACCTCGTCGAGGGCGATGCCGGCCGGCAGCGAGGCCGTCTCCTCGCCCCGCTGGACGTAGGGGCCGTACTT
>JAOBWJ010000050.1 GCA_025463335.1 Acidimicrobiales bacterium
ACTGGCGTCTGGCCGCCCCCGACCGGGCCGCCGCGGCCGGCATGCGCCGCCTCGGCATAGGCACCCTGCTCGGCCTCCACGACGACTGGCGGTACTAGGCCCTACTGCTAGGCGCCCATGCCCGCGGCCTCATGCGCCGGTGGTGGCGGTGCGAGGTCGCCGTCGCCCTCCCCCGCCTGCGCCCGGCCGCCGGTGGCTACGAGCCGGTCGATCCGGTCGACGACCCGGCGTTCGTGCAGCTCCTCTGCGCGCTGCGGATCACGATGCCCGACGTCGGCATCACACTGTCGACTCGCGAGCCGGCCGCCTTCCGCGACGCCCTGGTGCCCCTCGGCATCACCACCATGTCGGCCGGCTCCCACACCGAGCCCGGTGGCTACGCGTCACCCAGCGACGCCGAGCCCCAGTTCTCGATCAGCGACGAGCGCTCCCCCGCCGAGGTCGCCGCCGCTCTGCGAGCCGCCGGCTACGACCCGGTGTGGAAGGACTGGCAGCGCGCCTAGCCGGCGAGCAGCAGGCCGGGCGGGTCGTCGCCGACCGACCTGCGTTCGGACGCGGACCTCAGCCAGGTACGAACCCGTGACCCGTGTTGGTCCCCCCGGTCGTTCCGCCCTTGTTGGGGTTGTCCGCCGAGGAGCAGTTGCCGTTATCGGTCGTCTGCGTGGCATTCGAGCCGTGCCCACTCGTGGTCGTGCAGGTGCCTGTCTCGAACGTGCTGCCTTGGCTGGGCTTGACGGCCCCGGCCGGTGCGGCAACGGAGATGACACCCATGGTGGACGCCAACAACGCAATGATCAGTCGCTTCTTCATCCTGTACCTCTCTCTCCTTGTGAAGCTCGAGCCTTTCCCTCCTCTCTGTGTCGTCGGGTATCGAAATCGCCAGAGATCGAGATGTGCGCGCCGTCTTCCCAGCCCGACTTTGAGCAAACGAGTGCAGGCCGAATGACGCGAAGTCGTCACACGACATAGCGGGACGAAGACGCAGAACCAGCGGAACCAGTCGCCCCGGATTGTCTTAGACGTCGTCGTCGAGCAGCAGCCGCAATCGGTGGCGGGCCTTGGACGCCCGGGACCGCAACGTCTGCTCGTTGCTGCCCAGCAGATCGACGATGGCGCCGTAGGGCATCCCCTCCACCGCCGTGAGGTACAGCAGCGCCCGGTCGAAGGATGGGAGCAGGAGGAGCACGCCCAGATCGGAGGGGTAGGCGTCCTCGCAGCGGTCGGACGTGCCGACCCGGTGGGCCCGCTCCCGCCACCGGGCCCAGCGGCGGCGGTGGCTGCGCTCCAGGTTGAGGATCGTCCGCCGCAGGTAGGCGCCGGGGTTGTCGAGCGCCTCGAGCGGCCCCATCCGCAGCACCTTGGCCAGAGCCTCCTGGACCAGGTCGTCGGGGTCGATGTCGGCTGACGCCACCATGCCTGCGAACCGGCGCAGGCCGGGGTAGAGGGCCGTGACCAGCCCCTCGGACGCGACGTCACCAACCGGCACCACGACCGAGCTCATGCCCTTACTTGTCGCAGGACGCCTTCGGCGTTACGTCGACCTGGCCGGGGACCGGTGTCGCCGGTGCGGGATGGGTCTGGACCGCCACCCCGGCAGCCCGGAGATCGGACTCGCTCGCAGTCAGGACGGCCGCCCCGTTCACCCTCGTCGGCTCGGTGGGCAGCACCACCGGACGGACACCGGCGCCGACCGATGCCACGCGACGACCGAGAGCAACGAGATCGCCGGACGACAGGCCGTCATCGATGCTGACGTGGTCGGCGGCAGCGTCGAGGAGGTCGGCCACGGTGAGCGGGTTGCGGGCCCCGGCCGCATGGGCCAGGGCGGAGAGGACGAACTGCTGCTGCCGCTCGATGCGGCCGAGGTCGCCTCGCGGGTCGGTCAGCCACCGCCCGTCGATCAGCGCCTGCAGGTGACGACTGCGCACGAACGCCAGCGCCTGGTCGCCGTCGAGCTCCCGGCACCCGGGCTGATCGATCCTCAACCCCGTCACCCGGTCGCGCACCGGCGTGTCGAAGGGCACCGTCACGCCACCCACGGCGTCGACCACCTGGCGGAAACCGTCGAAGTCGACTTGGACGTAATGATCGAGCTGGATGCCGAGCGCATCCTGGACGGTGCGCACCAGGGCATCGGGCCCGTCGCCGAGCGCCGTGTTGATCCGCTGCGACGGTCCGCCGTCGATGGGCAGCCACAGGTCCCGAGGCAGGGACAGCACGCTCAGCCGGCCGGCGGCCGGGTCGATGCGCAGCACCATGATCGTGTCGGCCCGGGCGCTGCCCACCTCGGCGGTGGTACCGAATCGACGCGCGTCAGCGGTGGACAACCCGGCCCGGGTGTCCGACCCGACCAGCAGCACGGTCATGGGCTCGGCCGGTGTCGCCGAGCCGGCGAGGACCGGCCCGAGGTCGAGCCGCTCGATGTCGTCGAGCTTGGTGCGGGCGTAGAGCAGGCCGCCGCCGACCAGTGCCGCCACCAGCACGGCCGCCGCCGCCGAGAGGGCGATCGCCACGCGAAGGGCCCGCCGGCCCCGAGGACGATGGACCTCGGCCTCGGCTCGGCCCACCACCACCTCGGCCCCCGCCGGCCGGCCCCGCTCGGCCATCGCTTCGAGCACGCTGCGCAGGTCGTCCATCAGCCCTCCTCCACCAGTGCCAGCCGCAGCCGGCGACGTCCACGCGACGCCCGAGCGCGGGCCGCCTCCTCCGAGCACCCCAACAGGCCGGCGATCTCGGCGTGGGTCCACCCTTCGACCTCGGCCAGCCACAGGACGGCCCGCACGTCGGGCGCCAACCGCAACAGGTCGGCCACGTCGACGAACGTGGCCGACACCGTCTCGGTGACGACCCGTTCCTGGCGGTAGGCCCGCTGCCGCCGCGACCAGCTGCGGCGCTCGTTCGAGCTCAGGTTCAGCACCGTCCGGCGCAGGTAGGCGTCGAGGTTGGCGATGTCGTCGATCCCCCGCCGCAGCACCCGCACGAAGGCGTCCTGCACCAGATCGTCGGGCTCGACATCGGCCGGGCCGACGACGGCCGCGAACCGCCGAATGGTCGGGTACGCCGCCGCCAGGCGGGTCCGCAGGTCGTCGTCCACGTCTCCCATGTACGCACTAGGACACCGCACGGCCGCGTTCCGTGACCGGATCTCTCGTTCTAGGGTCCGCCGGTGAGTCGACCCAGCATGGTGCTGGCCGTCCTGCCGCCCGCGGCCGTGCTGGCCTTGGACCCGGGCGGACTGGCGCCGTTCGGACCAGCCAAGTGGCTGGCCGTCACCACGATCGTCCTCGGCGCGGCCACCCTCATGGCGCTCGACCGGCCGATGCGGGTGGCCCGGCGCCCGATGCTGGCATGGGCCGCCTTCCTCGCCGTCGTGGTCGTGGCCGCCGCCGTGGGCCGTGACCCGCTCTACGCCTGGATCGGGACACCCGAACGCCACCTGGGCGTGGTGGCCTGGGTGCTGGCCGCCCTGGCCTTCGTCGCCGCCCTGAGCACGACGGAGGACGAGGGCCGGCGGGTGGCGTTCGGGGCCGCCGTGGCCGTCGGCCTGGCCGGCGCGTGGGCGGGGGCCGAGGCGCTCGGCTGGCAGCCCCTCCACCTGGTCGGCGCCGGGACCCGACCGGTGGCCACGCTGGGCTCGTCGGCCTATCTCGGCGCCGCCGCCGCCCTTCTCGCCCCGGTGGCGGCCGGCCTGGCAGCCGACCCTCGCACCGGGCGGGTGACCCGTCGCCTGGCGGTGGCCGCCGCCGGACTGGGCGCCGTGGCGATTGTGGTGTCCGGCGCTCGTGCCGCGTGGGTCGGTGCGGCCGTGGCCGCCCTCGTCGTGGCCGTGGCTCGCCGGCCTGGGCGGCGAGCGTTGGCCGTCGGCGCCGGCGCCCTCGCCGTTGCCGTGGTGGTCGCGCTCCTGGGCGGGGTGGCGGGCCGCGTTCCCGACGTCGCCGCCAGCCGTGACGGCGGCGCCCACGGCCGGCTCGACGAATGGCGGGTGGCGGTCCGGGTGGTCGCCGGCCATCCGCTGCTGGGCGTCGGTCCCGAGGGCTACCGGCTGGCGTTCGGCCGGGCTGTCGACGACCGCTACGAGCAGGTCCACGGCCGCCAACAGCTGCCCGATCGGGCGCACGACGCCCTCCTCGACGTGGCCGCGACGACCGGGATCCCCGGCCTGGTCGCCTACGCCGGACTGCTGGTGGTGACCGGCGGGCTCGTGCTTCGCGGCCTGCGACGCGACCCGTGGCTGGTGGGGCTGGCCGCCGGGCTCCTCGCCTACGCCGTGCAGTCGCTGTTCCTCTTCCCGCTGGCCGAGCTCGACCCGGTGGCCTGGCTGCTGGCCGGCGTGCTGGTGGCCCGCGTCGCCACCACGACCGAGGTCCGGCTGCCCGCCGTCGTGCCCGCGGTCGGTGCGCTCCTCACGGTCGTCGCCCTGGTGGCCGGCAGCCTCGACGTGGTGGCCGACCGGCGGGCTCGGGCCGTGCTCGACGCCCCCACGGTGGTTGCCGACCCGGCCGGCGCCGCCCGCCTCCGGCCCGACGCCGTGCGGTACCGGCTGGTGGCGGCGCGCGGGTTCGCCGCCACCGGCTCCTCGATCGGCCTCGACCGGGCGATCGACCAGCTCGACCACGCCCTCGCCGTGTCGCCCGACGACCCGGTCGTCGCCGGTGAGCGGGCCCGCCTGTTGCTCGAACGGGCCCGCCGGTCCGGCAACCCGGTCCACGCCCGCACCGCCCGCCGCGCGCTGGAGGCCCTCGCCGCCGACGACCCCCGGAACCCGACGGTCCTGCTCCGCCTCGGGATCGCCCGGACCGCCACCGGCGACGCCGCCGGTGCCGAGCGGGCGTGGCTGGCCGCCGAGCGCCTGGCTCCGCGGAGCCCGGCGGCTTCGACCGACCTCGCCCTCGCCTACGAGCGAGTCGGACGCACGGCCGAGGCCGGCGCCGCCGCCCGCCGAGCCCTGGCCCGCCACGCGACCGGACCGCAGGTCACCCACCTCCGCCGGTTGGCGGGAACCTGATCGGGCAGCGCGAGGTGTACGGGCCGTGGACGTTGTCATGAGCAAGCCCGTGCCCGCCGCCATCACGGTGGCGGGCAGTGTCGCCCTCGACTTCGAGGACTTCTACCGCGGTGGCCGCGACCGGGTGGCCCGGGCCCTGGCCCTGACCCTCGGGGACGGCCACCTGGCAGCCGATGCCGTCGACGAGGCCATGGCCCGCGCGTACCAGCGATGGGACCGCGTCGGCCACCTCGACAACCCCGGCGGCTGGGTCTACCGCGTCGCCCTCAACTGGTCGCTCTCAGTGCTGCAGCGCCGGCGCCGGCCCGTTCGTGCCGTCCACAACCGCGATCCCCAGGACGTCGAGCAACCGGCCGAGCCCACCATCCGGGCCGCCCTCGAGGAGCTCGACGTCCGCCAGCGGGCCGTCGTCGTCTGCCGCTACTACCTCGGGCTCTCCGAGCTCGAGACGGCCGACGCCCTCGGCATCCGCCCCGGGACGGCCAAGAGCCGTCTCCACCGGGGCCTCCGCCACCTCCAGGCACGCCTGGCCCATCTCGCCCCTGAGGAGCTTTGATGAACGACCACCTGCGCGCCGACCTGGATTCCGGCGCCAACGTCTACGACCTGCCCCCCGCCGACCTCGACCGAGTCGTGAAGCGGGCCCGCCAGCGCGACCGGCGCCGCCACCGGCTCACCGGCTCGGTTGCCGCCGTGGCCCTGCTCGCCGGCACGTTCGCCGCCGTGCAAGTCGCCAACCACGACCCCAAGACCAAGGTTGCGAGTGACGCCATCGCCGCTCACCTCGGCGACGCCGGCATCGATTGGCAGCGCGCCGGCGACCCGGCCTCGACCATCGCCGGCTGGCAGCAGGACATGGCCGAGGTCGGTGGCCAGACCTACGCCCTCTCCACCGCGCCCGGGCAGGCCGCCGCGGACCAGCCGCAGCCCAAGGTCGTGTGGCGCTCGGGCGACGGCCTCGAGTGGAGCCAGGCCAGCACCCCGGACGGCCTCTACGTCAGCGACCTCGCCGCCGGCGAGAACCAGCTCTACGCCATCGGCACCGGACCGGCCACGTCGGTGACCTCCGGCGGCCGCGCCGTGCCCGAGGTGCGGGTCGGCTGGTCCGCTGATGGCACCGCCAACTGGCAGCAACAGGCCCTCCCGCTCGACCTCCAGGCGATCGCGGCGAAGGCAACCTCGGTGTCGGCCCGCCCGGTCGGCGTCGCCGTCGGCGCCAACGGCGTGGTCGCCGTCGTGGCCGTGAGCGCCGAGCTCGACGTGCCCCGCCTGCTCCCTGCCGGCGAGACGGCGCCCCACGGCTGGGCCATCACGGCCGACGGTGTCGACGTGCTGGCGGACGGCCCCGAGTGCCCCGCCGGGATGACGATCGAGAGCCCGAAGGGTTCGCTCGATTCGCCCAGGAAGGCCTCTGACACCACCTCGGCGGTGGGCCGGCAGTACGCCAGCTACTGCTTCAGCCCTGACGGCACCGGCCGCTCGGTCGAGCCGACCGAGAGCCGTGGCGTGGTCGCCCACCACACGTGGTCCGACCTGCACGTCGACGGCGACCTCCTCCGCGCCGTGCAGAACCAGCCCTTCATGTTCCGGGCCGACCCCGGCAAGGCCGGCTTCGAGCGGACCGACGTGGTCAACGGTGCGACGGTGAGCGGCGGCGTCGGCGGCGCCGTGGTCCACGCCGACGCCAGCGGGTTCACGCTCGTGCTGGCCAGCTCGCAGGGCACCAAGGACGGCTTCGCCGAGCAGGTGGTCCTGCGCTCCCCCGACGGCCGTACCTGGCAGGAGGAGGCTGGCGCCTTGGCGGGCGTGGACACCGTCCTCGCCATGGGCACTGTCAACGGCCACCTGGCCGTCGTCGGCGGCGGCCGGTCGGGCGGGATCTACGCCGAGCTCCGGCCCGAAGGGTGGCAGACCACGTCGCTGTCCCAGCTCCTGGGCGTGCCGGACAGCGGCGCCGTCGACACCAAGAGCAGCTGGCCCAGCGCAGCCGCCATCGGCCCCCTCGGCGTGGTGATCGGCGTGACCGACGCAACCGGTGACAATTCGAACTCCTCTGTCCTCGCCTCCCGTGACGGCTCGACGTGGTCCCGCACCTCGGTCGACCAGCTGGTGGGTGGCCGCAGCTCCGGCGTCCAGCGAATCGTCATCAAGGACGACCGGGCCGTGGCCACGGTCAGCCTGCCGAACCCCGACGGCAAGACGTCCCGCCAGGTGTCGGTCGTCGGGACCCCTCGCTAGGAGGTCACGCGGTGCGGCGCCCGGCCCGGGCGCTGCGCCGCACCGCCTCGAGGGCAGCGGCGGCGGCCACCCGCGTGTAGCGAGCGTCGAGCTCGGTCAGCTCCTCCCGCGTGTGGGCCCTGCGCTCCTCGGCCCGGCGCAGGGCTCGGGCGCGACGGTCGGACCGAGCCTGGTCGCTCACGTCCCGACCGTGCCCGGGCGGCGGGCGTGGCAACCCCTGCGCCGTTTGCCCCGAACAGGGAATCGGCGCGAAGGCGACGAAAGCTCCCTTCGAGGAGCTTTCGTCATGTCTGGACCCACCCTTCCCCGCCACCGGCTCGTTGCCTGGCTGCTGCTGTCACTGACCGCCATTGGCCTGGTGCTCAGCACCACGACCGTCGCGTCGAGCGCCGAGCCCGACGACCAGACCACCACCACGACCGAGACCACGGCGACGACCAGCACGACCGAGGCGCCCTCCACCACGTCGACCACCGAGCGGCGCCGCCGAGAGACGACCACCTCGTCGACCACCACGACGGTGCGGCCGACCACCACGCAGGCGCCTGCGCCGCCGCCGAGGACCGTCCGGCGTCGCGGCCGGAAGCGGGTCGAGGCCAAGCCCGTCCAGACGCCGTTCTTCCCGCCCCCCTCGACAGCGGTGCCGACCACGACATCGGCGCCGACCACCATCGATCTCCCGCCGCCGACGACGACGACCACCGCGACCCAGGAGCAGGAGGAACAGCCGCGGCCCCGAAGCGCGCTGGCCGCCGCCCGCGTCGACAACGGTGGCGGGGGCGGCGGCCCGGGCTCGGCCGTGGTGTGGACCGTGGCCGTCGCCCTGGGCGTCGGCGTGTTCGGAGCGGTGATCGCGCTCGATCGCCGCTCGTCCGCGCGCTGAACGGAACCTGTCAGTGGGCCGGCCAACCACACCGCCGGCCGATGGTGCGCCTAACGTCCCGGCCGTGCTGACCTTCACCAAGCGGGTGCTCATCGGCCGCCCGCTCGCCAACGCCGAGCAGGAGCACCAACGCCTGCCCAAGACCATCGCGCTGGCGACGTTCTCCTCCGACGCCATCTCGTCGACCGCCTACGCCACCGAGGAGATCCTCTTCGTCATCGCTGGCGGCGCCAGCCTGGCCCTCGGGCTCAACAAGCTGGTGCCCATTGCCGGCGTGGTAGCCCTCCTGCTGGCCATGGTGGTGTTCTCGTACCGCAAGACGATCTATGCCTATCCCCACGGCGGCGGGTCGTACCTGGTCAGCAAGGACAACCTGGGCGAACTCCCCTCGCTCGTGGCCGGCGCCTCGCTGCTCGTCGACTACATCCTCACGGTGGCCGTGTCGATCTCGTCGGGCGTGGCCGCAATCATCTCGATTCCGTCGTTCCGGGGGCTGGCCGAACATCGCGTCCCGGCGTGTCTGGCGCTCGTAGCACTCGTCACCGTGATGAACCTGCGAGGGATCAAGGAGTCGGGCAAGGTCTTCGCCGTCCCCACCTACATCTACATCGTCGGCCTGTCCGGCCTGCTGATCTTCGGCCTGGCCCGGTCGTTCTTCGGCCACATCGACCCGGTGCCGTTCGACCCGCACGCATCCGAGGCTGCCCTGACCGGCGGTTCGATCGGCCTGTTCCTGGTGCTCCGGGGCTTCTCGTCAGGCGCCGTGGCCTTGTCCGGCGTGGAGGCCATCTCCGACGGCGTGCCCGCCTTCCGCAAGCCCGAGGCCAAGAACGCCGCCACCACGCTCGTGACCATGGCCGTGATCCTCGGCACACTGTTCTTCGGGGTATCGGTGCTGGCCCATCACCTGCACCCCTTTCCCAGCCACGACGAGACGGTCATCTCCCAGATGACCCGGGCCGTGTTCGGCGAGGGCCCGTACTACTGGATCCTCCAGTTCGCCACCGCCGCCATCCTCGTGCTGGCCGCCAACACCGCCTACGCCGACTTCCCCCGACTGTCGTCGATCATCGCCCGCGATGGCTTCCTGCCCCGCCAGTTCGGCAACCGGGGCGATCGCCTCGTGTTCTCCAACGGCGTCGTGTTCCTGGGGGGCGCCGCGAGCGTGCTGATCATTGCCTTCGGCGGCATCACCAGCGCTCTGATCCCCCTCTACGCCATCGGCGTGTTCACGTCGTTCACCCTCAGCCAGGCCGGCATGGTCGTGCGCCAGCGTCGCCTGCGGGAGCCCGGGTGGAAGAGCGGCGTGGCCATCAGCGGCGTGGGCGCTGTGGCCACGTTCATCGTCGCCCTCATCGTCGGCATCACCAAGTTCGCCATCGGCGCCTGGGTCCCGATCGTGGTCGTGCCGCTGATCATCGTGCTGCTCAAGACCATCAAGAAGCACTACGTCAGCGTGGCGAGCGCCCTCGAGATCACGCCCGCGCAGGTGCCGATGGAGCCGGCCCGGCACACGTTCGTGGTCCTCGTCAGCCGGGTGCACAAGGGTGTCGTCGAGGCCCTGAACTACGCCCACTCACTGCGGCCCGACCATCTCGTCGCCCTCCACATCGCCGCCGAGGAGGGCGAACACGAGGAGATCCACCGGCAGTGGGCCGAGTTCGGCTTCGACGTGCCCCTCGAGATCATCGACTCGCCGTACCGTGAGCTCGTTGCCCCTGTCGAGCAGTACCTCGACGAGCTCGACGCTCGATGGGACAACGACCGCATCACCGTGGTCATCCCCGAGTTCGTGGTCGGCATCCGCAGCGCGTCGAACATCCTCCACGGCCAGAGCGCGCTCGGCCTCAAGCTGGCGCTGCTCGGCCGGCCGAATACGATCGTGACGTCGGTGCCGTTCCACATCGGCGCCACCAACGGCCAGGCATGACATGAGCGTCCGGGACAAGCTGCGCAAGCTCACGGCCGGCACCCAGGAGATCGAGCAGGGTCGCCTTGCCGGCCGCTACGCCGGCATCGGGGCCACGTGCATCGCCGATGCCCCGCTCCGGGTCCGCACTCGCGTCGCCGGCGAGATCACCAGCATCCGCGTCGTCCCCCGGGCCGGGAGCCCGTCACTCGAGGTCACGGTGAACGACGGGACCGGCCTGGCCGTCGCCGTGTTCACCGGGCGCACCACGATCCCCGGCGTCAACCCGAGCAAGGGCATCGCCCTCGACGGTGTGGCTCGGCAGGACCGCCGGCGGATCCTGCTGATGAACCCGGCCTACCAGCTGCTGAGCTAGCCCCCGATGAGGGCGGCGCGGACGTCGTCTTCCGCATCGCTTGTGGCGAGCACGATGACCTCGTCGCCCGCCTCGAGCCGGGTGTCGCCCCGGGGCACGATCACCGACTGCTCGCGGAGCACGGCGACGATCGTGCAGTTGCGGGGCAGGCGCAGCTCGGAGACCTGCTGGCCGGCGGCCGGTGACGACTCGGCGAGCGTGACCTCCTCGAGGCCGGCCTTGCCGCCCCCGAACTGAAGGAGCCGCACGAGCGTGCCGACGGTGACGGCCTCCTCCACCAGGGCGGTGAGGAGGTGCGGGGTCGACACCGACACGTCGACGCCCCACGTCTCGTTGAACATCCACTCGTTCTTGGGGTGGTTCACCCGGGCGACGACCCGCGGCACGCCGAACTCCTGCTTGGCCAGCAACGACACGACGAGGTTGTCCTCGTCGTCGCCGGTGACGGCGGCCACCACGTCGGCGTCGGCCAGCCCGGCCTCCTCCAACTGGGTGACCTCGCAGGCGTCGGCCACCTTGAACGCGACGTTGGGGTGTTCCCCGCTCTGCTCGGCGCGGGCCACGACGTCCTTGCTGCTGTCGAGCACGAGCACGTCGTGCCCGGCCTTGGCCAGGTCGGTGGCGATGTGCTTGCCGACCTTGCCGGCACCCACGACGATCACGCGCATCAGTGATGATCCTTCCCGGCCGAAGCGGCGATGTGCTGCTCGAGGGCGTCCATGGCGTCACCGGCTACGGCCAGCGTGACGACGTCGTTTTCCTGGATCAGCAGCGACAGGTCGGCCAACCCGGCCTTGCCCGCCCTCGTCAGGGCGACCACCCGCCACCTCCGGGACTCCTCCAGCTCGCCCAGCTTGCGGCCCACCCAAGCGTCGGGGAGCCGCCGCTCGACGAGGGCCACGCCGCCGGTGGCGTCGACCCAGTCGGCCCGGTTCTGGTCGGGCAACAGGCGCCGCATGGCCTGGTCGGTGGTCCACTCGACGGTGGCCACGGTGGGAATGCCGAGGCGCTCGTACACGCCGGCCCGCCGGGGGTCGTAGATGCGGGCCATGACCCGGCCGACCTGGTAGGTCTCCTTGGCGATCCGGGCGACCATGATGTTGGAGTTGTCGCCGCTGGTCACGGCGGCGAGGGCGTCGGCCCGCTCGATCCCGGCCTCCTGGAGGCGGTCGCGGTCGAAGCCGTACCCGACGATCTTCTGACCGGGCCAGTCGGCGAGGAACCGCTCGAACGAGGCGGCCCGCTTGTCGATCACGGCCACGGTGTGCCCGGCCGACAACAGCTGGCGGGCGAGGGACGAACCAACTCGCCCACACCCGACGATCACGACGTGCACCCTGGAGCCTCCGGGCTCGACGCTGGGACGAAGGGGGACTGTAGCGATGCGCCTGCCAACGCCTGGAGTCGGCAGCGTCAGGAACGCATCAAATCTTCTCGAGCACCGCGATGCCCAGGAGGGCCAGCCCGGTCTTGAGGGTGCGGGCGGTGGCATCGCACAGGGCCAGGCGGGAGGAGCGCAGCGGCTCCTCGGAGCGCAGCACCGGGCAGTGCTCGTAGAACTGGTTGTAGACCTGCGACACCTCGTAGAGGTGGGCGCACAGGTGGTTGGGCGCGTACTCCTCGGTCATGCGCTCGAGCACGTCGTTGGTGGCGAGCAGCTTCTTGGCCAGCTCGAGCTCGGCGTCGTGGCCCAGCTGGATGGCGACGGGACCCGGTGGCCCGTCGGCCCAGCCCGCCTCCCGCAGGATCGAGCGCATGCGGGCGTAGGCGTACTGCAGATAGGGCGCAGTGTTGCCCTTGAGGCTGAGCATCTTGTCGAACGAGAAGATGTAGTTGCTCTGCCGGTTCTGACTGAGGTCGGCGTACTTCACGGCGCCGATGCCGATGGTGGCGGCCACCCGGTCGAGGTCGTCGGGCAGCGGGTCGCCACGCTCCTCGGCCCGGGCGATCACGAACGCCCGGGCACGGTCGACGGCCTCCTGGAGGAGCGCCCGCAGATGGACGTTCTCGCCGGTGCGCGTGCGGAGGCGCTTGCCGTCCTCGCCCAGGACGAGCCCGAACGGCACGTGGGTCAGCTCGACGTCGTCGGGAACCCACCCGGCCTTGCGGGCCACGGCGAACACCATGGCGAAGTGCTGGCTCTGGCCGGCATCGACCACGTAGAGGACCCGCCCGGCGCCGAGCTCCTTGACCCGGTGTCGGATGGCGGCCAGGTCGGTGGTGGCGTACCCATAGCCGCCGTGCCGGTTCCGCACGATCAGCGGAAGGGGGTCACCCTCCTTGTTGGTGAACCCGTCGACGAAGACCACCTTGGCGCCCTGGTCCTCGACCAGCAGGCCCTGAGCGGTGAGGTCCTCGACCACGCCGTCGAGCATCGGCTGGTAGAAGGATTCGCCCCGGTCCTCGAGGCCGACCACGCTGAGCAGGTCGTAGACCACCTGGTTGTTGCGTTCGGTGAGCTCGACCAGCTCGGCCCACGTGGCCCGGGCTGACGGCTCGCCGTCCTGGAGCTCGACCACCCGGTTGCGGGCCCGCTCGTGGAACTCGGCGTCGTCCTTGTCGCGGGCGTTGGCGGCCCGGTAGAAGGACTCGACGTTCGCCATGTCGAGGTCGTCGCCGGCGGCCCGCAGTTCCTCCAGGTGCACGAGCAGCATCCCGAACTGGGCGCCCCAGTCGCCGACGTGGTTCACACGGTCGACGCGGTGGCCGAGGTGGTCGAACACGTTGGCCAGGGCGTCGCCGATGATCGTCGAGCGCAGGTGGCCGACGTGCATCTCCTTGGCCAGGTTGGGCGACGAGTAGTCGACGACGACCAGCTCCGGATCGACGACGACGGGCAGGCCCAGGCGGTCGTCGCCGACCTCGGCCGCCACTCGGGCCGCGACCCACTCCGGACGGAGGCGGAGGTTGACGAAGCCGGGGCGCACGACCTCGGGCGGGTCGGCCAGGTCGTCCACCTCGAGCGCGGCGGCCAGCTCCTCGGCCACCTCGAACGGGTTGCGGCCCAAGGTCTTGGCCACCGACATGGCCACCGGGGACGAGTAGTCGCCATGCCGGGCGTCGCGGCTGGGGAGGACGAGCGGCCCGGCAACCGGCGCGTCGGGGCCGAAGGCGGTGCGCGCCGCTGCCGCGATCCGGGCGTTGAGCAATGCGAGGAGGGTCTCCGGCATGAGGGAGCATGGTCCCCCAGGAAGCGGCTCGGGGCAAAAGGGGTTTGACGCCATGGACGTCGTCGTCACCGGTTCCAACGGGTTGATCGGGTCGGCCCTCGTGCCGGCCCTGTGGGAGGCGGGCCACACCGTGCGCCGCCTGGTCCGGCGTTCCCCGTCGCGCCCCGACGAAGTCCGGTGGGATCCCGAGGCCGGCACGATCGACGCCGAGGGCCTGGCTGGCGTTGACGCGGCGGTGCACCTGGCCGGCGAGGGCATCGCCGAGAAGCGATGGACGCCCGACCAGAAGCGCCGGCTGCTCGAGAGCCGCACCAAGGGCACCCGCCTCCTGGCCGAGACCCTCGCCGGCCTCGATCCGAAGCCGAGCGTGCTGCTGAGCGGCTCGGCCGTCGGCTTCTACGGCGACCGGGGCGAAGACGTGCTCACCGAGGAGTCCTCGGCCGGCGACGGCTTCCTCGCCGACCTGGTGGTCGAGTGGGAGTCCGCGGCCCAGCCGGCCGTCGACGCCGGCATCCGCACCGTGTACCTCCGCACCGGCGTCGTCCTCTCCCCCGATGGTGGCGCCATGGGCAAGACGCTGCTGCTCTTCAAGCTCGGGCTCGGTGGCCCGGTCGGAGACGGCAAGCAGTGGTGGTCCTGGATCACCCTCGAAGACGAGGTGCAGGCCATCATCCACCTGCTGACGGCCGACATGTCCGGCCCGGTGAACCTCACCACCCCCAACCCCGTCCGTCACCGGGACTACGCCAAGGCCCAGGGGCGGGCGCTGCACCGCCCGGCGTTCCTGCCGGTGCCGCGGTTCGGGCCCAAGCTGTTGCTCGGCGCGGAGCTCGCTGACTCCCTGCTCGGGGACAGCATGCGGATCCTCCCGACCCGACTGGAGGCCTCCGGCTACGAGTTCCGCCACCCCGAGATCGACGAGGCCATGCAGTCGATGCTCGGCTGACGGTTCCGGGTCCCAGAAGGACGAGGTGGCCTACCGTCAGGCCGGCGGGTCGGGCAGCGCCAAGAGCACGTCGGCGTCGGCGGCCGTGGCCTCGGGCCCGTACTTGAGCACCAGCACGTCCTGGGCCGAGCAGTGCGGGCACGTGATGGCGATGACCGCGGCCATGTCGGCCGGATCCGACGCGCCCTCGATGCGGGCCAGCGAGTCGACGGCCAACTCCTCGGCCGCCGACTCCTGGCCACACACCTCACAGCGCACCGTGCCCCCCTCGAGCGGGGTGGCCTGTTCCGTCCATCCCTGCTCGGCGAGTGCGCTCGTCACCTCGAGGAGGCCGCGCCCGTCGCGGGCATAGGACGTGTCCTGGAGCTTCAGGGCAGCCGTCCTTCGCCCTTGGCGTTGGCGCCCTTCTCGACCATCTCCTCGTAGTGCTCCTCGGTCTCCGGGCTGACCTCGCCATGCCGGTCGGCCGCTTCGGCCTCGGCGGCGGTGGGTACCTGAGGGGCGCCGTGCTCGGCCTCGGCCGCCGCTCGATCGGCGTCCTTGGTGGCCTGGGTGATGCGCTCCTGCGGCTCGTCGGCCATGTGCGTCAGCTCCTCGGGGTTGAGCATCGGGTCCCCGACCCCTACCCGGGGGCCACCCGTCGCTACGCCCCTCCCCTTCTACTTCGGGGGCATCCTGACGCCTCCGTCGAGGCGGATGACCTCGGCGTTCAGGTAGGAGATCTCGGCGATCGAGCGCACCAGGGCACCGAACTCGGCCGGCGAGCCCATGCGCTTCGGGAAGAGCACGTCCTTGGCCAGGCCGGCCTTGATCTCGGGGCTGGCCATGCCGAACAGCGGCGTGTCCATGGTGCCCGGGAGGATCGTGCACACCCGGATGCCCACCACCGACAGGTCGCGGGCCACCGGCAGGGTCATGCCCACGATGCCGCCCTTGGACGCCGAGTACGCCACCTGGCCCACCTGGCCGTCGACGGCAGCCACCGAGCCGGTGTTGACCAGCACGCCCCGCTCGCCGTCGGCGCCGAGCGGTTCGGTGCGGGCAATGGCCGAGGCCGCCAGCCGCATCATGTTGAACGTGCCGATGAGGTTGACCTGGATCACCTTCAGGAACGGCTCGATGGCATGGGGCGTGCCGTCCTTGCCGACGATCCGGGACGCGTAGCCGATGCCAGCACAGCTCACGGCAATGCGGAGCGGAGCACCGGTGTCGGTGGCGGCGGCCACGGCGGCCGCGACCGAGGCCTCGTCGGCCACATCGGTCTTCACGAACACCCCGCCGAGCTCGGTGGCCAGGGCCGAGCCCTTCTCCTCGTTGAGGTCGGCGATGGTGACGATGGCGCCCGCCTCGGCGAGCGCCCGTGCCGTCGCCTCGCCGAGACCCGACGCCCCACCCGAGACGATCGCTGCTGCTCCGTTGATCTCCATGGCGCCGGACTCTAGGAGTTCGTGCGCACGGTCCAGGGCTGGCTACGCCTCGCCGACCACCAACACGGCCTCCTCGCGGACCACCATGCGCCGCCCGGCCGGCGACCGGATGGCACCCGCGACCCCGGCGACGGTGATGGCCCCGCCGAGCAGGTGAACAACCGTGATGGCCTCCCCGAGGATCAGCCAGGCGAGGAAGCCGGCGACGAACGGGATCGCGAGCTGGAGGAGCGGCGGCACGTTGGCCGGCACCCAACGCAGCGGCCACGTCGAGACGAAGTGGCCGACGGCGCCGGGACCCAGGGCCACCGCCCCGGCGGCGAGGATGTCGGTCCGAGACACGTCGAGGGGCACCTCGCCGCTGACCAGGACGAAGGCGGAAACGACGACGGCGGCGGTGGTCACCGCGCCCCACAAGAAGGGCACCACGTCGATCTCGTCGCGCGCCTGCTTCGACCACACGAAGTACACGGCGTAGAACACCACGTTGCCGGCGGCCATGAGCATGCCGAGCGGGTCACCCTGGGGTCCGGACGACCCACCGAGGGCCACCACGACCGCCCCGCCCAGCGCAACCGCCGACCACAGCCGGAACCGCACGCCGGGGCGTTCGTCGAACAGGCGCACGGCCAGCACGGCCACGATCACGGGCGCCAGCACCTGCATGAGGGTGACGTCGACGACCGACGTCCGCCGGAGCGCCGTCGTGTTCAGCAGTTGGTGCAGGGCGAACATGAGCCCGCAGCGCACGGCCCAGCTCCAGCCCGAACGACTTGGCCACCGGCCGGTGACCCGCCCGTACGCGAGCAGCACCGCTCCGAGGAACCCGCAGCCGATCCAGAGTCGCCAGAAGGCGATGACCGGGCCCGAGGCGTCGGCCCCGGCGATGAGCACGGGGCCGATGGCGAACAGCACCGCGCCCAACCCGATGAGGGCGGCCGGCTGGCGCTCGGCGGCCGCTTGGACGCGCCGAACCCTTGTCACAG
>JAOBWJ010000060.1 GCA_025463335.1 Acidimicrobiales bacterium
CGCCGGGCGCGGCCTCGGCGGGTGCGGCGGCGGCGACGGTGACCTCGCCGCCGGCACCGGCCCGGCCGGTGGCCAGGTCGATGCCGCCGTTCACGCCCTTGAACACCTGGACGCTGGTGCTGTCGGCGAACGGGTTGCCCTGAGCGTCGACCCCGGCGCTGGCCACGTTCACGCACGTCTCGAGCGGGGTGCCGACGAGGCCGGGAACGCAGAACGACTGGCCGCCGGCCACCTCGATCTTGTTGCTCGGGAGACCGAGGGTGGTGCCGAGGGATCCGCCGAGCTCGATGGTCACCAGTGGGCCCTGTCCATCGGCCTTGGTTGGACCGCCCGACCTGGAGATGGTCTTGGTGGCGACGGCGTTGCCGATCGTGATCGTCACCAGCGGCTCACCGGCGGCGAGGTCGCTCGGCAGCAGGTTGTTCGTCACGTTGGTCCCGTCGAGCGGGAGCAGCTCGATGCGGATGCCCTGGGCCCGGGCGTGCGCCGTGATCGTGTCGCCCTCGGAGGTGACCTCGGCCAGGGCCGGCGCGATGACCACCCGAACGGTCGACTTGAGCGTGAGCACCTTGTTCAGGACGTCGGCCACCGTCTTGTCGGTGGCGTCGACGAGCTTGCCGATCGGCGTGCCGGTGAGGCCCTCCACCAACGGGTTCAGGCCGTCGAGGAGCTGGCCGGAACCGTCCTTGAGCGGCTCCTGCAGCTGCAGGGTCGAGAGCGCGCCACTGACCGACGGCTCGAGCACGACCTCGGCGCCGAGACCGCGGGCCGAGCCGCCACCGGTGGTGAGGGCGGCGACGGCCGAGCCACACGTGATGTCGAGGCGCTGCACGCCGGGGATGGCGGTGGCATCGCTGCCCGAGCACTTCTCCGGCTTGACGGTCTTGGTTCCGCCGACGACGGACATCTCGGCGCTCACCAAGCCCGCCTGGAGCGGGGTGAGGGCTTGGGTGGCGGTGGCCTTGGCCAGGGCGGGACGTAGCTCGGCGGTGGCGGCGCTGGTGGTCAGCGTCTGGCCGAACAGCTTGATGGTCAGGGCCTCCGAGGTCGCCGTACCGCCGTAGCCGGCGGCGTTGGCGGTGACCTCTGCCGAAGCCGTTCCGGCCAACAGTGCGCCGGTCGCGAGGACCGACAGCCCGATCGTGACCAATCGACGGGAGTTCCGCATGTTCCTGCTCCGTGGGTGCGCCGGGCGGTAAGCCAGGGGTCCGATGCCGGGTTCGAAGTACGCAGGGTGTCGATCACCCTCACCCGCCGTGACGGAAAGTTCGCCCTGAGGTGACGCAGTTCCTCTGGGGTTTCTTTCGCTTTCATGGAACGGACGAGGTTCCCTTCAGGTCTCCACCCGCATCGTGGCCGTGGACGACAGATGCACGTCGCCCACCAGAGCGCCGACCAGGGGGACGGCCGTGGGCGACCGGTAGCCCACCACGACGGTCACCCGACTGCCGGGAGCGCCTCGACCCCGAACCTCGATGTCGAGGCGACCGGGATCGAGGCGAGCCCCGCTGGTCGCGGCCCGACGGACGGCCGCGGCATCGGCGGACACCGCCGCCTCCCGCGCCGCCTCCCGGGCGGCGTGGGTCAGCAGCACCTGGTCGCGCACCACGAGCGTGACCTGAAGCAGCGCCAGCGCCAGGGCGGCCACCAGCGGCAGGCACAGGGCCAGCTCCACGGCGGCCTGCCCCGCCTCGTCCCGGCGACGGGTCATTTCACCAGCTTCACGATCGAGTCGAAGATGGTGTCGAGGAGCTTGCCGAGCTTGTCGGTGTCCCTGGCCCAGAGCGCCACGAGCAGCGCCACGGACGCCGCGCCCAGCAGGACGAGGGCGTACTCGGCCGAGGTCTGGCCGGTCTCGCCCCGGAGGCGAGCGGCGATGGTGAGGTGGATGCGGACGAGGATGGGGAGCACGTGGCCCTCCTTGCGGTGCAGTCGGATCAGAGGCGCAGCGACCCGAAGGCGCCGGCGAGGAGAGGCGCCATCGTGAGGAGCGCGAAGGCGGGGAGGACACACAGCACGAGGGGGAAGAGGAGCTTGACCGGCACCCGCCGAGCGGCCTCCTCGGACCGACGCCGGCGATCGGCCCGGACGTCGGTCGACAAGCGGGCGAGGGCATCGGCCAAGGGGGCGCCGTAGCGCTCGGAGGCCACCAGGGCGGCCAACACCGGCCGAGCGTCGGGACCGAGCCGGCCGCCGGCGTCGTCCAAGGCGTCGGCGCAGCGACGGCCCCGCGCCACTTCCTCGGCCACCCGGCGCAGCTCGGCCGCTACCGGGCCGTCGTGGCGGCGAGCGACGGCGGCCACGGCCAGCGGCACCGTGAGCCCCGCACCCACAGCCAACGTGAGCAGGTCGACCACCTCGGGCAAGGACCGCCGCACCTCGTCGACACCGTCGCGAGCGCGGCGCCGACGCCGGAGCACCGGCCCACCCCAGGCCGCCATGACGGCCACCGGAGCCAGCAGCGGGAACACGACGAACGTGACGACCCCGGCCGCCACCGCGCCACCGACTCGCCGCAGCCGAGGGTCGATCGCGCGGCGCGACGGTGCCACCGGCAACAGACCGTGCACCCGGGCAGGCAGCGGGCCCACCCGGGCGAAGGCGGCGAGCACCACCAACCCCCAGACGGCACCGGCGGTCACTCCGATCACGTCGCCTCCGTGATCCGGTGCATCCACCAGGCGGCGACGGCATCGAGCGCCAAGCCGCTCACCAGGCAGGCCAGGCCGAAGGGCGTGCGTAGGAGGAACGCGGCCGTGCGCTGGTCGGTGCCGGCGGCCAGCGCCCCGAAGGCCAGCGGGGCCAGGGCGATCACCAGCCCCGACAGGCGGGCTTGCGACGACTGGGCCCGCACCTCGCCGGCCAGCGCCAGGTTGGATCGGAGGGTGGCGGCGACGCCGTCGACGGCTCGGGCCGCGGCGCCACCGGCATCGACCGACAAGGCGAGGGCGGCGGTCGCCAGCCGGACGCCCGGTGTCGGGCAGCGACGCGGCCAGGCGTCGAGGGCGGCGACGAGCGACAGGCCGCCGTCAGCCTCGATCAGCAGGAGCCGCACGTCGTCGCCAAGCCGACCCTCGATCCTCGGCGCCACCTCGGCCAGGGCCTGTCGGAGCGTGGCGCCGCTGCGCAGGGAGCGGGCCACGGCGTCGAGCACGTCGGGCAGGGCGGCGTCGACGAGCCGGGCCGAACGGCCGCGGGTGGCCACCAGCGCGAGCGCCGGGCCTCCGGTCACCGAAGTCATGGCGACCAACGCCAACCCGGGTCCGCCGGCCAGCAAGCCCAAGGCGACGGTGCCGGCGAGGACCGCCGACCACGCCGTCCACAGCACCTCGGCGGGCATCGGCACGGCGGCGTCGGCCAGCGCCGCCCGAACCGGCGCGGGGACCGACAACCACCTCGGCGCCGACCGTCCGCCGAGCACGGCCCGGTGGTCACCTGCGACGAGCACCGCCCGCACGGCCCAGCACCCGGCCACGGCGAAAGCGGCGGCGAGGTAGGCGGTGGTCACGACGCCAGCCACGCCGGATGGGGCGGACCGGCCGGGCCGCGGGCCGGCCGGATGGGCAACGCGTGCAACCCCTCGGCCGTCGCCAGCGAGCGGACCGCAAGCGGACGATCACCAGGGTCGGATCCCAGCGGCAGCACTTCGTCGACGGCGACCACCGCCCGCCGGCCGCCCGGCACCCGCGCCACCTGCACGACGAGGTCGACGGCGGCTGCCACCTGCTCGCGCACCGCCGCCAACGGCAGGCCGGGTGACCCGCTGAGCACCATCGTCTCCAACCGGCGCAGGGCATCGGCGGGACCGTTGGCGTGGCACGTGGACAGCGAGCCCTCATGGCCGGTGTTCATGGCCTGCAACATGTCGAGCGCCTCGGGGCCCCGGACCTCGCCAACCACGATGCGGTCGGGCCGCATGCGCAGGGCGTTGCGCACCAGTTCGCGCACCCGAACCTCGCCCGCGCCCTCGGCGTTCGGCGGCCGGGCCTCGAGCCGAACCACGTGCTCGAGCGGAAGTCGAAGCTCGGCGGCGTCCTCGATGGTGACGACCCGCTCGCCGGGCGGGATGCAACCGGCCAGCGCGTTCAGCAGCGTGGTCTTGCCCGCGCCCGTACCGCCCGAGACGAGGACGTTGCACCGGGCCCGGACGGCCCAGGCCAGCAGGGCGGCCACTCCCGGCGGGGCGGCCTCGTCGAGGCCGATGGGACGGGCCCCGAACCGGCGGATGGTGAGGCACGGCCCGTCGAGGGCGAGGGGCGGGACGATGGCGTTCACGCGCGAGCCGTCGGGCAGACGGGCGTCGACCAGCGGTGCGGTGCGATCGATGCGGAGCCCGAGGGGCGCCACGATCCGCTCCACGAGGAGCTCGACCTCGGCCTGGGCCAGCCGGAGGTCGAGCCGTCGAAGCGTGCCGTGCCGCTCGACCCACACGGGGCCGGGCCCGTTGACCATGATCTCGGTGACCGCGGGATCGGCCAGCACGGCGTCGAGGGCCCCGAGACCGATCGTGCGGGCGGCCACGGCATCGACCAGGTCGGCGACGCCGTCGTCATCGAGCAGGGGTGCCTCGGTGCGGGTCAGCTCGGCGATGCGGCGGCGGAGCTCGCCCGCGCCCGGCTGCTCGTCGAGCACCCGGCGGTGGACGCGATCGGCGAGCGCGGTGTCAGGCGACATGGCGGAGCGGGCGCTGGAGGGCGCCGGGAAGGCGGCTGACGAGCAAGCCGGCGTCGACGGCCCTGGCGATCCTGGCGTTGTAGGCCACCACCGCCCGGACCGGTACGCCGAGGGCGTCCTCGATGTCGCGGCGACCGATGGACCGACCCTCCTCCTCCACGAGGATCACGCCCGACGGCCGCACCGGCGAGGCCACCGCCCGACGCAAGGCGAGGTAGCAGGGACGCAGGACCAGCAGCGAGTGGGTCGCGCCGGCGGCCACGGCGAGCCGGACCCCGGACGGGGCCGACCCGCAGTCGGCCACGCACGGCCGGGCATCGGCGCCGAGCAGGGCGACGAGCACCTCACCCCGGCCCGGCGCGTCGGGCAAGGGCCCACCCACCGGCACCACGCCCAGGCCGTCGCCGGCCACCACTTCGAGACGGCGCAGCGCGTCGGGCGGGACGGTGCCGCCAGCGGCCAACCACTCGGCCACGCCGGGACCGTCGGGCTCGGGCATGCCGAGCACGGCCGGCACGTCGCCCGCCAGGTCGACGAGCACGGCACCAGTAGGTGACGAACGAGCGAGCACGGTGGCCAGGGCGGCGGCCACCACGGTGGTGCCGCTTCCGCCCTTGGCGGACCAGCAGGCAACGAGCACGGGAACCACTCCTCGGGTGCAGAGCATCGACCGAGGGAAGCGGTGCCCGCACCCTAGAACGGGAGGAACCGGTGCACAAGGGGTGAACCGTCCCGGCCGGTCTCGCGCTCGCCCCTAGGCTCCGCGCCTATGGAGGCCGCCTTCTTCGACCTCGACAAGACCGTCATCGCCAAGGCATCGACCGTCGCGTTCGGGCGGCCGCTCTACCGCGAGGGTCTGCTGTCGCGGTGGCTGCTCCTGCGGGCCCTGTACGCCCAGCTCGTCTACCTCTACCTGGGGGCCGATGACGCCCGGCTGGCACGCATGCGCAACGCCGCCCTCGCCCTCACCAAGGGCTGGAACCAGGAGACGGTTCGCCGGGTGGTGCGCGAGACGCTCGAGGAGGTCATCGACCCGATCGTGTTCGAGGAGGCACTCGAGCTCATCCGCCAGCACCACGACGAGGGTCGACTGGTGCTGATCGTCTCGGCCGCACCGGAAGAGATCGTCCGGCCGCTGGCCGACTACCTCGGGGCCGACGGCGCCATCGCCACCCGCGCCCGGATCGACGCCGAGGGCCGCTACAGCGGCGAGCTCGAGCGGTACTGCTACGGCCCGGCCAAGCGCGACGCCATCATCGCCGTCGCCGCCGAGCGGGGAATCGACCTGGCCGCCAGCTACGCCTACTCGGACTCGGTCACCGACGTGCCCATGCTCGAGGCCGTGGGTCACCCCGTGGCCGTGAACCCGGACCGGCCTCTACTCCGGGTGGCCCGGGCCAAGGAGTGGGAGGTTCGCCGGTTCGTGAAGCCGGTGCGGCTCCGCGACCGCGTGCCGATGCCCAACGCGGCCGCGGCCGCGGGCGGCGGGGTGACGCTGGCCGCGGTGGTCGCCGCCGCCGTCGTGTGGTGGTACCTGCATCGCCAGCCGCCCGCCCCGGCGCGGCCCTGGTGGGTGTCGGTTACGCGTCCCGGAGCTTCCTGGCAGCACCGGCGCCGAGGGTGAGCAGGACGGCGAGGATCAGCAGCTTCTTCATGCGCGAGCACGCTACCCGGCCCCTGTGACGCAACGCTTCGGCGAAGCATTCGACGGTGTCCTCGCAGCCGCCCAGGCCGGCGAGGGATGGGCGTTCGAGCGGCTGTTCGGGTGGCTGGGCCGTCCGGTCGCCGGCTACCTGCGGGGCACCGGCATCGAGGACCCAGACGGCTCGGCCAACGACGTGTTCCTCCGCGCCTTCACCTCGCTCGAACGGTTCACCGGCGACGAGGATCGCTTCCGCTCGTGGGTGTTCACGATCGCCCACCACCTGGTGGTCGACGAGCGCCGACGGGTGGGCCGTCGTCCGCGACAGGCGCCGATGGACGCGGCCGGTCCCGACCCCGGCCCGGCCGCCGCCGACGCCGCCCAGGAGGCGCTGGTGTCGCTGGGCGACGAGCGGGTGGCGCGACTGCTCGCCGCCCTGGCGCCCGACCAGCGCGACGTCGTGCTGCTCCGGATCGTCGCCGACCTGTCGATCGAGGACACGGCCGCCGCGCTCGGCAAGCGACCCGGCGCGGTCAAGGCGTTGCAGCACCGGGCCATGCGATCCCTTCGGAGCGCGCTGGGCGAGGAGGGCGTATCCCGATGAGCACTGGCGACGTTGACCGCGGCGAGATGCCCGACGAGCTCGACACCTTCCTCGACGACCTCCGGAGCTCGGCGGCCGACACGCCGGCGCTACTCCCCGGCGACGCCCTCGCCACGCTCTTCCGGGAGGGCATCGCACCGGTCGCGGCGCCGTTGCGCCGGCGATGGGCGGTGTGCGCGGTGGTGGCCGGCGCGGTCGGCGGCCTGGCCTTCGGCGGCCTCGGCGTGGCCGGCGCCCTCCCGCGTCCCGTGCAACAGCGCGTGGCCGACGTCGTCGACAACGTCGGCGTCCATCTTCCCGATGCCCGGCCGGCGACCACCACCACGGTCACCGTGCCGCCGGCCACGACGACAACCAGCACCACCCCGGCCCGGACACCGCAAGGGGCGGTCGGCACGCCGACCACGGTGGACGACCACGGCTCGGGGACCGACGACCGCGGGTCGGACGACCACGGCTCGGGCGCCGACACCTCAGGCAGGGGCAACACCGGGAACGGCACCAACGGCACCAGCAACGACAACGGCAATGGCAATGGCAATGGCAACGACAGCAAGGGCCGGGACGAGGACGGCGCGAAGGTCGACTCGAGCTTCCAGCAGTCAGGCCGTAACCCCGGCGGCGGTGCCGGCGTTCGCCTCCAAGAGGGCTCGGACCACTCGGGCCACGACAGCGAAGGACGTACTGGATGAGGAACCACCTGCTTGCCGCCCTCGGATCCAAGGTCGTGGTCGGTGTCGCAGCCACCACCCTCGCGTTCGGCACGGCGGGCGCCGTGCTCGTCCTGCAACCGGTGAGCGACAGCAAGCCCTCGGAGTCGGGCGGCCCGTTCGTGGCCGCGGACGAGACGACGACCACGACCAGCACCACGAGCACGAGCACGACGAGCACGACCGTCGACCCCACGACGACCACCACGGTGCCGACGGACGATCACGACGCCGACGATGACCACGCCAAGGACGGCTCCGAGGTGGAGCACGACAACTTCGGCGCCCGCGTCAGCGCCGACGCCCACGACGGCGGGGTCGACGGGCAGGAGATCTCCGCCGCCGCCCACAAGCGCAACGACGCACGCAAGACCCAGCACAACGCCGACCACGCCGCCGATCACGAGGACAACGGCGGCTCCGGTCGCGACCACACCGAGGACGACTGAGCTTTCAGTCCTCCACGGCCAGGAGCAGGCGCTCCAGCGCCGACTGGTGGGCCGCCGCCCGCACCAGGTCCCCCTCCGTCCGGAGGTGTGACCGCAAAAGCACCAGGGCGGCCCGCCAGTCCTCCTGCTCGTCGGCCAGCACCAGGCGCAGGGCCCGGATGACCGGCGCATCGGCCACGGGTGACGTGGCCTCCAGGTCCTCCTCGTAGCCGGCCACGAGGTCGGGGACCACGACCCGGACGAGCCCGACGAGGCGCTCGAGAACCTCGGTCGGCGCCGCCACCGCGTCGAGGAATGCCACCAACGGGGCGGGCGCCTCCAGTTGGCTCGGGGCGAGGTCGTGCAGGAGCGGCACCTGCTCCTCGAGCAGCGAGGCCCGCCAGGCGTGGTGGTGCGACACCGGGCCGAGGACGCGGGCCGCGTCGCCGTCGGTGGTGTCGGCCGCCCACCCGCCGACGATCTCGAACAGCCGGCGCTCGACCCACGCGTGGCGGGCGAGGCGGCGGGCGGTGTCGCGGATCAGCACGACTGCTCAGGTTGTCCGGCCCATCGTGGTCGGTCAAGGAGCGGCCCTGCCAGCTCGCACACGAGGATGCCGGCCAGGATGAGTGCGGCGCCGACCACGCCGGCGGCACCGAGGTACTCGCCGTCGAAGCGGCCGATGACGGCGGCGACGACCGGCTCGAGCATCAGCACCAGCGCGGCGCGGGACGCGCTCACCCGAGCCTGGCCCCACACCTGCAGCCCGAAGGCGACCACGCCGACGACGATGCCGGTGTAGGCGGCGGCCGCCCACGCCGAGGCCGGGAAGGCGAAGCTGCCCGACACGAGGGCCGGCCCGAGCAACACCAGCGCCACGGTCGAGAACTGCACGGCGTTGAGGGCGAACACGTCGTGGCGGTCGGCCACCTCGGAGAGCACGACGATGTGGGCGGCGAACCCCACCGCGCCGACCAGCGTCAACACCTCCCCCTTGCCGAGGGCGAAGCCGGTGCCGCTCATGACGAACAGGCCGGTGACGGCGAGGACGATGCCGGCCAGGGCCGACGGGAGAGGCGGGCGCCGAAGCACGACCGCCGACAGCAGCGGCACGATCACCACCAGCAGGTAGGTGAAGAAGGCCGACACCGAGGTCGTCGTGTATTGGAGGCCGACCGTCTGGCCGACGTAGCCAGCCGCCAGCGCCGCCCCGGCGAGCGCGCCGTGGCGGAAGAGGTGGTGGCTGCGCGTCCGGAGCAGAACCGGCACCAG
>JAOBWJ010000123.1 GCA_025463335.1 Acidimicrobiales bacterium
CGTGATCCTCAGCGAGGTTGCCGAGGAGATCGAGTCCCTGGTCGAGGAGGAGACAAGCGCGACCTCGGGCTCGTCTCGACATCGTTCCTGATCGGATGACCCGTCCCGCCGCTGGTCGATGGCAGGCTCGGACGAGCCTCGAGAGAAGTTTGAGAAAGGTGTCCAACGGGGCGGCTGGCCTGCGACGTAGGTAGGCACACGTCAACACGACCGCCTCGAGGAGGCCACCGATGAAGTACATCCTGTTGCTGCGAACCGACCCCGCCCTTGCCCCGGCGGACGATTCGCCGGAGCTCGAGGCCGAGATGGCGGCCTGGGGGGCCTTGTACGGCGAGCTCGGCGCTGCTGGCGTGATGATCTCCGGCACGGGCCTCGAGCTCGACGAAGCCGCGACCACGCTCCGAGCGCACGACAGCAAGCCGGTCCTGACCGATGGCCCCTTCGCGGAGACCAAGGAGCTGCTGTTCAGCTTCTTCATCCTCGACGTCGCCGACCTGGACGCCGCGATCGAGTGGGCCGAGAGGATGCCGAACGCCCGTTACGGCTCGGTGGAGATCCGCCCGCTGTCTGCCCACGAGCAGTAGAGGGCGTGCCTACCGAGGTCGCCCTCGCCCTGGATCGGGCGTACCGCGAGGAGCGCACCCAGCTCCTGGCGACGCTCACCCGCCAGGTCGGCGGCGACCTCGGTCTGGCCGAGGACGCCGTGCAGGATGCGTTCGCCTCGGCCGCGGCCGACTGGCCCAGGCGCGGCGTCCCTGATCGACCAGGCGCCTGGTTGACCGTCGCCGCTCGCCGACGAGCCGTCGACCGGCTCCGCCGCGACCAGACCCGCTCGGCCCACCAGCTCGCCCTGGCCCGGATGGAGGATCTCGTGCACCACGACCCCGACATCGACGACACCGTCGGAGTGTCCGGTCCCGGGTTGACTGACGACCGGCTCCGCCTCATCTTCACCTGCTGTCACCCCGCCCTCGGGATGGAAGCCCGGCTGGCGCTCACCCTCCGTTCCCTGGGCGGACTCGAGGTCCCCGAGCTCGCACGGGCGTTCCTCACTTCCGAGGCGGCGATGTACAAGCGGCTCAACCGGGCCAAGCGCAAGATCGTCGCGGCCGGCATCGCCTACCGGGTGCCCGCCCAGCACCGGCTCCCGGAGCGCCTCGCCGACGTCCTGCGGGTCATCTACCTCATCTTCAACGAGGGCCACACCGCAACCAGCGGCCCAGACCTCGTGCGCGCCGAGCTGTGCGACGAGGCGATCCGTCTCGCCCGGCTCGTCGTCAGGCTGCTGCCGTCCCACGCTGAGGCCGCAGGACTCCTCGCCCTCCTGCTGCTCACCGACGCTCGGCGCTCGGCGCGGATCGGGCCCGACGGCCGTCCGGTCAGCCTCGACGACCAGGACCGCACCCGCTGGGACGCCGCCGAGCTGACCGAGGGCATCGTCACGCTCGACCGAGCGGCGCTGCGGCGCGAGCCGGGTCCCTTTCAGCTCCAAGCCGCCATCGCCGCGCTGCACGCCCAGGCGCCTTCGTTCGACGACACCGACTGGGAACAGATCGCGCTCCTCTACGCCGAGCTCGAGCGGATCGAACCGTCACCGGTGGTGACCATCAACCGCGCGATCGCTGTCGCCCAGCTCGAAGGGCCGCGCGCCGGTCTTGCGCTCCTTGCGACGCTGCTCGACGACGAGCGCCTGGAGGCCTACCAGCCGCTGCACGCGGCGCGGGCGGAGCTGCTCTTTCGCGGCGGCGACTTCGAAGGCTCCTCGGCGGCCTACCGGCGCGCGATCGAGCTGACCGACAACGACCTCAATCGAGCGGCCCTCGAACACCGAGCCGCCGATCGCCTCCCGACCTTCGGCTCGAACCCACCCGAGTAGCTCATCAGGGCGTCCACGGCGTGCGCATCGACGCCAGCCAGCCCACCACCTCCCGCCGGGTCATCGGCCCTCGGGCCTGCCACGGCGTGATGGCGCCTTCCCGCACCATCGAGGCGTGCTCGGCCCGTGCGGCGGTCAGCCCGTCAGCGTCGACCGCGCACCGCACGGCCAAGGGGTCGAGCCCGAACAACCGGGCGGCGTTCAACCCCAGCACCTTGCGCTTGAGCTCGTCGGTCAGCGCCGGGTAGCCGTGGCGCTCCTGGAGCTCGGCGCTGATCTGGAACGCCCGGAACGCCATGATCTGGGGCTGGGGCGAGCCGTACCAGATCGAGTCGGTGCCCCACAGCACACGGTCCTCGCCCACCCGGCGCAGCAGCTTGCCCAGCACGTGGGCCGCCTCCGTCGGTGATCCGAGCGTGTCGCGCCAGGTGGTCCCCAGCTCGGCCCACACGTTGGCGTTCGGCGGGATGCCGTGGTCGTCGAGGGCCTTGACCAGCGAGTTGACGCCGACGCTGGCCCGGGCCGGGTCGTAGGGGCCCTCCGGAGTTTCGCGCTCATAGGCCGAATGGAACACGACGAACTGCATGTCGGGGTAGAGGGCGGCAACGGCGGCGAGGTCGCCCGGGCCGTTGTGGGTGCGGTCGAACTCCATGAGGGGCAGGCCCTTGTGGGCGCACAGGACCTTCACGCCGAGCGAACGGGCCTGCTCGATCACCGGCAGCCCGATGGCCGGATCATCGAGCGCGAACCCCCGCCGGCCCGGCCCCCACGCCGTGTACACCTTGAACGTCGTGACCTGACCGGTGGCCACCGTGGCCGCCATCCCGTCGAGCCGGGCCTGCAGGTCGCCGAAGTTCGGGGCCAGCACGTCGTGCAGGAGGACCCGCGGCGCGCCCCCGGCCGTGAGTTGCTCGGCCAGCCGGCGGGTCTCGCGCTTGGCCTCCCAGGGCAGGGCCTGGTCCTCCGGGCCCGACCCGGGCACATCGGTGAGGAGGGCGACGGTCGTGTCACTGGCGAGGAACAGGTCGTGCAGGTAGGCGGTGCGGTCGAGGCAGCGGAACGGGTCGGCCTCGGTGCAGGCGGCCGGCACCAGGCCACGAACCATGTCGGCGATGCGCGCCGCGTTCTGGCGCCACGGCCCATCGGGCACCACGTGGTGGGTGTGGACGTCGATGACCAGTTCGCCCTGGCTGGCCAGCGTCGACTCGCAGGCGGCGGTGTCCTCGGGGTCGGGCACCTCGAACGTGCCGCCCGCCGTGGTGGTCGTGGTCGACCGCGCCACCACCTGGCCGCCGCCGCCGGAGCAGGCGGCCAGGTTGTAGGTCGCCAGCACGGCGGCCACACCGCCGCTCGTCTGGAGGAAGCGTCGCCGGTCGATCCCGAGCCGGTCGGCCGCCACCGCCGCCCGATCGAGGGCCGCCTGCCGCACGGCTTCGTCCCGACGAGTGGGCGGGGCCGGCACGAACTCACCGTTCGACACCGGCCCGGGGACGAGCGGCAGCGCCGGATCGCCATCGGGCTCCTGGGCCAGGCGGCGGCGCCATCGGCTCACTGCCGCTTACGGTACGCCCGCAAGCTCGAGGCTCGCCGGCGCCGTGCGTACGCTCGGCCCATGACCTCCCGGCAGAAGCGGCGCGGTTGGACGCCGAGCACCTGGGCCGGCCTCTCACCCAACGGCATCGGCCAGCAGAAGCCCAACCACTTCTACGAGATGCTCAAGGTGGCGTGGGACAACCGCCGCCACCCGATCTACGCCTGGCGGGTGCTGTCCAAGGGTGCGTGCGACGGGTGCGCGCTCGGCGTCACCGGGTTCCATGACTGGACCATCGAGGGCGTGCACCTGTGCACCACCCGGCTCAAGCTGCTGGCGGTCAACACCGCCGACGCCATGGACCACAGCCTCCTGCGGGACGCCGAGGTCCTGTCGCTCCTCGACGGCGCCGCCCTTCGCCGCCTCGGCCGGTTGGCTCACCCCATGCGGCGCCGGGCCGGCGAGCCCGGTTTCACACCGGTCACCTGGGACGAGGCCCTGACCACCCTCGCCGGCGGCATCGCCTCGGCCGGGGGAGAGCGCACGGCCGTCTACCTCACCAGCCGGGGCGTCACCAACGAGGTGTACTACGTCGCCGGCAAGGCGGCCCGGGCCATGGGCATCGCCAGCGTGGATTCGGCCGCCCGGGTCTGCCACGCCCCCTCGACCGTCGCCCTCAAGGAGACGATCGGAGCGGCCGCCACCACCTGCTCCTTCGCCGACGTCCTCGAGACCGACGTGATCGTGCTCATCGGCAGCAACCCGGCCAACAACCAGCCGGTGTTCATGAAGTACCTGTACGAGGCCAAGCGGGCCGGCACCAAGGTCGTGGTCGTCAACCCGTACCTGGAGCCCGGGCTGGATCGCTACTGGGTGCCGTCCAGTCCCGAGTCGGCCGTGTTCGGCACCAAGATCTGCGACCTCCACGTCCCGGTCAGGCCCGGTGGCGACATCGCGTTCTGCAACGCGGCGGTGAAGCTGCTCATCGAGCGGGGCGCCATCGACACTGCGTTCGTTGCCGACCACACCGAGGGCTGGGACGCGCTGGTGGCCGATCTGGCCGCCCAGGACCTCGACGCCCTCCTCGCCGACGCCGGCCTCGACCGGCCCCTGCTCGATGCCTTCGTCGACCTCTACGCCAGTGCCGGCTCGGCCATCCTCACCTGGTCGATGGGCATCACCCAGCGCCGGGAGTCGACCGACGGCGTGCGGGCCATCGTCAACCTGGGCCTGGCCCGTGGCAACGTCGGCCACGACGGCGCCGGTCTCATGCCGATCCGCGGCCATTCCGGCGTGCAGGGCGGGGCCGAGATGGGGGCCTACGCCACCGCCCTCCCCGGCGGCATCACCGTGACGCCCGAGGCGGCCGCCGACCTCGGGGCCCGATGGGGATTCGACGTCCCCGGCCACGTGGGGCTCACCGCCCCCGAGATGGTGGAGGGCATCGAGCGGGGCGAGGTCGAGGTCTTGTGGGCGTCGGGCGGCAACTTCCTCGACGTGCTGCCCGACCCCGACCGGGTGCGGGCGGCCCTGGCCAAGGTGCCGCTGCGCGTCCACCAGGTCGTGGTGGTGTCGTCGCAGATGCTCGTCGCCCCCGATGACGGCGAGGTGCTCCTGCTCCCGGTGGCCACCCGCTACGAGCAGGAGGGCGGTGGCACCGAGACCACGACCGAGCGCCGGATCATCTTCTCGCCCGAGATCCCCGGCCACCAGGTGGGCCAGGCCCGCAGCGAGTGGCGTCTGTTCGCCGAGGTGGCGGCCCGGGCCCGGCCCGACCTGGCCGACCGCTTCGCCTGGCCCACCAACCAGGCCCTGCGCCAGGAGATCGCCGAGGTCGTCCCCCTCTACGCCGGCATCGAGACGCTGGCGGCGTCGGGCGACCAGGTGCAGTAC
>JAOBWJ010000146.1 GCA_025463335.1 Acidimicrobiales bacterium
AGCACCGGCGCCATCCGCCTCAACCAGCCCATCGTCGGCGTGGCCGCCACCCCCACCGGCCACGGCTACTGGCTGGCCGCCGGCGACGGCGGCATCTTCAGCTTCGGCGACGCCACCTTCAACGGCGCCGGCACCGGCCGGGTGACCGCCGTGTCAGGCGGCAATGGTTACGCGCTGACCACCGTGGACGGCACCGTCGCCGCCTTCGGCCGACGGCCGTCGTCCACCACGACGACGACCACGATCGCGCCGGCGACGACCACCACTTCCACCACCTCCACCACCTCCACGACCGTCCCGACGACCGTGACGGCCGGCGCCTTGTGGGTGTCGCCCACGGGATCGGACACCAACGCCGGCACGAGCACGGCGCCGTTCCGCACGTTGAGTCGCGGGCTCACGACCGTGCGACCCGGCGGGCAGCTCGTCGTGCGCGGCGGCACCTACGCCGAGCGCATCAGGAACCCGGTGATCACACCGGGCCGGGCCGACGCCCGCGTCCTCGTCACCGCCGCTCCCGGCGAACGCCCGGTGGTGGCCGGCCTGCTCTGGCTGAAGGGCGCCAGCTACTGGACCATCCAAGGCATCAACGTGACCTGGGGCGCCTCGAACACCTCGAGCGAGCACATGGTGAAGCTCACCGACGGGATCAGCTGGCGCTACACCGCCAGCGAGGTGTGGGGCGCCCACTCCTATGCCGGGTTGCTGGTCGCCGGCTCGCCGTCGGACTGGCAGGTCGACCACCTCTATGTGCACGACACCTACCCGTCGAACGGCACCAACCAGGATCACCTGATCTATGTCAACGCCGGCACCGGTGGGGGGCGCGTCGTGTGGAACGTGCTGGCCAACAGCGCCAACGGACGGGCAATCAAGGTCGGGCCGCCGTCGGCGACGTCGGGCGTGGCCGGCAACGTCCTGATCGAGCACAACACGATGGTCAACAACCTGGGCCCCTCGAACGTGCAGCTGGCGTGGGGCACCTCGAACGTCACCGTGACCGGCAACATCATGGACCTGTCGGGCGCCAACCGGCCCAGCGTGACCACCTTCGAGCTCTCGGGCACGGGCAACCGGGTCGACGGCAACCTGTACTGGCGCTCGACCGGTGCTGCCGAGACGAACACGCCGGGCCTGACCGTCGGCGTGAACGTCACGGCAGATCCGCGGTTCGTCGACGCCGCGGCCGGCGACTACGGGCCGACGAACCTCGTGGCGCTCACCTTTGGAGCGAACGCGCCGGGCCGCTGACGGCCCGACGGAGCACCTCGGTGTAGCGGACCGCCACGTCGTCCCAGCCGGGGCGGGTGGCAACGGCCGAGCGGGCCGAGCGGGCCGCGCCTTGTCGGGCCGCCTCGTCGGTGAGCAGCTCGGCCAGCCGGGCCACCATGGCCTCGGGTGTGACGACCACCGACAGGTGCGGTCCGGGCTCGACGCCCGATGCCGCAGCCGGCGTCGCGACCACCGGGCAACCCGACGCCAGCGCCTCGAGCACCGAGTTCTTGGTGCCCCGGCCGAGCACGGTCGGGTAGGCGGCCACGGCTGCCTGGCCGAACACCTCGGCGACCGACGGCACGTCGGCCCGCACCTCCACA
Organism: Acidimicrobiales bacterium; assembly: GCA_025463335.1. Taxonomy (GTDB): domain Bacteria; phylum Actinomycetota; class Acidimicrobiia; order Acidimicrobiales; family CADCSY01; genus RYN-34. The sequence goes on from JAOBWJ010000146.1 coordinate 1,596, forward strand.
CCATCGCCGGCCAGTCGGCAGACCTCGGCGGTGGGCCGCCGGCCGGCCAGCACGAGCCTGGCGCCGGGCACCCGGCGCCGCAGCTCGGGCAGGATCTCGCGGGCCAGCCGGCGTGCTGCGTCGACGTTCGGCGCGTAGTCCAACGTGCCGACGAAGGCCACCACCGGTGTCCGCGCCTCGAGTACTACCGGTGCCGGCAGCTCGGGAGCGTTGGTGATGCCGTTGGGGATCACGTCGATCGGTCGGCCCAGGAGCGCGGCGAGCGTGGCGCCGTCGGTGGCGTTGACCACCACGTAGCCGGAGGCCAGGACCGCGGTGGTGCGCTCGAGCCGGCGGGCCCGACCGGCCTGGAGCCGGTCGTAGGCAGCCCCGGCCATCCCCCGCCGGCGGGCGCGCTCGTCCCAGTACACCGACCAGGGGTCGACCTCGTTGACCACGAGCGGTGCCTGGCTGGCCGACGCCACACCGAAGGCGTGCAGGCCGTGCAGATAGGTGACGTCGACGCCGGCCGACCACGCCTCCACGACCCGACGGGCGCCCCCGCCTTCCCGCCGCCAGCTCGCTCGGGGATGACGGTGCAACGGAAGGGACAGGGCGGCGGCGAGCGCCGGCCGCAGCTCCAGCACGCCGATCCGGCCACACCGGTCGCGCACCGCCGGGTCGGCGGCCACGTCGCGGTCGGCGAAGTACAGAAGGTCGAGCTCGACGTCGTCCGGCAGCCGTGACAGCACCTCGCGACTGATGAGGGTCGACCCGTCGCCGGCCCGTTCGTCGACGGTCGGTGGCGCCTCGCAGACGGCGAGGACCTTCACCGGCCGGCGAGCGAGGCCCGATACACCTCGGCCAGACGTCCACCGAGGGTGTCGAGGCCGTGGCGCTCCACGACGCGAGCCCGAGCCGATGCTCCGAGGCGGCCGCGCTCGGCCTCGTCCTTGATCAGGCCGTGCAAGGCGTCGGCCAGTTCGTGGGGCCGGTGCGGTTCGACGAGCAGGCCGTCGACACCGTCGCGCACGACATCCGGGACCGCACCCACCGTCGTGGCCACGACCGGCACGCCGCTCGCCATGGCCTCCAGGAGGGCGATGGGTTGGCCCTCCCAGTGGGACGGCAGCACGAACACGCCGGCGCTCGCGATGCGGTCGCGCAAGGCCTGGCCGGCGAGCGGGCCGACGAATGCGTCGCTCACGCCGGCGGCGACACCGGCGGCCCGGAGGGCGTCCGCCTCGGCGTCGCCCACCTCGTTGGCGCCACCCACGACCACCAACCGCCAACCCTCGACCCCCCGCTCGACGAGCAGTCGGGCCGCTTCGATGAGGTCGGCCAGGCCCTTCCGCTGGCTGAGCGTGCCGACGAAGAGCACCACCACCTCGCCGGGCTCCCCCGGTTGGGGCCGGAAGGCGTCGACATCGACCGCGTTGTCGACCGTCTCCACCGGGACGCCCGGCACCAGGCGGCGCAGCGTCGCCGTGCCGAGGTTCGCACAGGTGAGGACGCCATGGGCCACGGCGAGGCCGTGGAGGAGAGCACGGGTGAGGCGGCCCGGGTCGAACGCCTCCGTCCGCCCGGAATTCACCCGCCCGGAGTGCACGTGGCAGAGCACCCTGGCGCCCCCGAGGCGTCCGGCGGCGCACAGGGCGATGGCGCGCAACAGGGGCGGCAGGGGCATCAGCGCGGTCTGCACGTGGACCACATCGGCCTGCCGGGCCGCCCGGAACACCCGCCAGGCGTCGGTCACCGCGTGCCGGACGTTGGCGGCACTGACCTCGCCTCCCACCCGGACGGCCTGGCGCGTGGTGTTGAGGAGGACCATGTCGAAGTCGGCCAGCGCGCCCGGCGCGGCGACGATCGTCTCGGCGAACGACGTGATCCCGCCCTGGGCCGGCGATGCCTGGGCCACGACCACCACGCGAGGCCGGGTGCCCGGCGCTCGGCGCGCCATCAGCCGGACTGCCTGTCCCGCGCGGGCGACACGGCGGACAGGGCCTGATCGCGGAGGTCGATCGCCACCGGCGCCTCGGCGACGACCCGCACCAGCACCGACACCGGCGGACGCACCACGGCGAGGAGCGTGCGGGCGAGGATGATGATGTCGCCCCAGAGGCTCCAGTGCTCGATGTAGAGGTTGTCGAACTGCGCCCGTTCGTTGATCGACGTGTCACCCCGGAGGCCGTTGACCTGCGCCAGACCGGTGATGCCGACCGGCACCCGGTGCCGGTCGGCGTAGCGCGGCACCGAGGCGGAGAACTCCTCCACGAACCGCGGCCGTTCGGGGCGAGGCCCCACCAACGACATGTCGCCACGAAGCACGTTGAGGAGCTGGGGCAGCTCGTCGAGGCTCGTGGCCCGCATGATCCGGCCGACGCGGGTGACCCGGGCATCGCTGGTGACGTCCCACGTCGAGGGGCCGTCGTCGTTCACCCGCATGCTCCGGAACTTCAAGACGTGGAACGGCCGTCCCCAATGGCCGATGCGCTCCTGGCGGTAGAAGACCGGACCCTCGCTGCTCAGGCGGACGGCGAGGGCGAGGAAGGCCATGACGGGTGCCAGCAGCACGATCATGGCCGAGGCGACGACCACGTCGAACAGCCGCTTGGTGCGCCAGGCGATCGGGCCCAGGGTTGCCCGGCGGACCCGCCGGAGCGGGATGCCCCACAGCTCGTCGTCGACGGGCGAGGCGACGCCGAGCTCGAACAGGCGGGGTACCACATAGACGTCGACGTCCCGTCGCTCGCAGGCCCGCAGGACGGGCACGATCTCGGATTCCCGTGACGCGCCGAACGCCACGATGAGCACCTGCACCGAATGGCGCTCGAGGACGGCGGGCAGATCGCTGATCCCACCGAGCACGGGGAACGGCAGGTCCTCGTCGACGTCGTCGACGAGGCCCACCACCTGGAGGCCGAGCTCGGGGTGGTCGCGCATCCGGTCCGCCAGGTCCTGGGCGATGGCGCCGGCACCGACGACCAGGGTGGTGGCGTTGCCGGACTCGCGCAGCCGGACGCGACGAACGAGAGCGGCGACGAAGATCCGAGCCAGGAGGCAGCCGAGGACGATGGCGGCGGCCCGCCAACTGATCGGCTCGCGGCTGGCACCGACGACCGCCGTGCTGATGACGGTGGCCACCGCCACCCGAGCGGCCAGGGCCGGGAGCTGCTCGGCGACCCGGCCCCGGAACGAGACCCGGTAGCCACCGCTGCCAGCGGTGAGGGCGACCGCCACCATGCCGAAGATGACCGCCAGGTCGAGCCCGACCGGAGCCAGCACCGCAAGGGCGACGAGCAGGTCACCGGCGACGAGGCCAACGGTTCCGAACCCCACCTGGCGCCGGCGCTGCGCCGGTTGCACGATCTCGCGCCGTACCCCATCGGGTGTGGTCCGCACCTCCTGTGTCACGCTCAATGCCACTCCGCCACCATCATCTCCAGGGGCCCCGCGAGCCGCCGATTCGTCCTGTTTTGGGCGTACGTAGGTGGTTCGTCGGACGATGCGGAGAGTCCTGCCGACGCCGACATCGCACGTCCATGTGACAGACATCGGCCGTCCATCCGAGGGCCACCGCACGGCCATCGACCACATGTTTCTGACAGTGGCGTCGGCAGTTCTGTGACGGCTGTCACCGAGTCGCAATCTCTGGACGCCCCGAGCCGACAGGTGCGACGGTCCTCAGCGACGAAACGGCGTGGTCGTGAGCCCACGACATCGTCACCCGAGGCTTCCTGTCGGTCGGAAGCTGCTGCTCGTCTTCACCGCCGCAGCCCTCGCCACACCGTTGCTCGGCGCCTCGCCGGCGCGGGCCGCGGATCCGGCCCCGGTCACGTACCAGGGTCCATCGTTCGGCACGGCGGCCGACCGGCCGACGCAGGACAAGCCCCAGAGCAAGCTGTGGTTCAACGATGGCTCCTGGTGGGCGCTCCTGCTCAACCCGGCGACGAACCGCATCGATGTGGCCGAACTGCGGCCCGACCACCAATGGCACGACACGGGGGTGGTGGTCGACGACCGTCCCACCAGCACCGGTGACGCGCTCTGGGCCCGGGGGTTCCTCTGGGTGGCGTCACGGGTGCAGAGCGGCGCCATCCGAGTCAACCGCTTCACCTACGACGGCGCCGCCCGCACGTACGTCCGCTCGGCCGCCTTCCCGGTCACCATCGCCAGCGGCGGCTCGGAGTCGGTGACCATCGACCAGGACTCGACCGGGCGGCTGTGGGCCACCTACACGCGCGGCTCGCGGGTGTGGGTCACCCACACGACCACGAGCCCCACCGCCTGGGCGGCGCCGTTCAACCCGCCGGTGCCCGACACCAGCATCTCGGCCGACGACCTGTCGGGCGTCATCGCCTTCAGCGGCCGCATCGGGGTGCTGTGGTCGGACCAGGCCAGCGACGCGTTCCGCATGGCCGTGCACCGCGACGCTGACCCCGTCAACCAGTGGACCGTCGAGGACGCGCTGGCCGGCAACAACATGGCCGATGACCACCTCAACCTGAAGACGCTGGCCGGCGACGACCTCGGCCGGCTGTTCGCGGTGGTGAAGACCTCACAGGGCGACAGCGGTGAGCCGGCCACGTCTCCGCTGATCGTCTTGCTCGTGCGGGCGACCAACGGCACCTGGTCGTCCAGCGTGGTGGCCACCCGCGGCGACAACTGGACCCGGCCCCAGCTGGTGATCGACCGCACCAACCGCCGCCTCTACGTGCTCGCCACCACCCCCGAGGGCGGCGGGGTGATCCGGTACAAGACCGCGCCGCTCGACAGCCCGTCGTTCCCCGCCGGTGCCGGCGCCCCCTTCCTCAGCTGGCCCGGCGCCCGGGTGAACAACATCACGACGGCGAAGGACCCGGTCGACGCCACCACCGGACTCGTGGCCCTGGCGAGCGAGGAGTTCCAGCGCCGCTACTACCACGCCGAGCTGGCGCTCGGGACGCCGGCACCGACCGACACGACACCACCCTCCACGCCCAGCGGCGTGCGGGCCACGACGGTCTCGTCTTCGCGCATCGACCTGGCGTGGAACGCCTCGAGCGACAACGTCGGGGTGACCGGGTACTCGGTCTCCCGCGACGGTGTCCGCGTCGCCACGCTGTCGGCCACCTCGTGGAGCGACACCGGGCTCGCGGCCGGCACGACCCACACCTACACCGTCGACGCCATCGACGCGGCCGGCAACCGGTCGGCCCCCAGCGCCGCGGTCACCGCCACCACATCCACCACCCCCTCGTCGGGCATCACCCGCCGCGCCGCCAGCTTCGCCGCCAACCCCACGGCCACCACGCTCACCATCCCGACGCCGACCGGTACCCAGCCGGGCGACGTGCTGTTGGCGACCATCGACGTCCGAGGGCGCCCGACGATGACCGCGCCGGCTGGCTGGCAGCTGCTCCGCACCGACGTCAACGGCACGGTGATGACGAAGGCCACCTGGTGGCGGGTGGCGACCGCCAGTGAGCCGGCCACCCACACGTTCCAGCTCTCTTCGGCCCAGGCCGCGGCGGGAGCCATCGCCGCCTACGCCGGGGTCGACACCGCCAACCCGATCGCCGCCCATGCCGGGCAGGTCAACGCCTCCTCCACGGCGATCACCGCCCCATCGGTGACGACGACGATGGCAGGCGCCTACCTGCTCGGACTCTTCGGCACCGGGGCCGACGCCACCATCACCGCACCGGCCGGCATGAACGCCCTCGGCCAGGCGGTGTCGAACGCAGGCACCTACAAGGTGTCCAGCAACGTCGACGACCAACTGCTCACCAGCGCGACGACCACGGGCGCCCGGCAGGCGACGGCGAGCCGGGCCGCCGCCAACATCGGCCAGCTGATCGCACTGCGACCCTCCTGAGGAGAGCCATGACCACCTCATCGACCTCCGCTCGCGGCGGCGGCGATCGCCTGCTCGACCCGCTGCCACACGATGGCGCCGAGAGCCACCAGCTCGAGGCCATCCGCCTCGACCCGCCGGGCCACGACCTCGTCGTGCCGCGCCGTCGCCGGTTCGACGCCGCGCTCGACGGCTCGATGGCGTTGTTCGTCGCCCCGCTCGTCGCCGCTGTGGCGGTCGCGGCCACCATCCTCGACCGGCCGACGTTCCGCTGGCTCACCGCCGAGGACTCATTGCTCGAGTGGGCGCAGTTCGCCTGCTACCTCGGCGCCGCCGTCGTCGGCGCCTGGGTCGCCCTGCGGCTCGTCCTGCGGAAGGGCCCCCGCGCCGGCGTCGTGCTGTTCGCGCTGTTCGCCCTTGCCTGCTTCTTCATCGCCGGCGAGGAGATCGCCTGGGGGCAGCGGATCCTGGGGCTCGACACGCCCGAGGCGCTCGAGGCGATCAACCATCAGGGCGAGATCACCGCGCACAACATCAGCGCCATCCAGGGCCTGTTCAACGTTGGCTTCCTCATCGCCGGACTGTTCGGCGCCTTCAGCCCCTGGTTCCTACGACGGTGGCGCAACGGCGCCCGACCGGAGCTCGTCGCCCTTGTGGTGCCACCGCTGTACCTGTCGTCGTGGTTCTTCGTCGTGGCCGCCTACAAGGGCCTTCGCATGGCGTTCTTTCCCAACCCCCGCTTCCTCGTCGTCAAGTACGGCGAACTGCCGGAGCTCTGCATGGCCGCCGCGCTCTTGCTGCTCGCGCTGGCCGCGGCGCGCCTGCTGCGCCGTCAGGAACTTCCGGTCGCCTCGACAGATTGAGCGCGCACGTGAGTCGAGTGCAGATTCACGATCCGGAGGCAGGGACCGCGGTGAGTGGCGTGGAAATGCGCTCACCGCGAACAACGGCGCACGCTTCGTCCGAAACGGGCCCGTGACGCCATCCGTCCCTTTTGCCCAAGGAGGCAACGTTGCCGACCCACCGCTCCCGACGCCGACTCCGGCAGGCCTCGCTCGTCGCCGCCGTCAGCCTGGCCTTCCCGCTCCTCAGCATCACCGCCGCTCACGCCGATCCGGGCGACGTCGGCTACGAAGGTCCCTCCTACGCTCGCGCCAACGGCGACCCGACCGGCTCGAAGCCAGAGAGCAAGCTCTGGTTCAACGACGGTTCGTGGTGGTCCGTCCTGTGGAACGGCACGACCTACGACATCTACAAGCTCGACTCGTCGGACCAGAGCTGGGACGACACCGGCGTGGCCGTCGAGAACCGGACCATCCGGTCCGACACCCTCTGGGACGGCCAGCACCTCTACGTCGCCACCCACCGGTTCACCGACAACGCCACCTCGGGCAGGACGGCGGCCAGCCGACTGTTCCGCTACAGCTACGACGCCGCCACCCACACCTACTCGCTGGACAGCGGCTACCCAGCCACGATCAACAGCCGGATCACCGAGACGCTGGTGATCGACAAGGACGGTACCGGCCGGCTGTGGGCCACGTGGGTGCGCCAGGACACCGACGGTGCGTACAAGGTCTGGGTCAACCACACCACGACGAACGACGCCACCTGGAGCGCACCAATCGTCCTCCCGGTCGGCACGACGGCCACGGTCACCAGTGACGACATCTCCTCGGTGATCGCCATGAACGGCAAGGTCGGAGTGATGTGGAGCACCGAGGTGGGGGCCACCCAGAAGATGCTCTTCTCCACCCACACCGACGGTGCCGCCGACACCGTGTGGTCGGCACCCGAGACGGCGCTCGCCCAGGGCGACGACCACATCAACCTCAAGACGATGCAGGACGCGGCGGATGGCCGGGTGTTCGCCGTGGTCAAGACCTCGCTGACGGGTGCGAACCCCCTGGTCGAGCTGCTCGTTCGCGATGCTGCCGGCGCCTGGACGTCGCACGTCGTTGCCAATGCCAGCACGGGCTGGACCCGTCCCATCCTCGCCCTCGACGAGGGACGGGGCGAGCTGCAGGTCATCGCGACCGCGCCCGACTCCGGTGGGACGATCTACCGCAAGGTCACGCCCATGGACGACATCGCCTTCGACCCCACCTCGATCGGCGAGGTGTTCATGAAGGACGCCAGCAGCAACCACCTGAACAACGCCACCACCACCAAGCAGCCGGTCAGCTCGGCCACCGGCCTGGTGGTGATGGCGTCCAACCAGTCGACCCAGCGCTACTGGCACGCCTTCGACCCGCTCACCCCGGACGGGCCGGGCCCCGATACCACGGCGCCGTCGGTGCCGTCGGGCGTGACCGCCACGGCCGCCTCCTCCTCGCAGATCGACGTGACCTGGACGGCATCGACCGACGAGGTCGGGGTGACCGGTTACACCGTCTCTCGCGACGGCACGGCGGCAGCGACGGTTACCGGCACCTCGTGGAGTGACACCGGCCTCGCCGCCGGCTCGAGCCACACCTACACCGTCGACGCCGTGGACGCCGCGGGCAACCGGTCGGCAGCGAGCGCGCCAGCGACGGCCACCACGCCGGCGGCGACTGGTGGCGGCACCGGCGGCGGCGGCACGGGTGGCGGCGGGACCG
>JAOBWJ010000182.1 GCA_025463335.1 Acidimicrobiales bacterium
CTCCGGACCATGACCGATGAGCTGCGAGACGCAGCCATCGACGAGGCGCGCCTCCGGGGCCGCCTCGAAGCCGTGATCGGTGGCATGGGTGAGGCCCTGGTCGCCGTCGACATCGACGGCGACGTGAGCGAGTTCAACGCCGCCGCCGAGGAGCTGTTCGGCGTCAAGGCCCCCACGGTGCGGGGGAAGGCGGTCACCGGCTTGTCCCTCAGCGGCCCCAAGGGGGAGGATCTGGGCATGCGGTTGTCGTCGCCCGGGGCGCCCTGGGCGTCGGAGGGCACGGTCACCCGGCCCGACGGGACCGAGGTGCCGGTGGCGGTCAGTGGGGCCGCCCTGCGCGGCGCCGCCGGAGAGCTGGCCGGCAGCGTGGCGGTGGTGCGCGACATGCGCCAGGAGCGCGAGATCGACCGCATGAAGACCGAGTTCCTCTCGAACATCAGCCACGAGATGAAGACGCCGCTGACGCCGATCAAGGGCTACGCCCAGATGCTGGCCACTCGCGACCTCCCGGTCGATCGGGCGCGCGACTTCGCGGTGGAGATCGTGGCCGGGGCCCGCCAGCTGGAGCGGGTCATCAACCAGCTCGTCAACTTCGCCACCATGGCGGCCGGCCGGCTCGAGCCCCATCCCGAGCCGCTCCGGCCCCGTACCGTGCTCGATGCCGTCGTCGATCGCTGGTCCGATCAGATGGGCGACGACCATGAGGTCGAGCGGCACGTGTCCCGGGGCACGCCGGACCTGCTCGTCGACCGGCGCCTGCTCGACCTGTCCCTCGACGAGCTGCTCGACAACGCCGTGAAGTACTCGCCCGAGGGCGGGCGCATCACCGTGTCGGCGTCGTCCGACGGCAACGGCTCGGTCCTGGTGTCGGTGACCGACCGGGGCGTCGGTGTGCCCGCCGACCGGCTGGACTCCATCTTCGGCGAGTTCGCCCAGGGCGACAGTTCCTCGACGCGAGAGTTCGGCGGCCTCGGGCTGGGCCTGCCGATGGTCCGCCACGTGGCCCAGGCTCACGGCGGCGACGTGAGCTGCGAGTCGACGCCGGGCAAGGGCTCGACGTTCACCCTGCGCCTCCCGGCGGCGACTTCGTGAAGCGCCTGGCCGCCGTGGTATCGGCGGTGGTCGCCCTTCCGCTGGCCTCGTGCAGCGGCGGCGGGACGAGCGACACCTACGTCCTGTCCCTGCAAGGGACGGCGACGGTCTCGGCGCCGGGGGCGGACACGCGGCTCGACGACGGTCGGCATCGGTTGCGGATCGGCCAGACCGTCACGGTCACCTCCGGCTCGGCCGTGCTGGGCCTGCCGGGGGCGACGTCGCTCGTGCTGCGGGCCGGCCGCAAGGGTCGCCATCACTCGATGGTGAAGGTCGCCGCTCGCCCGACGCTGGTCGATGGCGACGCCCTGGCCGTGGCCGGCGACGGCGACACCCTGACGTTCGAGTCGGGCGGCGCCACCGTCGGCCTGCGCGACGGCGCTGCCCGGGTGCGGCGCTCATCGGGAACGACCGTCGCGGTCTACCAGGGACGGGCCACCGTCGCGGCCCTCGGTCGCGAGATGAAGAGCCCGGTGCGAGCGCTCCGGCAGGTCACCGTGGCCGACACCGGTGGGCTGCCCCGTCAACCCGTGCCCCTCGTGTTCGACCGGGCCGACCCCGATCAGTGGGATGTGCTGTACCTGCACGACGCCATCGACCTCGGCGGCCAGCTCCAGCGCCGAGCCAGCGCCCTCAGCAGCCAGCCGGTCCCCGTGGCGTTCGACGCGCCCTACCTGCGGGGGATCGTCCCGGCGTTGCGCTCGGCACGCGGGTTCAGCGCCAAGCTGGTCGACGGCACCGGCCGCTCGGTTGCCGAGACCGTGGTGGGTGCCTCGATCGCCCTCAGCGGGGACGGCGACCTCCCCGCCCGGTGGAACTCGGCGTTCGGCTTTCGGGGTCAGGGCGCCGACTGGGGCCTGGTGGCGGCCGACCAGCACGCCAACCGGGCGGCCGTGCTCGGCATCCTCGACGGGGTGCTGAATCAGGTCACACCCCGGTTCGCGCCGGTGGGGACCGACGGCCGGACGCCCGCCTCGACGCCGCGGCCCACACCCACCACCACGCCGCCCCGGACCGGGCCGGCCCCCAAGAGCCCGGCCACGGCGGTCCCGGTGCTGCCACCGATCACGTTGCCGTTGCTGCCATCACCGAGCGAACCGACCGATCCGGTCTCGCCCCCGACCACTCCGGGCAAGCCCCGGAAGAAGCCGCACCGCCCCACGCCAACCATCCCACCCGTGACCGTGCCGACACCCGTCCAGGGCCTGCTCGACGGTCTCCTGGGAAACGGCAAGGGCTCGCCGCCACCCAATGCCCTAGGCGGTCTGCTTGACACCGTGGGCGGACTGCCGGGGGGTCGCTGACCGTCCAACCCCTGGCCCCTCGCTCGCCGTAGCATCCGGCCATGGCCGACGAAACGCCGATCGGCGCGGACGACGTCGCCCGCAAGCAGTTCGCAACTGCCTTCCGCGGCTTCGATCAGAATGAGGTACGGGCGTTTCTGGCCCAGCTGGCGGCCGAGCTGGGGTCGCTGCACGAGCGCGAGCGGGCCTTGCGTGAGCGGTTGGCGACCGCCGAGGAGAAGCCCGCGCCCCGGGGACCGGTCGGTGAGGACGAGTTGGAAGCCGCCCTCGGCGTCGAGACCACGCGCGTCCTGCACGCCGCCCGCGAGGCGGCGGCCGAGATCCGGGCCAAGGCCGAGGAGTCGGTCGGCCGCATGCTTCGCGAGGTCAACGACGAGACCAGTCGCATGAAGACCGAGGCCGAGACCATCCTGGGGCGCCGGACCGAGGAGGCCGAAGCGGCGTCGTCCGCCATCCTGTCGGCGGCCGAGGAGACGGCAGCCATCGTGCGGGCCGATGCCGAAGCGTCGGCGCTGGCGACCATCGAGGAGGCTCAGCAACGGGGCCGGGAGATGTTGGCCGAGGCCCAGGCCGTCCGGGAGCGGGTGCTCAAGGATCTGGCTCGTCGGCGCAAGGCGGCAGCCGCCCAGCTCGAGCAGCTGCTGGCCGGGCGCCAGCGCCTGCTGTCGGCCTACGACGTGGTGCGGGGCACGCTCGATGAGGCCACCCACGAGCTCACCGTGGCCGAGCACGAGGCCCGCCAGGCGGCCGAAGCTGCCGGCCTGCGGGCCTCGGCCGACGACGAGCTGTCGCTGGTCCACGAGCCGGAGCCGGAGCCGGAACCGGACCCGCTGGCCGTCGAGCCCCAACCCGACCCGAGGCCGGATCCGTCGCCCGAGCCCGAGCCGGAGACCGAGTCGGTGCCGGAGTCGCGGCGCGAGCCCCAGCCCGATCCGGAGCCCGAGCCAAACGTGATCAAGGAGCCCCAAGCGGCGGCCCGGCCGGTGGCCATCGTGCCGTCGCCCGCCGAGGTCCCCGAGCCGGGTGACACGACCGACGACCGCCGGAGCTCGTCGCTACGACTGCTGCGGCGCAAGGGTGAAGCGCCCGAGGTGCCCCTGCTCGACGAGGTCGACGGCGTGCGCGTCATCCGGCCCGAGGCGGCACCCAGCTCCCGTCCGATGGTCGTGCCCGACCTGCCCGAGCAGCCTGAGTCCGAGCCCGAGCCCCTCGCCACCGAGGAGAAGCCGGTCGACGACCTGTTCGCCCGGCTGCGAGCCGACCGGGCGGCGGCCGTGGCCCATGCCGAGGAAGTGCTGACCGCGGCGCCCGAGGTCGATGCCTCCGAGGAGCCGGCAGCCGAGCCAGTGGTGGTCGAAGACGCCGTGTTCGAGCAGCGGGACGCGGCGCTGGAGACGGCCGAGCGAGCCCTGACCCGCGCGCTCAAGCGGGCCCTGGCCGATGAGCAGAACGAGGTGCTCGACGCCCTGCGAC
>JAOBWJ010000224.1 GCA_025463335.1 Acidimicrobiales bacterium
GGCCGGCGGGAAGCGGCTGCGCCCGGCGCTGGCCGTGGCCGTGGCCGCCTGCGTGCAGGGCCTCCCCGTCACCGACGACGTCGTGCTCGGTGGCGTGGCGGTCGAGCTGGTGCAGGTCGGCTCGCTCTACCACGACGACGTGATGGACGAGGCCGAGACCCGCCGGGGCGTCGAATCGGTGAACTTCCGCTTCGGGAACCTGCGGGCGATCCTCTCCGGCGACTACCTGCTGGCCAAGGCCTCGGAGATCGCCGCCGGCCTCGGCACCGAGGTGGCCGGCCTCTTGGCCGCCACCATCGGCCACCTGTGCGAGGGCCAGGTCCGCGAGCTGCAGACCGTGTTCGACGTCGACCGATCGGAGGATGCCTACCTGGCCTCCATCGCCGGCAAGACCGCGTCGCTGTTCGCGGCGGCCTGCCGGATCGGCGGGATCGTGGGCGGCCTCGATCGGCCGGCCATCGAGGCGGTCACCACCTACGGGTATCGGTACGGCATGGCGTTCCAGGTCGTCGACGACGTGCTCGACGTGGTGGCCACCGAGGAGGAGCTGGGCAAGCCGTCGGGCCATGACATGGCCGAGGGGATCTACACCTTGCCGGTGATCCGTGCCCTGGCCGGGGGCGGCGACACGGCCATCGAGCTGGGCGACCTGTTGGGCCGGCCACTGACCGAGTTCGCCGAGATCGAGCGGGCCCGCAAGCTGGTCAGGTCCGGCGACGCCGTCGAGCAGGCGGTGGCCCTGGCCCGGAAGTACGGCGACGAGGCGTGCGAGGCGCTCGCCGCGCTGCCGTCGTCCGCGCCGGCCGACGCCCTGGCCGCCGCGGCCATCGGGTTGGTCGACTCCATACCCTCATAGGGGTGCGGGAGCAGGAGATCACGGCGGAGTGGTCGGGCTGGGACGGCTCGGGCCACGAGCTGCTCACGCTCGGTTTCGAGACGGGCGGGTGGACCGCCGACGGCGTCCTGACCGGCGGGGACGACATCCACTACGTCGTGCGGCTCGACGAACGGTGGCGGCTGCGACAGTTCCTGCTGTTCCGCGACCTGCCTGAGCCGGACCTCTGGTTGGGCGTCGACGAGCAGGGTCGCTGGGGCGAGGTCAACGGCGCCCACCGCCCCGAGCTGGCCGGCTGCACGGCGGTCGACCTGGCGTGCACGCCGTTCACCAACACGCTGCCGATCCGCCGCCACCGCATCGAGGTCGGTGACCACGCCGAGGTGCTCGTGGCCCGCGTCGACCACGAGACGCTCGGGGTCACACCCGAGCGGCAGCGCTACACCCGGCTGGCGCCCTACCGGTGGCGCTACGAGGACGAGTCCGGGTTCAGTGCCGAGCTCGAGGTCGACGACCAGGGCCTGGTACGGGATTACCCGGAGCTCTTCCGCCGGCTCGTCTGAGTAGCGTCCTCCTCGTGGCCGACGACGTCGTGATGGAGTTCGACGGTCGCGAGCTGACGATCTCCAGCCCGGACAAGGTGTTCTTCTCCGAGCGGGGGGAGACCAAGCGCGACCTGATCGAGTTCTACGCCGCCGTGCGGGAGCCGCTGCTGGCGGCCATGGGTGGGCGCCCGGTGCTGCTCCAGCGGTTCCCCGGCGGAGCCGAGGGCAAGTCGTTCTTCCAGAAGCGGGTGCCGGACAGTGCGCCGCCGTGGCTGGAGACCACCGAGGTGAGCACGCCGAACGGCACCACCTCGAACGCCCTCGTCGTCGCCGATCTGGCCCACGTGGCATGGGCCGTGAACCTCGGCTGCCTCGGCTTCCACGTGTGGCCGGCCCGGGCCGACGATCCGGACCACGCCGACGAGCTGCGCATCGACCTCGACCCGACGCCGGGCGTCGACTTCCCGATGGTGCAGGAGGGGGCGCTGGTCGTGCGCGAGGTGCTCGAGGAGCTGGGCCTCGTCGGCTGGCCCAAAACCACCGGAAACCGCGGCATCCACGTGTACCTCCGGCTCGAGCCCCGGTGGGACGGCTACCAGGTCCGGGCGGCGGCGGTCGCGCTCGCCCGCGAGCTCGAGCGCCGGCGTCCCGACCTCCTCACCGCCGCGTGGTGGAAGGAGGAGCGGGGCCGCCGGGTGTTCGTCGACTTCAACCAGAACTCGCCCCACAAGACCGTGTTCGGCGCCTGGTCGGTGCGGGCCCGGCCGGGTGCCCAGGTGTCCACCCCGTTCTCGTGGGACGAGCTGGACGAGGGTTTCCATCCCGACCGGTTCACCATGCCGGTCGTCGCCGCCCGGGTGGCCGCAGAGGGTGACCCGTGGGCGGCCATGCAGCCGCAATCGCTGGAGCCGCTCCTCGCCCTCCACGATCGGGACATGGCCGCCGGCCTGATGGATGCGCCGTGGCCGCCCGTCTACCCGAAGCAGCCGAACGAGCCGCCGCGGGTGGCGCCCAGCCGGGCCAAGAAGGCCTGACGCCCCACCGGGTACCGCCCCTTCGGTGGGGGTCGGTGAAAAGCAAAGACGCTCCCAGGGCGAGGGCCGCGTTGCTCACGTCGGTGCGGCCGTTCGCCCTGAGTTCTGGGCAGTTCCTGGGGCATGTCGCCGACAACCGTCCAGAACCCAAGCCGACTCGCCGCCGCCAGCCCCTCGGCGCGTCTTTCGTCCTTGGCAACCACCGGATAGCGCCCGAACTCCTGGGGTCGGTTGCCTATCCGCTCGGCCTCTTCAGTCCCCGACGACCCCGTCGAGCTGTTCCCGCAAGATGTCGAGGTGGCCGGCGTGGCGGGCGGTCTCCTCCACGAGGTGCCAGCCGATCCACCGCAGCGACACCGGGCCTCGCTGCGGGTCGTTCTTGGTGACCTCGTCGAGCTCGTGGGCGGCGAAGAGGACCCGGGTCTCCTCTGCGGCCCGGCCGTAGTCGGCGATGAGCTCGGCCAGGGTCTCCTGCGGCTCCATCCGCATGTCGGCATCGGGGTCCTCCTCGGTCCACGCGAAGACCATCTCCCCACCCAGGAACCGGTACTGGAGCCATGACCGCTCGACCCACGTGAGGTGCTTCACCAAGCCACCGAGGCTCGTGCCCGAGGCCGTCCGAGCCTCCCGGGCGGCCTCGTCGGACAGCCCATCGACCTTGCGGAGAATGCCGCCCCGGGCGTAGTCGAGGAAGGCCATGACCAGACCCCGCTCGTCGGTGGCCAGGTGCGTCTCGTCCGCTGCCATCGGGCGAGCATGCCAGAGGAACGAATCGGGCAAGGGCGCGACATGACGGCGTACGGCTACACCTTGTTCTGCGAGGGCAACGACCCTCGCGACCTGGTCCGGGCGGGCATCGAGGCCGAGGCCGCGGGGTTCGAGGACCTGGTCATCTCCGACCACTTCCACCCGTGGCTGCCCGAGCAGTCCCACAGCGCGTTCGCCTGGGCGATCCTCGGCGCCGTGGCCCACGCCACCGACCGGGCCCGGCTTGCCACCATGGTCACCTGCCCGACCGTGCGCTACCACCCGGCGATCGTGGCCCAGATGGCGGCCACCATCGGCGTGCTGAGCGACGGTCGCTTCACCCTCGGCCTCGGGGCCGGCGAGCGGCTCAACGAGCACGTCGTCGGCGAGGGCTGGCCCCCCGTCGATGTGCGCCACGAGATGCTCGAGGAGGCCATCGAGGTGATCCGCGCCCTCTGGCAGGGTGACTACACCAGCCACCACGGCCCCTACTTCATCGTGGAGGACGCCCGCATCTTCGACTTGCCGCCTCAGCAGATCGACATGTTCGTGGCCGCGTCCGGGCCGGCCGCCGCCGAGGTGGCCGTCACGGCCGGCGGGCTGTGCTGCACCGACCCCCTCGGCCAGCTGGTCGAGGCGTTCACCGGAGCCGGGGGCGATCGGACGAAGACATGGAGCCAGATCCCGCTCTCGTGGCACGAGGACGAGGAGCACGCGGTGAAGCTGGCCCGGGCCCGGTTCCGCTTCGGCATGCCCGGGTGGAAGGTGATGTCGGAGCTGCCCAACCCGGTGAACTTCGACGCCGCGACCCAGTTCGTGCGCGACGAGGACATCGCCGAGAGGATCCCGTGCGGACCCGACCCCGAGCGCCACGCCGGGGGGATCAGGCAATACCTCGATGCCGGGTTCGAGCACGTGGCCGTGGCCTACCTCGGCGACGACGTGCCCGGCTTCCTCAACTTCTGGCAGAAGGAGCTGCGCCCCCGACTCTCCTAGATGGCAGCAATCGTGGGGTCTTTGTCGTTGCCGCCAGGGGCGCGCTGGGCCAGGCTGGGCTCATGATCACGACCGGAATTCTCCTGTTCGACGACGTCGAGGAGCTCGATTTCGCCGGGCCGTGGGAGGTGCTCACCTCGGCCCGTCAGGACGGCGACGTGGTGGTCACCGTGGCCGAGCACGACCGGCCCATCCGTTCGGCGAAGGGCCTGCGCGTGGTGCCCGACCACACCTTCGACACCTGCCCCGAGCTCGACGTGCTCGTCGTGCCCGGCGGTCAGGGCACCCGGCGGGACGACGACGACGTGCTGGTCAAGTGGCTGGCCGCCCGGGCGGAGCGAGCCACATGGGTCACCAGCGTGTGCACCGGTTCGTTCCTGCTCTGGAAGGCGGGCGTGGCCCGCGGTCGCACGGTGACGACCCACTGGGCGTTCGTGGACACGCTGCGGGCCAAGGGCGACATCACGGTCGTCGACGATCGGCGCTGGGTGGTGGACGGCAACCTGGTCACCGCCGCCGGCGTGTCGGCCGGCATCGACATGTCGCTCTGGCTGGTCGGCCAGCTCTACGGCGAGGAGCACGCCCGCGACGTGCAGCACTTCATCGAGTACTACCCGGAGCCGCCGTTCACCGGCAGGCGGTGAAGCCCACCGTCGTCGCCTGCCGGGTCACCGTGGCGCCCTCCTCGGCGGCCCACGTGCGCAGGGCGGAGGTGAGCTCGCCGAGATCGCCAACCGTGTCCATGGCGAACGTGGCCCGCACGCAGGTGCGGCCGCCGCCGGCATCCCATGCCACGTAGCGATCGCCGCCCCACCCGTCGGCCGCCCGGTCGGCCTCGCTGGTGCCGATCACGGGTTCGAGCGTCACCGCGAGCGTCGACTGCCCGTAGACCCCCTGATCGAGCACCTTGCCCTCGGCCGTGGGAGCCGGGATCTCGACGGGCGTGCGCCCGGCGAGCCAACCCTGCGGATCGATGATGTCCTCGCTCGTCGTGGGTGGCACCTTGAACGCCGCGTCCACCCGCCGTTCGCCGCCCGCCTCGACCAGGGCCCGCACGAACGGCGGCCCGGCCACGTACGGGAAGCCGATGATCTGGGGGACGACCCGGGGCACGCCCTCCAGGTCGACCTTCCCGGCCAGCTGAGCCTCCTCCAGCGAGGCCTGCACCCGCTCGGCGCTGCTCAGCGCCTTCCGGTACGCCGCCTCCACGCGCACGGCGTTGCCCTCGACCAGGCCGGCGAACGCGAGGGCCTCCTCGTCCCGCCCGCCCGTGTCGAGCTCGGGCCGGTCGAGGTCGAACCACTGGTCGTCGAGGGCATGGGTGAGCTCGTGCGCCAGCGTCGCCCGGGCATAGGGCGTCAGCTTCCCGCCCCGGACAACCAGCTCGTGGGTGTCGGTGTCGTAGAAGCCGACCACGGCGTCGCCGATGAATCGCTGGAGGACGTCGTAGAGGTCGACATCCGGTTCGATCAGGCCCAGTGCCTTCAGCACCCGGCCGTCGACCTCGATGTCGGCCCGCTGCTCGGCGGCATCCTGCAGCAGGCGCGCCTTGAACTGCGCGCCGTCGAGCAGGGTGACCGGGACCTTGCGCTTGAACTCGAGCCCCCGCGTCCGGGCCACGAACGCCTCGACGTCGGCGATGACGGCGTCGACCGACTTCGCCGGCGCCGCCGTGGTCGTGGGCTCGTCGGCCAGGTCGTCGCTCGCCGACCGTCCGCCGATGCTGCCGAACGCCAGCACCCCGGCGACGGCCACGAGGAGCAGCAGCGTCAGGGCAGCGAGGCGGCGGGTCAAGGAATGAGCGTACTGGGCGTCGTCGAGGTGGTGGTGGTGGACGGGGGCTGGGTCGTGGTCGTGGTCGTCGTCGACGGCGCCGTGTCGTCGCCCGGTGTCGTCGGCGGGTCGGTCGGCGCCGGGCCGGTGGGCACGGTGGACGGCGGGCCGACCGGGCGACCGTCGGTGACGTAGACCGGGTCGCCTCGATCGACCAGGCTCGGGAAGTACTCGGCGATGTGCATCGGGATCCGGACGCAGCCGTGCGAGGCCGGATAGGTCGGCACCGAGAGGGCGCCGTGGACGGCCACGCCGCTGCTCGTGAAGTACACCGGGTTGTAGAGCTTGCCGAGGCGCGACTCCCGCCATCCCGTGTACCGCCAGGCGAAGCGGAACGAGCCCACCGGGGTGATGGCGGTGTTGTTGCAGTCGCCGTTCACGCAGTACTTCTTCCCCGATCCGGTCGACACGTGGCTGATCAGGCGGATCTTGCCGTCCTTGTAGAGGAACAACAGCTGGCGCTTGAGGTCGACCTCCACCCGGGTGGCGCCACCATTGGGCACCAGCGGCGTGACGGCCGGGGGGTTGGCCAGGGCGGCCGCCACTTCGGGGCCGACGCGGCCGTCGGCACCCATCCCGGCCAGCTTCTGGAAGCCCTCGACGGCGTAGAACGTGGCCAGCCCGAACGCTCCGTCGGCCGGGCCCGGATCGAGGTGGAGCTCGGTGAGCCGACGCTGGAGCGCGGCGACCGCCGGACCCTTGCCGCCACGCTGCAGCACACCGTCGTCGAGCGGGATGGTCGACGAGGTCGACGTCGTGCTCGACGTGGTCGTCGGCGCCTCGGTCGTGGTCGTCGAGGGCCGCACGGTGGAGGTGGTGGTGGTGGAGCTGGATGCGGCGGTGCCCTCGCCGCCCGCAGCCACGCCGTAGGCGACGCCGCCGACCGCCAGCACGGCCACCGCGGCGGCGACCGCAATCCAACGGGTCTTGGTCATGGGGGTCCTCATGCGTCGTCGTTCACGTCAGTAGACGCCCCACGAAGCCGCGACGTTCCGCGGCATTTCGCCCGCCCCCACCCATCAGTCAAGGATCCCAGATGCCCTCCCGTCAAACGTGGCATCCCCGTTTGTCGGCGCCGTGCGGGCGGGTAGCCCCCACGGAGACCGGGGTCGGGCGCGACGGCGGAGCGCCTGACCCGGTCGCGGTTCGCCCTCTGTGTGCCGGCGGCGAGATTCGAACCCGCACTGTCCTTGGGTTTAAGCCAAGGGCCTCTACCGATTGGGCTACGCCGGCCTCGGCCCATTCTCCCTCGCTCAGGCGGCCGCCGCGCCGCCATCACCGCCGAGGACGGCCAGGAGCCGATCGCGCACCTCGGTGGCCCGGCGCCCGGACAGCCCGTTGGCCACCACCACCCCCTCGACCATGTCGGCCGCCACCAGCTCGAAGGGCCGGCCGGTCAACCGCACGGCCACGGCCGGCGACGCGCCCGGGCGACGGCGCAGCGAACGGTCGGCGCCGGCCAGGCGGGGCGGGCTTCGGAACCCGGGCACCTCGAGGCCCAGCCTCCTTGCCTCCATGGCGATGGCCCGGACGGCGGCGGCGAAGCGGAGGCTGGTACCCACGCACCCCATCCTGACGAGGGGGTATGACAGTTCAGCCGAGCGCCCGGTAGCGCACCGCCAGGGCCACCCGGGGCCGGTCCGATCGGTTCGGCCCCGACCCGTGCACGAGGTTCGGGTGGTGGACCGAGACGTCGCCCGGGTCGAGCACGACATCGAGGGCGGCCGCCTCGTCGACCAGCGCCGGGTCGAGCTCCACACCGAAGATGCTCGCCACCTCGGTGTTGGGCCGGAGGGGCTGGAGCGGTAGGCGGTGCGAGCTCGGGATCACCCGGAGGCAGCCGTTCTCGACGGTCGAGGGATCCAGAGCGATCCAGAGCGTCGTCGCCGCCGCCCCGCCCAACCGGTCGCGCCACGGTTCGCCGTCCTGATGCCACAGAGCTGGCAGGCCCACGCGCGGCGGCTTGACCACGTACGTGCACGCAAAGGCCTCGACCGCACCGCCGAGCACCTCGGCCGCGATGCCCACCAGTCGGGGGTCGGCGGCGACGGCGCCGAAGAACGGGTCGGTCTCGATCGGCGCCGCCCGGAGCGCCCCGCCCGGGAGCGTGGCCAGGTGCTCGTGGGCGGCGGAACGCGTGGCCCGGTCCAGCACGGCCGGCACCGTGACATGGCCCCGGTCCTCGTAAGTGGCACGCATGACCGTGGGCGACGCTACCGGCGCCTACCGTCCAGCCGTGGAGCTCTCGCCAGCGCAGCAGGAGGTGTTGGCCATGCTGCGCGAAGGCGAACGCCCGCGGCCCGAGGTCGAGCCCGAGCTCCGCCACGACCTGCGAGCCCGACTGGAGCGTGAGCTCAGGCCGGTGGCCACCGGCCTGACCGAGCCGGTGTTCGTGAGCAAGGCCGCCCTCGGTCGCGTCCTGGCCTGCGAAGCCCGCCACGTGGCCGAGGCCGCGGCCCCGTTCGAGTGGTCGCTGGCCAGCGCCCGGGGCACCGTTGCCCACAAGGCCATCCAGCTCTCGGTGGCCCGCCCCGACCGGCCCGTGCCGCTCCGCCTGGTCGACGACG
Source organism: Acidimicrobiales bacterium (assembly GCA_025463335.1). Classification (GTDB taxonomy): domain Bacteria; phylum Actinomycetota; class Acidimicrobiia; order Acidimicrobiales; family CADCSY01; genus RYN-34. The sequence continues at coordinate 8,558 of JAOBWJ010000224.1, forward strand.
CCCTCGATCGGCTGAGCGACGATCCCACGGCCCGCATCGCCGACTGGCTGCTGGGCCTGTCCGACGCCGAGCGGGCCGACCTGCGCAGCGAGGTGAACGAGGTGGTGGCGGGCTTCCTCGAGCTGTGGCCGCCGTTGCAGCACGCCTGGCGCCCCCAGACCGAATCCCGGCGACGGGCCGAGCTGTGCGGCGGGATGGTGATCCTGAGCGGCACCGTCGACCTCACCCTCGGCGCCCCGCAGGGCCTCATCGCCGGGCGGGTCGTGATCGACCTGAAGACCGGCGGCCGCCACGCCGGACACACCGACGACCTGCGCTTCTACGCCCTGCTCGACACGTTGCGCACCGGGGTTCCTCCGTTCCGGCTCGTGGGCTACTACCTCGACAGCGGCCAGCTCAGCGCCGAGGACGTCACCGAGGACGTGCTCGAGGTGGCCGTGCGACGGGTGGTGGCGGCAACCACCAAGATCGTCGAGCTGCGACTCGGACTGCGTTCGCCCACCGTCACCCCGAACCCCACGTGCCGCTGGTGCGTGCTGCGGGACGAGTGCGAGGGAGCCGCAGCCTGGGAGGCCAACGAGGACCCTGGGTAGCATCCGCACCGTGCCAGGAGAGAAGCCGGTCGACCTCGCCGACCGCCGGGCCCTGGTCCACCTCCCCGGCCTGGGTGGGCCCACCGGCCCGGCCTACGATCCCCGCCTCGGCGACGTCGACGAGTGGGGCCGCTCCGAGCGGGTGCGCCAGCAGGTCCGGCGCCTCTACGACCCGGTGTACCGCAAGCTCTTCCGCGTCGAGTGGGAGGGGCTGGAGAAGATCCCGAAGGGTCCCGCCCTCCTGGTGGCCAACCACGCGGCGGCCATCCCGTCCGACGCACCGGTGATCATGCACGGCATCGAGGAGGAGCTGGGCCGACCCATCTACGGCCTGGCCGACCACTTCTTCCGCCAGCTCCCGGTGCTGGGCACGCTCTGGTCACGGGCCGGCGGCGTCGTGGCCCATCCCGACAACGCCTACCGCCTCCTCCGCGAACAGCGGCAGCTCGTGCTCGTCTTCCCCGAGGGCACCAAGGGGTCGAGCAAGACCTATGCCGAGCGCTACCGGCTTCGACGCTTCGGCCGGGGCGGGTTCGTCGAGATCGCCATGCGGTCGGGCGTGCCGGTCGTGCCCATCGCGGTGGTGGGCGCTGAGGAGTCGATGCCCACCCTCACGACCATCCCGGCCCTGGCCCGCCTGCTCGGCCTGCCGTACTTCCCGATCACGGCCAACATGCTGCTGTTCGGGCCGGCCGGGCTGCTCATGTACCTCCCGGCCAAGTTCAAGCTGCGGGTGCTCGACCCCGTGTACTTCGACGTGCCGCCCGACCAGCCGCGGTACTCGCGCAGCCGGGTGATGGAGGAGGCCGAGGGGATCCGTCAGCGGATCCAGGAGGCGCTCTACGACATGCTGTCCCGGCGTCAGAGCGTGTGGCGTGGGTAAGCGCGTCCTCGTCACCGGCCTCGGCACGTTCTGGGGCGGCCGAGTCGCCCAGGCGCTCGAGCGAGATCCCGACATCGAAGTCATCGTCGGCCTCGACACGACGGAGCCGTCGGTCGAGCTCGACCGCACCGAGTTCGTACGGGCCGACGAGAACTACTCGATCCTCGCCCGGCTGGTGAAGGCGGCTCGGATCGACACCATCCTCCACACGTTCCTCGTGGTCGACTCCACCGAGGTCAGCCCCCGCGTGCTGCACGAGTCCAACGTCATCGGGACCATGAACCTGCTGGCCGCCGCCAGCGCGTCCGGCTCGACGGTTCGGTCGCTGATCGTGAAGTCGTCCACCCACGTCTACGGCTCGAACCCCGAGGACCCGGTGTGGTTCACGGAGGAGACCCGGCGCTCGCGCCCGCCCCGCACGCTGGTGGAGAGCTCGTTGCTCGAGGTCGAGGGCTACCTCCGCGACTTCGCCGCCGACCGCGCCGACGTGTCGGTCACCGTGCTCCGGTTCTCGAACGTGCTGGGGCCCGACATCGTCACCCCCCTCGCCTGCGCGCTCGAGCTGCCGATGGTGCCGTGCATCGCCGGCTACGACCCCCGCCTGCAGTTCGTGCACGAGGACGACGTCGTCCGCTCCATGCTGTTCGCGCTCGAGCACGACGTGCCCGGGGTGTTCAACGTGGCCGGCGACGGCCTGCTGCCGTGGAGCGAGGTGGCGCGTATGTGCGGCAAGCGGCTGTTCCCACTGCCGCCGATCGGGACGGGTCTCGCCGCCCGTGCCCTCAAGCTGGCCCGGACCTGTGACCTCCCACCCGAGGCGCTCGAGGTGCTGCGCCACGGCCGGGGCGTCGACACCCGCCAGTTGCGTCGTCACGGCTTCCGCTACGACTACACCTCGGCCGGCGCCGTCGAGCACTTCTGGCAGGCGGTGCGGCTTCGCGAGACCGTCGGGGAGGTCGAGCCGATCTACCGCTACGAGCGCGACGTGGAGGCCTTCTTCCGCCACTCCCCCGCCGTCGTACGAGATGAGGCCCCGTGACGCTGCTCCGAGTCGAGCGGAGCGACCGCGTCGCCATCGTGACCCTCGATGACCCCAAGCGGCGCAACGCCCTCACGGGCGGGCTGGTGGCCGAGCTGGTCGACGCCTTCGACGAGCTCGAGGCGAACGCCGACGTGGGCGCCGTGGTCGTCACCGGCGCCCCACCGGCGTTTTGTGCGGGCGCCGATCTCGGTGACCTGCGCACGGCCGGTGCCGAGGAGTTCCGAGCCATCTACGAGGGCTTCCTTCGGGTGGCCCGCTCGCCGCTCCCCACGGTGGCCGCCGTGAACGGTCCGGCGGTGGGCGCGGGCATGAACCTGGCCCTTTCGTGCGACCTCCGGCTGGCCGCCCACACCGCTCGCTTCGACGTGCGCTTCCTCGACCTCGGCATCCATCCCGGCGGTGGCCACACGTGGCTGCTGCGCAACGCCGTTGGACCTCAAGCCGCCGCCGCCCTCGTGCTGTTCGGCCAGGTCGTCGACGGGCTGGCGGCCGAACGCATCGGGCTGGTGTGGCGCAGCGTCGAGCCCGACGACCTGCTGGAGGAAGCCCTGGCCGTGGCCGCCCGCGCCGCCTCGGCCCCGAAGCCGCTGGTGGCCGCCACCAAGCAGACGCTGGCCGACATGGGCGGGATCGACACCCACACCGACGCCGTCGAGCGGGAGCTCACCACCCAGGTGTGGTCGGTGCAGCAGGGCTGGATCGCCGAGCGGATCAAGCGGTAGGGCGGACGGACAGCTTCAGTCGATCCACTCGGCGAGCAGCTCGGGCCGCCGGTCGTGCCACTCCTCGAGCGTGATGGCGTAGCGGATGTGGTCCTCCCACGTGCCGTTGATCTCGAGGTAGCGGACGGCCACGCCCTCGTCGCGGATCTTCAGCTTCTCGACCACGCGGCGGCTGGGCTGGTTCCGCGGGATGATGGCGATCTGGAGGCGGTGGAGGCCGAGCTCCTCGAAGGCGTGGCGGCACACCACCACCACCGCCTCCGGGACCAGCCCCTCGCCGGCGCACGCCTCGTCGATCCAGTAGCCCACGTAGGCGTTCTGGAACGGGCCTCGTTGGACGCCGTTGATGTTGATCTCCCCGCAGAAGCGCGTCCCGTGGAAGATGCCGAACCCGTAGCCGGCGCCGAGCTGGCGCTCCCGGTCGCGGGCGCGGCAACGGGCGGCGAAGGCGGCCCGGCTGTCGACGACGTCGGGCGCGCCGGGCGGGCGGCGAGGCTCCCACTTGGTGAGCCAGTCGACGTTGCGGGTCCGCACCTCGTGCCACTGGCCGAAGTCGGCGACCGCGAGGGGCCGGAGCGTCACCCGCCGGCCCTTCAGCACGACCAGATCGGTCATGTGCTCACGTGTCCAGGAGCTCGTCGAGGGCGGCGAGGAAGAGCGCCACGTTGCGGGGGCGGGCGGTGTGACCCATGAGACCGATGCGCCAGACCTTGCCGGCGAACGCCCCGAGGCCCCCACCGATCTCGATCCCGTGACGCTCGAGCAGGCAGCGCCGGGCCTTGGCCTCGTCGATGCCGTCGGGCACCCAGACCGTGGTGAGCTCGGGGAGCCGGTGGCCCGCCTTGGCGAACAGCCGGAGGCCCCGGGCGTGGAGCCCCTCCTGGAGCAGGCGGCCGCACTCGGCGTGCCGGTGCCACGAGTCCTCCAGACCCTCCCCGAGCACGGCGCCCAGGCCGGCATGGAGGGCGAAGACCATGGAGATGGGCGCGGTGTGGTGATAGGTCCGCGGCCCGGTGGCCGAACCGGTGTAGCGGCCGAGGAGGTTGAGGTCGAGGTACCACGACTGGGGCCGCTCGACGAGACGCTCCCGGGCCCGCTCGCTCACCGTGATGGGGGCCAGGCCGGGCGGGACCCCGAGGCACTTCTGGGTGCCGCTGTAGGCGATGTCGATGCCCCAGCCGTCGACTTCCACGGGGATGCCGGCCAGCGAGGTCACGCAGTCGACCAGCAGCAGGGCGTCGCCCTTGCCCGCCCCGAGCGATTCGACGTCGTTGCGCACGCCGGTCGACGTCTCGGCGTGGACCACGGCGATGACGGCCGGCGACGGGTGGGCGGCCAGCAGGCGCTCGGGATCGATGGGCTCGCCCCAGTCGGCCTCGACCCGGACGACCTCGGCCCCGGCGCGCGAGGCCACCTCGGCCATGCGCTCGCCGAACACGCCGTTCACGCCGACGACGGCCACGTCGCCGGGGCGAACCACGTTCACGAACGCCGCTTCCATGCCGGCCGAACCCGTGCCGCTGAGCGGCAGGGTGAGCGGGTTGGTGGTGCGGAACACCTGGCGCAGGCGGTCGCACGTCTCGTCGAGGAGCGCCACGAACTCCGGGTCGAGGTGCCCCAGCATCGGGCGGATCATGGCCTCGACCACCTCGGGATACGGGTTGCAGGGGCCCGGTCCCATGAGGATGCGATCGCTTCGCGGCATGGCTGATGATGCTACGGGAATCAGCCCGAGCCGTTCCGGCCGACTTCGGCCTCCGACCACAGCCACAGGCGCTCGGCCTGCTCGGGGTCGACGGCGTCGGCCCGATGACCTTCCGGCTGTTCGGTGCCCGAGGCCACCGTGGTGCTCGCGTGGCAGTCCTCGAGGTACAGCCCGCTGCGGCCGTCGAGGTCGGGTGACGTGGCCGCCCAGATCGTGGTGGCGGCGCCCTCCTCGATCGACTTCAACGGCATGCTGCCCCCGGCCCGGCCGCGCTTCGCCAAGTCGGCGAAGTCGTCCTGGCTCAGGTGGCGCGACAGCTCGGTGGGGATGCGCCCCGGGTGAACGGCGAAGGCGGTGTGGCCGCGGGCGGCGAGGCCGACGGTGAAGAGGATGTTCGCCGTCTTCGACTGGCCATAGGCCTCCCACTTCTCGTAGGGCCGCTGCCGGTAGTGGGGGTCGTCCCAGCCGATGCCGGAGCGCAGGTGCCCGCGGGAGCTGAGGTTGACGATGCGGCCGTCGACCAGGTCGAGCAACAAGGTGGTGAGGAGGAAGTGGCCGAGGTGGTTGGTGCCGAGCTGGAGCTCGAAGCCGTCGGCCGTGCGCTCGAGCGGGGTGGCCATGACGCCGGCGTTGTTGATCAGCAGGTCGATGCGGCCGACGCGCCCTCGGAGGGCGTCGGCTCCGGCCCGCACGCTGGCCAACGAGGCGAGGTCGAGCTCGACCAGTTCGACACCGTCGATCCCAGCGAGCGCCGCCTCACCCTTGGCCCGGTCGCGGACCGTGCCGAGCACCCGGGCGCCCGCCCCGGTCAGGGTGCGGATGGTCTCGACGCCCAGGCCGGCCGACGCGCCGGTGACGATGGCGGTCCTTCCGGTGAGGTCGATCCCGGCGATCACGTCAGCGGTGGTGCAGGCCATGCCCGGACCCTAGGTGACCAACCTGCCGAATCTCGGCTGCCCCGAGGCCGAGATCCGACAAGGATGCCGGGGTGATCCTGCACGGGGACCGGGTGGTGCTGCGGCCGGTCGAGGCCGGCGACCTGGCGCCGTTCACGGCCATGTTCGAAGCCCCGGGGATGGACGAGTGGTGGCCCGGTGAGGATCGGGCCAAGCTGGCCCGGGAGCTGGTCGAGCCCGACGACGAGCTGACCGTCTGGACCCTCCTGGTCGATGGTGAGGTCGTCGGCGCAATCCAGTCGTCCGAGGAGACCGACCCCGACTACCGCCATGCCGGGATCGACATCGCGCTCCACCCCGATTGGCACGGCCAAGGCGTCGGGACCGACGCCGTGCGGACCCTGGCCCGCCACCTCCTCGAGCACGGCGGTCACCACCGGCTGGTCATCGACCCGTCGGCGGCCAACGCCCGGGCCATCCGCTGCTACGAGAAGGTCGGCTTCCGACCCGTCGGGATCATGCGCCAGTACGAGCGGGGGCGCGACGGCACCTTCCACGACGGCCTGCTGATGGACCT